>JANNSB010000076.1:0-22244 GCA_031402175.1 Planctomycetaceae bacterium
CTCTACGTCTGGATGACGCTGTCACATGAGATTCCCACCGGCTTCAATACTCCGCTCTGGACATCGGCCGTCCACGATGAAGGAGTGATGTACGTCCCCGGCGAACTGAGCTATCCCAGCGACATGCCCGATCGCCCGCGAAGCCAGATGCGCCTCAGCTTCGGCGTGCAGCCTCCGGAAGGAATTCGCGAAGGGATGAGGAAGCTGGCGAACGCGGTGCGGAAGATACGCGGCGAGTGACGGGTTCGGAACGCCGCCGCAAGGACTTGTCCCAATCGCGTGACTTGTCGACCGCTCATGAGTGAAAACCGACTTCGAGCGAAGTATCCTCCGAGAGGTCGCAGGTTTGAATCCTGCCGTCGATCTTCAAAACTCATCAAGCAGCGCGATGAATCCCCTCCGCCGTAAGCTCCAGGATGGCAAAACAACCTATGGCATGTGGGTGACTGTTGAGAGTCCCAATGTCACAGAGGCCGCGGTTACGCTCGGTCTCGACTGGGTCGTGATCGAGATGGAGCACGGCCATCTCGACTGGGGAGATGTGATCGATCACATTCGAGTGGCCAGCGGAACGGGAACGGCCGCCATTGTGCGAGTGGCGGAAGCTCGACGGGAAACGATTCAACGCGCGTTGGATCTCGGAGCCGATGGGCTGATCGTGCCGATGATCAGCAGCGCGGAAGAAGCCGCGGCGGTCTATCGCTGGGGGCGTTACCCACCGCGCGGCGTGCGCGGGGTCGGCGGAGAGCGCTGCGTCAAGTGGGGTTTGCAGTTTCAGGAGTATCTGAGCCGGGCCAATGCAGAGACGCTGCTGATCCCGTTGCTCGAAACTCGCGGCGCGGTGGAGGACTTCGAGGCGATATTAGCCGTCGAGGGTCTGGAAGCGATCTTCTTCGGGCCGGCGGATATGTCTGCCAGCTACGGCCATCTGGGACAATGGGAAGGAGGCAACGTCGCCGGCACGATTCTGAGGATGCTCCAGACCGCCACCAACAAGGGGATCTCCAGCGGCATCCTGGCACGGAGCGCCGACGAGGCGTTGAGCCGACGCGAACAGGGATTTCGCATGATCGCTCTGGGAGCCGACATCAACCTGATGTTGCGCTCGGTACAACAGACGCTCGACCTCTTGCAGCGAAAAGAAGGATAACAGGATGGATCCTGCAGGGAGCAGCAGACGCTTGAAGCTGCATGACAATTATCGCGGCCTATGTGTGATGGCTCACGAAAGCCATCAGCGCGGACGGGCGGTTGAGGGCATCTCGGATCGGGATGTCATTCTGGCACGACTTTATTGTTACGCGTTTCGCCTGCACGTCATCGGGGCGTTTCATGCCACGCGAGTTGCGCTGGATGAGATCGATGTGAAAGATGCAATGAGCAGTCTGGAGTTGCAGCGCGCGAGAGAATCACTCAGCGATCTGACGAACTGCAGCATGGATCCGGTCCCGGCGGATGAACGCGCATTGATCTCGACGTTTCATCGCTACAGCACGCTCGTCGCGAGGGCTGTGGATGCACTCGACGCGGCCGGCAAATCGTCGCACGACTCGCAGATTGCCCTCATCGGCAGCCAATTCCTCGAACACATGCAGGCCATCACAGGCTGCAATGGCATCTATCTGACGACCGACACTCACGCACCCGGGCAGGGTACTTTTGTCGTTCCCAATCTCGGTATAGTCATCGTGCCGCTGGTGTATGGGGACCATCACTCCTGGAATCTCGCGTGGCTGGCGGGGGAGCGCAGTGACGTTCCGTTTCATTTGCATCATGCCGGGGTGGAGATTCATCTCGGCTATAGTCCCATTCATGGCTACACAGTGCTCGGCGACTGCAAGGCCGAAGTGAGCGAAGGCTACGCGATGCCGATTCCGCCGGGACATCGGCACGGCTACAGCAACATCGGCACGCAGACTCATCATGTGCCCTTCGTGTTTGGTTCACAGCTTCGCGGTGGCTGGGGCGTCTATCTCGATGTCGAGCCGTCGCCGATGCCGCTGGAACAACTCCGCACGAAGTCTCCTACGAGTCGGGAGCTGAACGGAACGATCTTTCTGGAGCGTGAGATCGATGCCGCGGCGGCGAAGCCTCACGCCGTTCGCTACCCGATCATTCCCGCCCGGTTGACGGATCGCGATGGAGTGGGCGGCCTGGAGTTATCAGTCTCACGCGTGACGCCTCGCGGCTTGACGATGGAGATGGATCGCTTTTGTGCCGTGTCGGTGGTTCGCGGAAAAGGTACGATCCGCATGGGCGGGGAAGTGCGAGAGATCTCACAGCACGACCACTTTGGGATACCGGCTCATGTCACGGCAGTCGTCGCGGCTCTCGACAACACACCCCTTGTGTTGTTGGATGCAGTGCTGAAACCTGCCTGATCAAGAGTCAAAAGGACAGATTTCGATGCAACACCCCACTTTTCGCGCTCTGGACCATCTGGCGATTGTCGTCGACGACACCGAGGCCGCACTGGCAATCTGGCGCGATCAGGTCGGACTCGAAGTGCTGTTCAGCGAAGTCGTCAACAACGGTGCGATCCGACTGACGCATCTGGATCTCGGTAACACGCATCTGCAACTGGTAGAGCCATTGACGGAAGATCATCCGTTACGGGACTGGTTGCGACAGCATGGCCCTGGCTTGCATCACTTCTGCCTGAAGGTCGATGATGTCGGAAAGGCGTTTCACGATCTGCCCGAACAGGGCCTTCCCACGGCGAAGGCGATCCATCAGGGGACGCGCGGGCAACGGGCATTGTTTCTCGATCGCAACGCGACTCAAGGCGTTCAACTCGAAGTGACCGGGCCGTGATGCGGCATCGCCGTCGCCTCGAATGGAGAAAAAACATGGTCACGAACCGCTTCGTGACCAGCGTCGCGGCGTTCGACTTCGACGGCATCCTGTGCCATGACGCCGCGTCGGGCGGAGAGCCGGGGACGCCGCTCTATCTGCCCAGGCGCGAGCCGATCCACGGGAATGGATGGCTGCTGGAAGTGAACTGGCGACGCATCTTTCAACATGCCGTCTCACTTCAATTCAACGCCGGCCTTTCGCAGCAGCTGCACCATGACGAAGTACAGCACCACCATCACGACCGTGGACAACACCAGACTCAGCGTGAAACTCCAGTCGCGCTTCAGCAAATATGGCAGCAGCAGAAAGAAAGGGAGCGACGGCAGCACGAGCCAGAATACGCTCCGAGACAGATCGGCCACTTTCGCGGTGCTGCCGGTGTCGACGTACAACCAGATCATTCCCAACACGGATACGATCGGCAGCGAAGCAAGAATGCCGCCCACAAAAGTGCTGCGTTTGGAGGCCTCGGACACCGCGACCACCAGGCCGGCGGTCAGCAACACCTTGATGACCAGATACATGGGCACCACCTATTCAGCATGAGGGAAGTTCGTCGAGGACGTCGACTGGCAGAGGCCAATCAGCGAGGCAAGCGGCGCGTTGCAGAGATCACGCAAAAACCGCCTCGGGTATAAGTCGTTACGCCCAAGGCGGCTACGTGATGAAGTTCGATCATACGGATCACTGACGCACAGGGTCAACTCTCGCCACTATTCCGCTTCCGCAGCCTCCACGGGCACCACTGTGTCGTAGGTTGTCTCTTCGCCGTCGGCGACGATGCGAAAGCGAATAATGACGGATCTCACGTCGTCCGGAATTGCGAGTTCGCCCTGGGCGTAATGGGCCGGCTCGTCCGGAGTCTCGGGCTCATAGATGGTAGGAACTTCCTCGGCCAGTACCTCTTCGTCGACGGCGAGCAGCGAATTGAAGACCTCGGCATCGGCGACGGCCTCTCCACCCCGTGTGATGGACACGGCAGGTTCCACTGTTGAGCCCGCATGGAGTTTCGCTGCGTGGTGTCCGAGTTTGATTTCCAGTTCGCCGACCGTCTGCGTGTCTTCCCAGACCAGGGAATCGTCTGGCCCATGGGTATGCCCTCCGGGGCCAGTATGCGAGTGGTCTTCGTCGGCGCCGTCCGCATCGGGACTGCCGGCGGTGGACGAAGTCGACGAATCAGCGTCATCGGCTTCATCGTCCCCGCTGCAACCCGTCAGAGCGAACAGTCCGAGGGCGGCGAACGTCATGAGGCACTTCAAAGAATTCAACATGTCATTACTCCATTGCACAAGGTGATGTGTCCGGCCGTCGGCCGAACTCTGTCGGAACTACTCGCGGCACAGCGTCGCGAGAAAACTTCAAACATGGGAACGTTCAATGCAAAAAGTCTGTTTCGGACTCCTTCTGTTTGGCGAGTCGGGCGGCGTCCTGGCCGCTGAACGCGAGGAACAGCCCCGGATGGATCAGGAACTCGCAGAATGTCGATGTGATCAACCCTCCCAGGATGACCGTGGCTACCGGATACAGAATCTCACGCCCCGGTTCGAGGCCCCCCAGGACCAGCGGAATCAACCCGATGCCGGCCGTGATGGCCGTCATCAGCACCGGAGCGAGCCGCTCCAGGCTCCCCCGCATGATCATCTCTTTTGTGAACTCTTCGCCTTCCTCCTTCATCAGGTGGAAGTAGTGCGTCACCAGCAGGATGCCGTTGCGGACCGCGATGCCTCCCAAGGAAATGAACCCGACCAGACTGGCCACGGTCAGTTCCTGCCCCGTGATCACCAGCGCCAGCACGCCTCCGATGAAGGCGGTCGGGAGCGCGTTCAGAATCTGCAGTACGATCCTGACCGAAGGAAACAGCAGCATCAGGACCACGAACATCCCCACGACCGAGATGCCGGCCAGCACCATGATTAAGTTGGTAGCCCGCTGCTGACTCTCAAACTGGCCGCCGTACTCGATGTAATAGCCTTCCGGCAGCGTGATTTCGGCCTCGACCCGCTGCTGAATTTCGGCGACGGCGCTGGCCAGATCCCGATCCTGGGTGTTGCAGCGAATCACCATCCGGCGGCGCGCGTTCTCGCGCAGGACAGCATTAGGCCCCTCCCCCTCCTCGATGTCGGCCAGTTCGCGCAGTTCCACCTGGCCGCTCTGTCCGGGCAGATCAATTCTTAGTCGACCCAGCTCCGCGTAATCCGTGCGGTAGCTTTCCTCCAGCCGAATCAGAAGATCGAATCGCCGCTCCCCTTCGAGCACCTGAGAGACCACCTCTCCCTGCAGCGCGGTCTGCAGAATCTCGGCGACATAGGCCCGCGTCAGGCCGAAAAAGGCCAGATCGTCCGGCCGCAGGCGGATATGGAGTTCCGGCGTCTGCTTGATCGGCTCGACGATGGGTGGTGTGATTCCGGGAATCGTCTGAATCGTCCCTCGAACCTCCTCCCCCAACTGCTGCAGCATGCTGAGGTCGTCTCCCACGATCTTGATCGCGATCTGCGCATAGACGCCGGAGATCATGTGGCTGATGAGGTGCGCCAGCGGCTGTTCGACTTCGATGTCGACCCCCGGCACTTCCGAGCTGAGGTCATCCAGCAACTGTTTGAGCAGTTCCTCGCGGTGTTGATGAATCTCGGGGTTCATGCTCAGGATGTACTCACCGACGTTGACGGGGGAGGCGTGCTCATCCATCTCGGCACGTCCTGTACGACGCACGAAGTTCAGAATCTCACCGTCCGGGTTGTCGCTCGATTTTTGCATATCACGGAAATGGGCATCGATGACTTCGGAGACCTGATTTGATGCCTCCAGGGACGAACCGGGCGGAAGCGTGACGTTGACCTGCACACTTCCTTCGTCGAAGGGAGGCAAAAAGTCCCGCCCCAGATGCGACACTTCCCAGGCCGCCAGCGCCAGTGTCAGCCAGGTCGCGATCAGGAGCATCCGGGGATACGCCATACTGAAGCGGATCAAGTGGCTGGCAATCGATTTGAGTTGCCGCACCATCCAGCTGTCGTGCTCGCGGTGAGTGGCCTTCGATTGCGGCAGCAGATAGTACGAGAGGACCGGCGTCACCGTCAGCGAAACGACCAGCGAGGCCAGGATCGAAACGATATAGGCCACGCCGAGCGGCGTGAACAGGCGCCCCTCGACCCCCGACAACGCGAACAGCGGCAAAAAGACCAGGATCACGACGGCCGTGCCGAACACGATGGCGCTACGGATCTCGCGGCTCGCGTCATAGACGACGAGGATGGCGGGCTTGGGATTTGGCAGCGAGTTGTTTTCTGTGAGTCGCCGGAAGATGTTCTCCACGTCGACGATCGCATCATCCACCAGTTCACCCATCGCGACGGCGATGCCGCCGAGCGTCATGACGTTGATCGACAGCGGGGTTCCGGTGAGATAGCCGAGCACGCGAAACACGAGGGTCGTGATGACCAGCGACAGCGGAATGGCCGTCAGCGTGATGAACGTCGTGCGGAAGTTCAGCAAAAACAAAAACAGCACGATGATGACGAGCGTGGCCCCGATGACCAGCGCCTCCGCCACGTTGAAAATGCCGCGATCGATGAAGTTCTTCAGCCGAAACAGCTCGGAGTTCACGATGATGTCGGCCGGGAGCGACGCCTCCAATTCTTCGAGCGCCGCTGCGATGCCGTCGGTGAGCGATCGAGTATCGACGTGCGGTTGCTTCACAATCGTCAATACCACCCCCGGCCGGCCATTCACGCTTCCGTCACCCCGCTTGAATTGCGGCCCTTCATCGACTCGCGCCACTTCGCTCAGCAGAATGGCGCGCTCATGAGTCGTGTGCACGGGGATCTTGCCCAGGTCTTCGATGACCACGCGGGAATCAGGCCCCAGCCGGCCCAGCACACGGATCGGCCGCTCTGTCTCACCCGTCACCGCGAAGCCGCCGCTGGTGTTGATGTTGCTCTCCGCCAGGGCCTGTTCGACGTCCTGCAGCGTGACGCCATATTCCAGGAGCGCCGTGGGGTCGACCAGTATCTGATACTGCTTGCGGTCCCCGCCCTGCAGGAACACTTCAGCGACCCCCGTGGTTTTGAGAACACGCGGACGGATGACCCAGTCGGAGATGGTTCTCAGCGACATCTCCTGGTCCGCCTCGGTGTGGAACTCGGCGGTGTGTTCTTCACCCTCAATCAGGAGCGTCACACTGGCCGTCTCGGTCAGGTCGGTCGTGGTAGGTTCCTCGGTGGTCCAGACGATCTGCTCGGGTGCCACTTGTTCCCAGGTCTCGGGCGCGTGGCGATCTCTGGGGAGCCACACTCGGACTTCCGTCGCGTCTTCTTCCAGTTCGACGAGTTCCGCCATCCATTCGGTCTCGGCGATCGGCGACAGCAGGCCGCCGGTCGGGCCTGGTTGGCGATAGATGCCGGCCACCACGATCTGCCCCATGATCGATGCCGGAGGCGTCATCTGCGGCCGAATGCCTTCCGGCAGGATCCCTTCCAGCGACGACAGCCGCTCCTGGACCGTCTGGCGGGCGGTCCTGATCTCCATGTTCCAGTCGAACTCGATATAGATCACGTTGAGGCCGGACGTTGATTGGCTGCGCACAGCCTGCACTCCGTTCGATCCCAGGAGTGCGATCTCGATCGGCTGGGTGACGAGCGTCTCTACCTCTTCCGTGGCCAGACCAGGGCACTCCGTGATGATGATGACACGCGGGCGATCGAGGTCGGGAAATACGTCGATCGGCAACTGCGTCGCGAGGTAGCTGCCGTACACCAGTACGCTCACGCTCAATACGAGAATGAGCATGCGATAACGCAGCGCAAAGCGGATAACGGAATTGAGCATGTTCGCCCTGGGGGGGGGGGTTAGTGGGCGGCGTGGACGGTGCCGTCGGGGTGGACATGCAGAGCCGGCTGGTCACCGCTGGCCGTCTGCGCCTTCAGGACGCGGTTGAGCGAGGCCGCCCCGCTTTGCGCGATCGAATCGCTCCGATCCAGACTGCCGTCATTGGCAATCACGGCAAACCGGCGGTCCTGATGGACCACATGCACCGCCCGTCGTTCAAAGAGCGTCGAGTCTTCGAGTATCTCCAGCCGACGGAACACAAACGACTCCGGTCCCTCCTGCACGACGGCTTCGGCCGGCAGCACAATGACATCGGTGAATTCCTCAACAGGGATGTGCAGGCGAGCGCGTTGGCCGGGCCGAAACCGCCAGACCACGAATGTCTCATCGCCGGATTCATATCCACGGGACTGATTCTCCAGGGGGATGAAGAAATCAAACGTCCGGCTGTCGGTATCGATCGAATTGGACAGGTGGCGAATCTGAAATGTCTGACCATGGGCGGGCCAATGTTCGCTGTCGTCCTCGGCAAACTCAATCTCGATGGCGCGTCCTTCCTGCGCGGCAAGCTCCAGATAGGGGGCTTCCTGCTTGAAGGAATGTCCCACGATGTAGAGGGAACTGTGATTAGAGAGCTTGCAGAGCAATTGGCCTGCCTGCACCTGCTGCCCCAGTTCCACCGACAGTTCCTGCAATTCGAATGTGAACGGCAGTTCATCCTGGGCGGTCACCTCCACCAGTCCTTCCCCTTGATCGTCGGTTTGAACCACGTCTTCGGGCTCGACGACGCCGCTGATTTCGGCGACTGTCTGTACTGGGGGCGCGACGACTTCGATCGTGGCCACAAACGTCCCATCCGCGACATCGTCGACCTGTTCCGGCAGCAGGCCGCGCGTGAGGAGATCCTGGCGATAGGTCTGAATCAGCGTCTGCTGTCGGGCCAACTGCTGGTTGAGTTCAATGATCCGCGACCCGGAGATTGCGCCTGTGGCCGCGGCGTCATTCAGCCGCTCGATCTCCGCCTGGACGAGAGCGATCTCCTCCGTGGCCTGGAAGAGTTCGGACTGCGTGTTCTGCAGGTACTCGCTGAAGATCTGCAACGTGAAGAGCGGTTCTCCCGGACCGACGGTGTCTCCGGGAAAGGCGTGCACTTGAGACACGACGCCGACAGCGGGGGAGGTTACGCCGCGATCCGAAACTCCCGGCCGATCGTTTATCTCGGCTGGGATCTGAATCTTCCTCCAATGGTTGCGCACCTCCACGGGCCGCGTAGCAAGGTCCATGTTGTCCCGCGCCTGCTTGCTCAGTTCCAGCACTTGGGCCTGCTCCTCTTCTTCTTCGCCGCCCACCACCTCCTCTTCCCCGCTGTCGCTGACATCCGATGCGAAGTAATGCCCCTCGATCGCCGGCAACCAGCGATCGCGTAAGGCGAACGCGGTGGCTGCAATCGCAACGAACACAGCCAGACCGATGAGTTTCTGTGCGTGAACTGCCAACTTCATGACACACCTCTAGACAAGCGGAACCAACTCCACACTGCGGCGCTGGGCCAAACAGGGGATCCCCAAACTCCCTCCAAGGGCATCGGGGCGATGAGAATGCCGATTACTGGCGCATGATTGGGGCGGCCCCACTCTAGACCAGCAGCACTCCGGAGCGCGCGCGGCGCGCAGTATCACACAGACGAATTGGCAACGGTCTTTGCCAAGTCGCAATCGAAGCGGCACAGGAGGGAACCGGCGAGGTTTCCAGCCCGGCGACCGGCATGACGATGTCGGCGATCAATCTGGGAATAGCGTCCGGCACAAAGGCCACGGCCGACTGCGGCACACTGTACGTCACAAACTGGTTTAGATCAGGTTCCTGCTCGGGATGCAGCGGCGATCCAGGCAGCGTGAACTGGAAGCCCCACCAATACACATGGCAATGCACCAGATGCTGACTGATCAGCGTATCGGTGGAGCCGTCCCCGCCGTGAGAATGGCGGTGGCTGTGTCCATGATTGTGGTGAGCGTGCGGTGTGCCACCACGATGGTGATGGCCGTGCGAGTGAGTGATGTCATCTGGGGCATGCCGGTGCGCAACGGATACACAGGGTAGACTCCCCACCAAGACGGCCGATGCGGCCAGCAGGCTGATAACTCGATGGAAGATGATGCGCAACACAGCGGTCCGATCGTGTGACTCGACACGATGCAGGATAGCAGGGGCATTTGGTGCTGAGAAGGTGGCACCGGCAAATCAGGGATTTACCGATGTCACCCTGATGTTCTGCACCACGCCTCATGCTGGGACCGCGCTCGCCTACTGGCCGCTCAACGCCTGCCCGCGCAGCTCATCGCTCCAGCCGTGATCGGCGGGCTGATCGAGTCCCCCCGTGAGCAGCAACCCGTCCAGCTCGGCGTGCGCCTGAGCAAGCTTCGTGAGACTCTCGATGGATTCGACGTTAGTGTCGAATGCAGTGCGGCGGAACACCAGCACCTCCAGGAAGCAGCCGTCGCCTGCGGTGTCCCCGTCGATCGCACGGTCACGCTGGCGTTCATGATCATGGGAGGCATCGTGGCCATCACCGGCTTCATGCAGACCGCCTATGCCGGTGCGTCGACCACGACGGTGGGTGAACTGATGGAACTTGATGCCATCGCCGCCTGCGTCATTGGCGGCGCAAGTTTGAAAGGAGGCCGAGGGACCGTGCTGGGTACGCTGCTGGGGGCGCTCATCATGGCCAGCCTGCTCAACGGCATGACGCTGCTCGCCGTCGCCCCCGAACTCAAACTGATCGTCCGCGGCTCGGTACTGGTCCTGGCCGTCCTGCTGGACGTTCGATTCAAGTCACGCTAGTTTTGGGAGATTGCCGCCGCGATACTCGTCGACTACTTTCCACGAAGGTACAAAGGCATATCCACGCTGAGGAATTCCCTGCCGACGAACCATGCGACATCGACTGCCAGCCAGATGACACTCACCGACACATTTTTACTTGTCGTCATCATCGCCACTCTACTTTTCATGCCGAGCGCGGGCCGCGCCCAGGATGTCGAATGGCTCAGCGAAGTCATCACGCCCCCTGCCGACTGGCCGCCGCCGGCACATGAGTTGCGCAACCTGCTGCAAACAGCCGACGGACAAGCAATCCAGTCGCGAGAACAATGGGAGCAGGAACGAGTTCGTCTGCGTGACGCCTGGCTGGAATTCCTCGGACCGATGCCGACTCCTCCTGCGTTGGAGGCCGTCGTGCTGCGATCCGAAGTGTTGGACGGCATCACGCGCATGCTCTTCGAGTACAACGGCGAACCGGGAATTCGCGTGCAGGCCTACGTCCTCAAGCCGCGCGATTTAATCAGTGGCACGCGGCCCGGCATCGTCGCACTGCATCCGACGACCGACCTCACCATCGAGGCCATCGCGGGAGTTCAAGGGGATGAAGACGAACACACCGGCCTCGCCCTGGCGCAAGCCGGGTTTGTCGTCGTCTGTCCGCGGTGCTTCCTCTGGCAGGATGTCGACAGTCTGGACGAGGCCGTCGAGCAACATCGCCGCCGACATCCCGACACGCTGGGGATGATGAAGATGCTCTACGACGCCCAGCGCGGCGTCGAGCTGCTGCTCGCGCAGCCCGATGTCGATCCAGAACGCATCGGCGGCTTCGGACACTCACTCGGCGCCAAGGAACTCCTCTACCTGATGGCCTTCGACGACCGCGTTCGCGCCGGCGTCGCCAGCGAAGGGGGCGTGGCGTTCGAATCGACCAACTGGGATGCTCCCTGGTATCTCGGCCCGGCCTGCCGCGAACCTGACTTTCTTCGTGACCATCACGAACTGCTGGCTCTCGCCGCCCCTCGGCCGCTGCTCATCATCGGGGGCGAATCAGGCCCCGGCGCGGCCGACGGTCGCCGTACGTGGCCCTACATCGCGGCCGCTCATTCCGTCTACAGTCTGTATGAATCTCCGCCGCGTCTGGGGCTGCTCAATCACGGCCAAGGCCATCCGTTGACAGAAGACGCATTCGCCCGCTCAGTCGAATGGCTCTCGCATTACCTGGGGGACTAGAGCGCGGCTCAGATTGCTGGAGCGTCGGTTTACAAATCCTAAAGAGAGACCGCGGATTCGGCGGATGACGCGGTTCTTCGCGGATCTGAAATCTTGTGGCGGACGTGGTCGGTAATCTCAGATCTGCGGGAATCCGCCCCATCCGTTTCATCCGCGGTCCATTTCCTGCAATCGCGAGAGACGCTGCATCAATACGACTTCCACTCTAAACATGAGATGCGAAGCCGGTTGATCTGAGACAATAATGATGCCGGTCTCCAGCCTCCTTGCAACACAATGCCTCGGTCGAGATACTCTCCGACCGCGAACCCGAGGGGGGCGGAGCGAGTCCGGGTCATGTGCCCAGTTTGCTCTGGCCCACCCCGAGGTGAAGCACCGAGATTGTCGAGCACATCAGCCGAAGTGGCGGAACTGGCAGACGCGCTGGATTCAAAATCCAGTGTCCCCAAAGGACGTGTGGGTTCGAGTCCCTCCTTCGGCACTGTGCTCTCAGCGGCAATACATCTGGGTGGATCTCAACTACAGGATGAACTTCGCCAGATCTTCCTGCTGCGTCACCTTGTCGAGTTGCTGATGGACGTAGGCTGCATCGACTTTCAAAGGCACTCCCTGCATGTCGGGGGCGTGGAACGACACTTCCTCCAGCAGCCGTTCCAGAATCGTGTGCAGTCGCCGTGCGCCGATGTTCTGTGTCGACTGGTTTACCTGCCAGGCAATGTCGGCGATCGCTGCGAGTCCATCCGGCGTAAACTCGATGGTGACGCCGTCGGTTTCGAGGAGCGCGATGTACTGCCGGGTGAGTGAGCCGGTCGGTTCAGTCAAGATGCGCAGGAAGTCGTCTCGTGTGAGATCCTTCAGTTCCACGCGAATCGGGAACCGTCCCTGCAGTTCGGGTATCAGGTCGCTGGGCCGCGTGCGATGGAAAGCCCCGGCCGCGATAAACAACACCTTGTCGGTCTTCACGCTGCCATAACGCGTCTGCACGGTGGTACCTTCCACAATCGGCAGCAGATCACGCTGCACGCCTTGCCGTGAGACGTCGGCACTGCGCGACTCCTCGCCGCCGCAGATCTTGTCGATTTCATCAATGAAGATGATGCCCTGATCCTCGGCCAGCTTGATTGCTTGCTCGTGGATGACGCCTTTGTCGAGCAACGCCTCGATCTCCTGCTCGAACAGCACGTTGCGGGCGTCGGCCACCGACAGCTCGCGCTTGCTCTGCTGTTTGGGCATGATCTTCTCGAATATGTTCTGGAAATCGACATCCATCTGTTCCATGCCCATGTTGGAGAGGATTTGCACCGGCATTTGCCGTTGATCGACTTTGAGTTCGATCTTGCGGTCTTCGAGCTGGCCGGCCACCAGCATTTCGCGAAACTTCTCGCGGACGCGAGTGTGCTTGGCTTCCCAATCCTCAGCCGGTTCCGTTTTCGAACGGCGGTCGGGGGCGGGGACGAGCAGATCGAGCAAGCGTTCTTCGGCTCGCTCGCGGGCCTGCAGCTCGACTTCCGTCCGCTTCTTGGCGCGGACGATGTGAATGGCGGCCTCGACGAGGTCGCGGACCATGCTCTCGACATCGCGGCCGTAATACCCGACCTCCGTGTACTTCGTCGCTTCGATCTTGATGAACGGTGCGCCCGTGAGCACCGCCAGCCGGCGCGTAATCTCGGTTTTCCCGACGCCGGTGGGGCCGATCATGATGATGTTCTTCGGTGTGATCTCGCCGCGCAGTTCCTCTGACAGGCGCGACCAGCGCCAGCGGTTCCTGAGCGCGATCGCCACGGCCCGCTTGGCATCATCCTGCCCGATGATGTGCTCATCGAGCCGGGCGACGGTTTCCTTGGGAGTCATTTCGGACACGGCATTTCCTCCACCACGATATTCTGATTCGTATAGACGTCGATCTCTGATGCGATCAACAGCGATTCGCGCACGATCTCGGCCGCCGCGA
Source organism: Planctomycetaceae bacterium (assembly GCA_031402175.1). GTDB lineage: Bacteria > Planctomycetota > Planctomycetia > Planctomycetales > Planctomycetaceae > JANNSB01. The sequence continues at coordinate 13,679 of JANNSB010000076.1, forward strand.
GTGTCGAATGCTTGATAAGTCCCCTGGCCGTGGCCACCGCCAGTTGTCCTCCCGAGCCTATGCCCAGCACGCCGTCACTGGGAGCGACGACGTCACCCTGACCCGTCACGAGCAGCATGTGTTCGGGAGAGACGACGATCATCATCGCTTCCAGCCGGCGGAGAGCACGATCGGTGCGCCAGTCGCGGGCCAGTTCAGTGGCCGCCCGTGGGATGTTGCCGGGATAGTCCTTCGCCTTGGCCTCGAAGCGTTCGAGCAGCGCGAAGGCGTCGGCCGTCGATCCGGCGAAACCGACGATCGCCTTGCCGTCGAGAATGCGACGAATCTTGCGGGTGTCGGACTTGAGGATTTGCGACCCATAGGTCACCTGACCATCGCCGCCGATCGCGACAGTTCCCTGATGGCGTATACACAGAATGGTCGTTGAACGTGCTTTCTCGCGCATGGTTGTTCCCATCGTGTCGTCTGAGGCCGTCATCAATGGCCGTCGTGAAGTTGCCGAATCCATTGATCGCGTGACGTCCCCAGAGATCAAGTGTAAATCCTCGCCAAGGCTCGCTGTGCATGCCAGATTGGCAGAACGCTTGTTTCCTGAGTGAATACTGCAAATCATGGGCGCACCGGAGACAATTCCATTCGACCGCACGTATCTGCCTGTGGACGCTGGAGATTGCGTTCGATCCCGTCGGCACGTATCAATCGGATGGCCGCTGAAATATCACGAATTATCGATGCGGAAACTCGATCAACTGACCGTCGCAACTCTGTGCCTTCTGGCGTCATTGTTCTTTGTGGGAACGGTGTCGGCAGATGATGCGATATCGCCGTCGAGCGATGAGTATTCCGCAGAGCAGATCGAGTTCTTTGAGAGCCACATCCGACCGCTGCTCGTCGAGCACTGCTACGAATGCCACTCGGCCGAGGCCGCGATCTTGCGCGGAGGATTGCGGCTCGACTATCGGGACGGCTGGCTGACCGGAGGCGACTCCGGTCCGGCATTGATACCTGGATCCCCCGCTGACAGCGTGCTGCTACAGGCGATCAGATATGAATCGCTTGAGATGCCTCCCGACGGCAAACTCCCCGATGAGTCGATCGCACTGATCGAGCAGTGGATCACGATGGGCGCGCCCGCGCCGGCCTCCGAAGGAAGTGCTGCATCGACCGCGCGCGTCATCGACATGGAACGTGAGCGGGAATTCTGGTCGTTCCAACCAATCGTTTCGCATTCGCCGCCGGACGTGAACCATACGGATTGGCCCGCCGGCGACATCGATCGATTTCTGCTGCATGCGATGGATAGTGCGGACCTCTCGCCCGCGACGGACGCCGATCGGAGAACACTCATCCGCCGCGTCTACTTTGACCTGATCGGACTGCCGCCGTCGCCGGAGGAAATCGCGGCTTTCATCGACGACCCGCGTGACGACATGGCGGCATTTGCGGATGTCGTCGACACACTGCTCGCATCACGTCACTTCGGCGAGCATTGGGGCCGACACTGGCTCGATGTGGCGCGATATGCCGACTCGACGGGGGGCGGTCGATCGATGCTCTATGGGACGAGTTGGCAGTACCGCGACTATGTGATCGAGTCGTTCAATGCCAACACGCCGTTCAACACATTCATCGTCGAACAACTGGCCGGCGACCTGCTCCCGTTTGACGACTATCAGCAGGGAAGTCGTCAGGCGGTCGCGACGGGCTTTCTCGCCCTCGGTCCCACGAACTACGAAGAGCAGGACAAGACTCAACTCGAATACGACGTCATCGATGAACAGCTCGATACGCTGGGTCGCGCCTTCCTGGGCATGACGATCGGCTGCGCCCGGTGCCACGATCACAAGTTCGATCCGATCCCGACCGCCGACTACTACGCGCTGGCCGGGATCTTCCGCAGTACGACGACGCTGGAACACGACAACGTGTCGATCTGGGTGAAGCGTTCGCTGCCAGTGCCGCCGGAAGTACAGCAGCATCTTGAAGAGCATCGCGCCCAGGTCGCCGCACTCGAACGCGAGCTGGAGACCTCGCGTCAGGAACTGGCTCAACTGCGTTCGCGGATTCCGATCCTGGCGCTTGATGAGGAATCAACAAGCGGGGTCACGCGCCGCGGCGAATGGCAGGAAAGCCAGTCGATTCCGGGGTTCGTCGGCACCCGCTACCTGTATGCGAATGGCGTCGCGTCGGCTGCGGGAGACGTCGAAGTTCCGGAGATCGATTACGCATTCCAGGTGCCGCAATCAGGGCCGTATGAAGTTCGCGTGTCGTACACACCGCACGAGAACCGCAGCACCGACACATTGATCGTGGTCCAACATGCAACCGGTTCCGATGAACGCCGGATCGACCAGCAGCAGCCGGCACCGATCGAAGGGGCCTTCGTCAGCCTGGGAATGTTCGAGTTTTCGTCGGAAGCGACGGCCGTCGTAACCGTCAGCACACGCGGGGCCACCGGCGTCGTGATTGCTGACTCCGTGCAACTCATTCCGCAATTCGCATCAACAGTCGGCAGTTCGAGTGCGGGCCGCATCGTCAGCGATCCCGCTACGCTGCCCGGCGTCGTGCTGGATAACGTCGATGCCGTCAAGACCGGCGCGTGGGTCGATTCCGTCTACTATAAGTCCTACGTCGGCGCCGGCTACATCCATGACGATAATGCCGCGAAGGGAGAGCGCAGCATCATCTTTCACACCGACCTGCCGGCTGGCGGCATGTACGAAGTCCGTATGTCATACACACCGGGAGAAAGTCGCGCGCCCAATGTTCCCGTAATCCTGCAGACGGCCGATGGCGAACGAATCGTGACGGTCGATCAACGCCAAGTGCCCGACATCGATGGTCTCTTTACTTCGCTCGGAACATTTCGCTTCACGAACGACCAGTTCGCCGAAGTGACGATCTCCAACGAGGGCACGAGCGGTCATGTCATCGTCGATGCCATCCAGTTTCTGCTGATCGAGGATGCTCCGCCGGCAGCAACACTCGCCGATTCGCAACAGACAGCGACCGTCGAGGCGGATGAAGTCGATCTCTCCGCAATTCTCGATCGCATCGAAACACTCGAGTCATCCGTGAGTCAGCGGGAAGCCGCGTTAGCAGCATTGGAAGAGTCTGCACCTCCCGTGCCGCCGACGGTTCTCTCGGTGAGAGAAGCCGACGCCATTGCCGATTGTGCGATTTGCATTCGCGGCAATCCCCACAATCAGGGTGATGTTGTGCCGCGCGGCGTTCTCAGCGTTATCAATACTGTGGATGGCATCTCGCTGCCGAACGATGCCAGCGGCCGGCTGGAACTGGCTCAGTGGATCGCTCATCCCGCCCATCCGCTGACGGCCCGCGTCTACGTCAATCGCATCTGGCAACACCTGTTCGGCGTGGGAATCGTGCGGAGCGTCGACAATTTCGGCACGACTGGCGAATTGCCGTCGCATCCGGATTTGCTCGATCATCTGGCGAGCCGCTTTGTTGACAATGGCTGGTCGACAAAGCGATTGATTCGCGAGATCGTCCTCAGTCGGGCCTATCGCCTCGGCGGCCAACCCACCGATAAGCAACTAGCCACTGACCCCGAAAACCGGCTGCAGTCGTGGCATTCGCGCCGACGCATGGATGCCGAGGAGATCTATGACGCGATGCTCTCGCTGAGCGGCGAACTGGATTTGACTCAAGGCGGCGACACCGTCCGCGAGGGGACCGACAGCGAGTACGGCTATCAGTTCGACGTGGGCCGGCGCGCGGCCTATCTGCCGGTCTTTCGCAACCGGATGCCCGATCTGTTTTCCGTGTTCGACTTCCCCGATCCCAACCAGTCGATCGGTCGCCGCAACGTCAGCACGCTTTCGACGCAGGCGTTGTTTCTGATGAACAGTCCCTTCATCCGCGAGCGGGCTCAGGCGGCCGCATCGCGGCTCATCGCCGAGATGGACGATTCTGGTCAGCGAATCGAGTTGCTGTATCAGCGCGGGCTGGGGCGACCTCCGACATTCGCCGAACGTGATCAGATTGTGCGATTCCTGATCTCCGACGTTTTGGCAGCTCGCGAGGAACTCGATTCGTGGACCGATGTCTGCCAGGCCATCATGTGCAGCGTCGACTTTCGGTATGTGCACTGACGGCGGCACGCTATCGTCTGATAGTTTCAATCGCGAGGCGTTAAAGGATTCGGATGCGAACCGAACGGGAGAAGATGCTCGCGGGGGAGTTGTACGACCCGCTCGATACCGAGTTGGTCGCGCTCAGGGAACGTGCCCGCGACCTGTGCTGGGACTTGAACGCCACGCGCGAGTCAGATCAGGAAATCCGTCGCGAAACCTTGAAGCAGTTGTTTGGCCAGGGAGGCGATTCGGTCTGGATGCAGCCCCCCTTCTACTGCGATTACGGCTGCCATATCCATCTTGGCGAGCGGGTGTTCTTCAACTTCAATTGCATCGTGCTCGATGTCTGTGAAGTGCGTATCGGCGACTATACTCTGATCGGCCCATCGGTTCAGATCTACACTGCCATGCACCTCATGAACGCCGAACTTCGCCGCAAGCAGGAGTTCGCCAAGCCCGTCGAGATCGGAGCCGACGTCTGGATCGGGGGCGGGGCCATCATCTGTCCGGGAGTAACCATCGGCTCGAAGGCCGTCATCGGCGCGGGCAGCGTCGTCACTCGCGATGTCCCAGACGGTGTATTCGCCGCCGGAAATCCCTGCCGTGTCATTCGCGACATCACCGAGTAGCATTCCCCATCTCACTCACAGGAAGCGAGTCGCGAATGCCTTTGCTCGGCGCCCACATGTCGATCGCCGGCGGGTACTACAAAGCCGCCGACGCCGCCGGTGCGTTCGGAATGGAGACGGTCCAGCTCTTTACGAAGAACAACAACCAGTGGCGAGCGAAGCCGATCACCGATGAAGACGTTTCGCTGTTTCGACAATCCAATAAGACGCACAAGCTGCAGCACCCGTGCGCCCATGCGAGCTACCTCATCAATATGGGCAGTCCCGCCGATGAGCTCTGGCAGAAGTCGGTCGATTCGTACACTCACGAGTTGGAGCGTGCCGAGGCCCTGGGACTCGACGGCGTGGTCGTGCATCCCGGCGCGGCCAAAGACGGCAGCGAGGAAGACGGTCTGAAGCGAATCGTGCGAGGCGTAAAGGAGTGCATTCAGCGCACAAAGGGCATGAAGACCCAGGTCTGGCTCGAAGCCACGGCCGGTCAGGGTTCGAGTCTCGGCTGCAAGTTCGAGCATCTGGCGTACCTTCTGGAGAACGTCGATCGTCCCGAGCGGATGGGCGTCTGCATCGATACGTGCCACATCTTCGCGGCGGGATATCCATTCGTCACCGAAGACGAGTGTGTGCAGACGATGGCCCAGCTCGACGACGTGGTCGGCCTCGAATGGGTGCGGGCGTTTCACCTCAACGACAGCAAGAAGGATCTCGGCACCCGCGTCGATCGCCACGCTCACATCGGCGAAGGGAAGATCGGCCCCGGTGCGTTTCGCTGGCTGCTGAACGACCGGCGGTTCAAATCGCTGCCGATGTACCTGGAGACGAAGAAGGAAAAACGCGATGGCGAAGAGATGGACGCCGTCAATCTGCGGACACTGCGTTCGCTGCTGTAGCCGCGTCTGTCTCCAGACGCGGGGGGCGAAGAGAACGGTATTCCTCGTTGTTGGACCCTGGCGGACAAGTCACGTCTTCTCGCGTGGCCTCCGCGTCTGGGGACAGACGCGGCTACAATGGCGTGATTATGCCCGACTTCCTCACCCGACTCGCCGACCAACGACCCATTCTGCTGGACGGGCCGACGGGGACCGAACTGCAACGGCGGGGCGTCGAGTTGAAGTCGCCCTTATGGTCGGCCGCCGCAATTCTCGATGCGCCTGATGTGCTGACTGCCATTCATCGCGACTATGTTGACGCAGGCGCGGAGATCGTGACGGCCAACACGTTTCGCACGCACGCCATTAACCTCGCGGCAGGTGGGCTTGGCGAGCGTGCCGCCGAATTGACGGTGCGGGCCGTGGAGATTGCCCGCGATGCCAAGAATGGACGCGCGTGGATTGCAGGCTCGATCGCCCCGGTGGCTGACTGTTATTCGCCCGATGCCACGCCGGGCGATGATGTGCTGACCGCCGCACATCAAGCGCATGCCGGGAATCTGAAACAGGCGGGGGTCGATCTCATGCTGATCGAAACACAAGTCACGATCCGCGAGGCTGTCATCGCCGCGATGGCAGCGGTCGCGACGGGATTGCCGACATTGGTGAGTTTCGTCGTAGGCTCTAACGGCCGGCTCCTATCGGGCGAGTCGCTCGCGGACGCAGCCCGGGCGGTGCTTCCTCTCGGCGTGCACGGTGTCCTCGTCAACTGCGTCCCTGTGGAGCGCGTCCACGGTTGTCTCGCTCAACTGAAATCCGTGGCGGGAACCGTCGCGATCGGAGCCTGCGCGAACGCCGGCTGGATGCGGCGCGATGGGACGTGGGAGCCGTCACTCGGAGCCGATCCTGTCGCGTACGGCAAGGCGGCGGAAGCGTGGCAGCAGGCCGGCACGCGCATCATCGGCAGTTGCTGCGGCACGACGGTGGAGCACATTCGCGAGTTGCGGCGAATCATTTCCCGTGAGTAGTTGCAATTTGGCTCTCGCCATTGGCACCGCAGCAGTTACGATAGAATTGCAATTGAGTTCTGAATGAGGGATCAGTTTCCATGAGCACCGTCGAAGCCATTACTGCCGCGATCGCCAAGCTGCCGCCGGATGAGATTGCCAAAGTGCGCGCCTGGCTCGACGAACAGGCCGAAGCCGCGTGGGACGCTCAGATCGAACAGGACGAGCGAGACGGCAAGCTCGACGCCCTAGCTGATCGCGCGCTGGCCGAACATCGGGCGGGGCGCACGCGGCCTCTATGAATCATCACACTACCGCCGACTTCTGGGCGTGTTACGAACTGTTGCCCGCAACCGTGCAGCGACTGGCTGATGCCAATTATGAATTGCTTCGTGCCGACCCGAGACATCCGTCACTCCATTTCAAACGAGTGGGCCGACTCTGGTCGGTGCGAGTCGGTAAGAAATACCGATCGCTTGCGGTAGACGGCGACGATGGTCCGGTGTGGTTCTGGATCGGCAAGCATGCTGAACGAACGCCTCATCCGCGGCGCGTGAGCAGATCGAAAATGCTCGCTCCAATTCGCGCGGCCAAATTGAATTGGATTCGAAGTTTGAGTGTCACAAAGTTCAACGACAGTCTAGCCTGGTACTCTGCACTTCAACGCTTCACTTTTCGCCCGCAAGCCATGGCTGACATTCGCACAATTGCAATCGAGCTAAACGCAAATGCTTATCGGTATCAGATTGGTGGACTGCAACAGCTCCGTAAGGAACTCAAGGGTTTTTCAAAGCGACCAGGAACGAGCCTGTTCAGCAATCAGACTATGTTTGACACGTATGCATTCCACCACGGCGGACGTTCCGAGCTCCAGTTCAACATTGGATTCGATGGCTCTGACGGAAAGCTTCTACGACATGGAGTCGCGTTTTCGTTCGAGTCAAGTCGTACACTGCCGGACATTGATGACCTGCGCCCGCAAGTGGGTTTGTTCAACGAATTCATCTCGCTTTTTCCAAGCAGATACACGCGAATGAGGATGTGGCATTGGGAATCTCAACGGCGAAGTGACGAGTACGCTCCATCTGCAATCCCATCTGAAAGAATTGGAAATGGGGTCTTTGTTTTTCTCGGTCGACTGAACTCGATCGATACACTCGACATCGACCAAATACTGCGGGACTTCGACGACTTACTTCCACTCTACACATACGTTGAAAGTCGAGGTGCCAAACCGCCAGTTGAGGTCGTCAATGCGGCACCTTTCGAATTCAAGTCTGGTTGTACGGTGAAAGCATTGAAGGCAACAGCGAACTCTAAGAGTGACGCTGTAGACATCGCCTTACGGCACAACGCGCTTCAATTGCGACTGTACCAGATGCTGGTTTCCGAAACCGAAGGTCGCAGGTTCGAATCCTGCCGGGGGTACTTTCTAAAGTGCTTTGAGCAAAGATTTTAGCTTGCTCACCTCCTCCGCACTCAGCTGTGAGGGAGCAGACAGTCCCCCCACTAATCCCCCCACTAATGCGCGATCTTCGGATTCGATTTTGAGCCGCTCGTGCAGCTCCGAAGCCGCCGACTGCGCGGAACGCACCGCGTCATAGTGCTTCATCGTCGTGGCGAAATCACCATGCCGCATGACCACCGTCAGCGTCTCCGCAGAGATGCCGGCGTTGATCAACCGCTTCGCGCACCCACGCCGAATGTCGTGAGCACTGGCGTACTTCTTCCGCTTGCCGTTGCGTTGATCCTCCTGCACGACAACAACATCGGCCGCTTCGCCAATCATCGAGATCACCAGCCCGACCCGCTCCTTGCTGAGTCGCTCCTTCTTTGTCGGAGGTGGACTGAAGGTCGTCTGACGCAGTCGCCGCACGACGTCCCGAGGGATCTTGGACAGTAGCTTCGCGTTACGAGACACGTCCGGTATCTCGGCCTCATCAATCCATTTCCGCACGGCCGTCTCG
>JANNSB010000077.1:0-16366 GCA_031402175.1 Planctomycetaceae bacterium
CACGACAACGGCGAGATCGACGCGGTCGTCGTCAATGGTTTGCCGGCCACGATCGACGAACGCAACTGCGGAGTCGTCGACTGGTCGATCGAACTGGAGCCGTCGGCCGACAACACTCTCACTGTCTTCGGCATCGATCAATCAGGCAATGTCGAACAAACCGCCCACGTCCTCTCTCATCCCTAGACCAAGCGCATGCGCATCGTCTCCCTGCTCCCCAGCGCGACCGAGATCATCTGCCGGCTCGGTTTGCGCGAGCAGCTTGTGGGTGTGACGCACGAATGCGACTACCCTGCGTCGGTGCTGGAACTGCCGAAGGTGACTCGCACACTCATCCCGAAGGATGCGACGAGCCGCGAGATTGATGAGCTGGTACGCGAACGGCTCAAGACGCAGCGCGCCCTCTATTTGATCGATCTGCCGGTCCTCGAACGGCTCGCTCCCGATCTCATCGTCACGCAGGCTCTATGTGATGTGTGCGCGGTGGCCGAGGAAGAAGTCAACGCAGCCGCGTGTTCACTGCCAGGACGCCCGCAGGTCATCAACCTCGAACCGACGCGTCTGGAGGAAGTCTTCGACTGCATGCTGCTCGTCGGGCGTCACGCGAATCGCGCATCACAGGCGGCTGAGGAAGTGGAACGGCTCAGGGCACGAGTGGCCGCCGTGGCCGAGCGTTCGCGCTCCATCATCCACCGTCCGCGGGTGATGCTCCTGGAGTGGATCGATCCGCCATTCTCAGCCGGACACTGGAATCCCGAACTGGTCCGCCTCGCCGGCGGAGAAGAAGTCATCGGTGTCGAAGGGCAGAGATCCCGCACTGTGCAATGGAGCGAGATCGTCGCTGCTCAACCCGATGTGCTGCTGATCTCCTGCTGTGGCTTCGACATCGAACGCACTCTCGTCGATCTTCCAATCCTGCGCGCCCAGCCTGGATTTGCCGATCTACCGTGCGTACAGAATGATCGCGTGTACGTTTCCGACGGCTCGCAATTCTTCTCGCGTCCCGGCCCGCGACTGGTGGACAGTCTGGAGTTGTTGGCGCACGCGATTGATCCCGCCATTCATCCGCAGCCGTTGAAGGCCGCCCCGGCCTTGAGACTCTCAACTTCCGAACTGCAGACAGGCGCCGCCGTCTTAGATTCCCTTAAGTCCAAGGCTTGAGGCCTCTCCGTCGCGAAATCGGCAATTCACTCGGCACGTTTCGCATCACCAACGACCTGACTCGTCAGAAAGATCAGCAGTGTCGAGCCGTCGGATTCGGCACCGCCGGTCGGCGGCGCGGACCAGACGAGGGTTTTCCCCTGGGGCACCGTGAACGTGGCGCGGGCCTCCACCGTATCGACGATCGGCGACATGATCGTCTGGTCCGGTGTCGAGTAAAGCACTTCTTCATCCAGCACCTTGGTCCGAACGGCCTCAAGTTGCAGTTCGATGCACCCGTCGGCGGCGACAATGGGGACGATTCTCACCGTCGTCCCGACTTCCTGATTGCGGGCGATGGGCACGATCACGTCGTTCTCGAACTTGATGCCTTCCAGGACAGGCACAACCGAGCCGATTTGAATCTCCCCGGCCTGTCCGTTGAGCGACACGATCTGCGGCCGGCTGAGGATTCTCACCCTGACTTCCTGCGCCAGGTCGCGAACGAGTTCGTCACCCGTCACCGATCCCAATATAACCGCGGCAGGTACGGGAGATTCCGGGGGAGACAGGGACACGCATTCGAATTTCTCCACAAGTTGTGCGAAAAAGTCCTCTGACAATCCGTCGACCTCTACGATCATGGACTGCGTCAGGATCTGTGTTCCCGGCGTCTGGCTGACCGGCTCGCTCGGCGGCGCGGGTTCGGTGTGCGTGGCGGGCACGAGTGTTGTGTCTTCGGGGCCGAACAGAGCGTCTTCCAACTCTTCCTGCACTTCAATGTCCGCGCTCAGCAGCACGACATAACCGCTGCCATCAACTTCGAAGATCGTCAGCAAGCTGCCGCCGGCGGGGACGCGGTGGTTGTGCTGCTGCGACATCCCCATCTCCATCCCCCAGAGCATATCGAGCAGCAGGCGGACCTCACGGCGGTCGTGCGAGGCGACGGCCGTCAATGTGCCGGGCAACCCATAGGCCGGCATACTCGTGCATTCCCCGTTGCGGGTCGTGACGTTGAACGTGAGCCTCTCGGCCTCGCCGGCCTGCGCCAGTTCGCGAAACTCGGCGACCTCGGCGTCTGTCAGCGACTGGCCGTTGTGAGCGAAGGCGAACGGCGTGCGCGCCTCGTCCATCTCGACGAGTTCGATAGAGATCTTGATTTGAGTGTCGTTGGCATGCCGCAGTTGCAACAGCAGGTCGCGAATCTGCGTGTGCACGTTCTCGCTCTGCCGCACGATCAGGCTGAACGTGCCGCGATGCAGCGTGATCGTGCCATTTCCCTCTGCAAATTCGTGCGCGAAGGCTGATTTGATCGTCTCCGCGAGTTCCGTCAGGGCGACGTCCTGCTGGGCACCGGCAGCGCCCGCGCCGGCGGCATTCAAAGTGAACGCCAGTTCTTCGTTCTGCTGGGCGAGCATCGACATGAGGGCCTGATTGGGGTCCGGCCCCGACGAGTGCCCCACAACAAGGTCAGCCACGCTGTACAACTCAGTGATGAGGGACGCTGGCGCGGCTACCGGTTGCGGCTCGTACGCAGCCGCCGGCGGCGGAACAGCATCCGCATAGACCGGATACGGAGCAACAGCAGTAACCTCCTGAGCCGGCGGTGTGTGATACAGGTACACGGGCGTGGCATTCGGACCGGATGGACTGACGGGATTACCGGATGGATCAGTCACAATCACCCTGGTGTTCCCATTGTTCAGAAGCGTGGGAGCCGGACAGGCAGGTTCCTGAGCGACGACGGGAACCTCCTGCACCAGCAGCGCATTACCGTTCGTCGGCTCAGGCGAGAACTCGGAGGCACGAACTTCACTTGGATGCCCCGCCAGATTTGGATGCTCCGCCAACTGCGCCGATGCCATATTCACCAACAGCAAACAACCGACTGCCCCGATCCAGCGTGCCATGTGTGCCTCCCTGCGTGAGCGAAAAAGGTCGATCCGTCGGAGCGGAGTTGTAGCCGGAAACGGGAAATCGAGGCTAGATCAGAGTGCAGTGGATCAGGATTCACTCCTTGATGCCGGTCTGGGCCGCCGCGATCCGTTTCAGCTACAATCGTGGGGCAGGCGTGAGCAGCATCGCCAGCAATCAAAGGTGAATTCATCGAGATCATGAAGCGCAGTGTGTACATCGAAACGTCGATTCCGAGCTTCTATTTTGAAGTTCGCTCGGAACCCGAAATGATTGCGAGGCGCGATTGGACGCGCGAATGGTGGGACATCCATTTTGATGAGTACGCCGTATTCTCCAGCGAAGCCGTCATTGACGAATTGGAGACGGGATCATTTCCGAGTAAAGATGACACGTTGGAACTCATGTCGGCCGTCCCGCTGCTCGAGATCAACGAGGATATTGGAGATATTGTCGAAGCATACATCGCGCATCATGTGATGCCGAAAGACCCGGCCGGAGATGCACTACACCTTGCAATCGCATCGTTTTACAAGTGCGATTTTCTGGTAACATGGAACTGTCGCCACTTGGCGAATGCCAACAAGTTTGGTCACATTCGACGCATCAACACCCTATTGGGGTTGTTCGTGCCGACCATCGTAACGCCGATCGAACTGCTGGGAGGGAGTGCATCAACATGAAAGACGATCCAACCATCACGGCCATTCGGGAAGTTCGCCATCGCATCTCCGCGTCAGTCGATCACGATCCAAGAAAGCTCGTCGAGCGCTACGTGAAGATGCAGAAGAGGCATGGTGATCGACTCATTTCTCACACGGATTCATTGCCGCAGGTCGACGTCGGACTCGTCCCAATTGCCGACGATGCGCCCGGTGTGTAGTTCCGCATGACCGCCGACGAATTTCGCAGTCTCGCGCTCAGCTTCCCGGAGGCCGAGGAACGCGGGTGGCCCCGAAAGATCCTTTCGGGGCGGCGGTAGCCGTGGGAGGTCGCAGTCAATGACCTCCCACCGACTTTGTCGTCCCCGATAGCCAAGCTATCGGGGCCACCCACGGTATCCCGAACGCATTGGTAGAGGCAGTTTCAAAACCGCATCCCGCAAGGCGCGTGTTCGATGATGACCAGGCCAAACGTCACGTCGCCCTCGCTGACGCTTCGGGTTACCATGGGACTTGAAACTGTCTTTACGATTCCGGCCCGCTGCGATCACTTGTCGAGACGCTCATGATCACATTTTCCAAGTCACGCGTGGCACTCCTGCCTGTACTACTCGCACTGTGCCTGTGCGGCGCATCGCTCGCGGCGGACGATGAATCCGAGCCGCTGATCATCACCGCCGACACCACGCTCGACCCCGGCCGCACCTACGGCCCGATCGTCGTCCAGGCTTCCGGCATCACCATCGACGGCCGCGGCGCCTGGCTGATCGGGGCCGAGGAAGGTGACCCCACGGACTTCCACGGCAGCGCGATCGCAGCCGAGGGGGTCTCGAACGTTACGCTGCGCAATGTCAACGCGAAAGGGTGGGAGACCGGGTTGCACGTCGTCGACGGCTCTGGCTGGACGATCGAGGACTGCGACTTCTCCGACAACTTCCACGATCCCGCCTTCGGTTGGGGAGAGAACGGCCGGCGCGGCGGAATCCTGCTGGAGCGGGTCACCGGCAGCACGCTGCAGCGCAACAAGGCCAACCGGGTCTGGGACGCGTGCGTCCTCGTCGACTCCAGCGACAACGTGCTCGAAGACAACGACTTCTCCCACACGTCGAACACCTGCCTCAAGCTCTGGACGGCTTGCCGCAATACCGTCCGGAACAACAACCTCAGCTACGGCCTGCGCAAGGATCCCGGCGAAGTGCACGCCCGCGACTCGACATGCGTGCTGATGGAAAGCGGTTCGAACGACAACCATTTCATCGGCAATGACTGCACCCACGGCGGGGATGGCATCTTTGTCCGCGTGCTCAACAACTGGGTCAGCACCGGCAACGTCTTCGAAGACAACGACTGTTCCTACGCGAACAACAACTGCGTCGAAGCCTGGTCCCCCCGCAACACCTGGCTCCGCAACAAGGCCAACCACGGCAGCTACGGCTTCTGGCTGGGCGCGTCCGATCAGAACGAGGTCATCGAGAACGAAGCCTCGTTCAACGGCCTGCCCGACGGCTTCCACAACTCTCCGCACCTGCCCGACGACGGGCATGCCGGCATTGTGTTTATGTTCGGGCCGTCGAGCCACACGGTCGTCCGGGGCAACCGCTGTGAAGGCAACAACGGTGCCGGCATCGCCGCCATCGGTGATCTCGACTCCGGCGGACAGAAATGGAACGCCTTCCACTGGATCATCGAGCAGAACGAACTCGTCGAGAACCGCTGGGGGATCTATCTCCAGCACGCGCAGTTGTTCGATCTGGCGGCCAACCGGTTCGAGGGCAACACCGTGGCGGAGGTCGAGCAGGTCGAGAATGTCGTGGGGCTGATCGAGCACAACGGGCCGGCCGGCATCACCCAGCCTCCCGTCGCGGTGCTGCGCGGACCGGACATGGTGCAGGTGGGAGATCTCGTTTCATTCGACGCATCCACCAGCAGCGACCCGAACGATCGTCTGCTCAGTTATCGCTGGTTCGTCGGCCCCGAGACGACCGGCGAGAACGCGACGCTGGGCCACGCGTTTCCGGAGCCCGGGTTCTATCGCGTGGCCCTCACAGTGAACAACGGCTTGCTGTCCGACCTCGACTGGCGCGATGTCTACGCCATCGAACCGGTGGACGAACTCGGCACCGAGGGAGAAACGGCCGCGTGGTCGTGGATTGATCCCGACTCCATCGTCGAATTCACTCCCGATCATGACGTGCGGCTGCTGGGGGAGACGTCGCTTCGCGCGAACGTTCACCCCTATAGCGGCGGACGGGTGACGCTGCGGTGCGCACTCGCTCAACCGGTGACGTTGGCCGGGCGGTCGCAACTCGTCTTTTGGCTCAAAACTCGCAACGAAAACGTGCCCGCCTGGCAGGACGTCAATCCCTTGATCACGCTGACCGGCGCGGATGGGCAGATACTGCAACTGACTCCGGCTCGGGACTTCCTGAGTGCACCGCCGTACATCGAGGCCCGGGAAGGGTGGACGTACTTTTCCGTCCCGCTCACTGGCGATGAGCAATGGCAATCCACCGGCAGCGTCCCGGACGCAGTGCAGACGATCGACCTGGGGTTCGACTCCTGGGGCGCACCGCCGCTGGTGATCTGGGTCGACGGTTTGGGACTGCAATAAGGGGCGCAATGAGCGGCGGGGTTCAACCCCGCCGAGCTATCGGGTGGCCGGTGATTGCAGCGTTCGTCAGGCGAGAGCCTGACCTACGCGTGACTGGCAAAGCCAGTGGCACACTCTGGCAGTGTCACCCGTCGAGGCGATGGAGTGTCATCTTATTGGGGGACTCTCGACTTGTTAAAAGAACATCGACCCCAGCCGGCGTACCTGTGTGACCGGCGAGTAGGCGTCGATCCGCACCGCGTCGGCGGCGAAGTCGAGGCCGAAGCTCGTCAATCCCGGCTCCACGCCAGGCTCGAGCTGCGACGGCTGCCAGCGTGCCGCGGGAACGAACTCATACGCATCCAAGTGCAGGACGAACTGATGCGGTTCCTCCTCGCTCCATCCCGCGACGTGTAATTGCGGCTCTGCGGATTCGCGCAGACATGACAGTGTCTCCTCCAGCATTTCCGGGCGCGAGCCGATGTAGACGGCGACGTGATCCCCGGTCTGCACCAGTCGCCAGCGGTCCCAGTCGGTGCCGAGCCACGCCTCCAACCGCTGCACATGCGGCTGCGACTCTTCCGGCACGGTCACCGAAATCCAGTCGACTGGCGTCCCGTCGCTAAGAGTTTCGCCCGCGACGATGTACCGGTAGTCGGGATCGAGTTGCTCCAACAAGTCCGATCCGAAGAAGCGGCGCGCCTCATCAGTCTGTAGTGTCGCGAAGTGATCGAGAATAACTTTCGCCCGCGTCCGCAGTTCCAGCGACTCATCGTCCAGCGCCGCTTCTAGGAGCGGCGTCGCCCGGGTGCCGATCACGAGCAAACGGTTCGTGGCCTCTCGTCGGACGCGAAAGAGCCGATCTCCCAGGTTGCGCACGAGGTCGGCGATCTCTTCGTCGGTCACCGCGCCGGACGGATCGTCGACATCGACCTCTTCCGCCCGCGCCAGACGCATCATCTGCCGCAGCTCCTCGACCAGTGCGGCGGGATCATCGGCGTCGGCGATGAACACCACACTGTAGACCCCCATGCCATTGGGATCGGGATTGCGATAGACCGCGAATCGCACCCCCTGCATGTGCTCCCCCACTTCTTCGAAGATGCCATAGAACTGCCGCACCGACAACGAATCCCGATAGCCGCGCTGGCGATTCCAATAACGTCCGCCGAGTTCGGCAAGCTGTCGATAGTAGGTTTGATTGTCCTCCCCCGCAAACTCACCCGTGAAGATGAGCAACGGGTCGCCGGCCGGCAGCCCCGCGAGCGTGGCGGGCCGATCGCTCGACAGCCGGGTGAGCAATGCGCTCGACCCGCTCTCGGCCTCGTGATCGAGAAGAAAGGAAGTCTCGTAGATCGCGCCGGCTGGTGTGACTTTTTCTTCGTCCTCGAAATCGACCGAAATTCCGAGCGTCAGCCATTCGACATCCTGGGTGAGCTGCCAGATTTCGTGTTGCACCTGCTGCTCTTCGGTCCTGGACTCGGAAGACTCCGCCCGCGGCGGCGCGAGACTCTGATTCCAGAACTCCTTCACATAACTCGTTTCGCCGTCGATGACAGCGAAGGCATCGGCTTCCGCGAGAGCGGCGCACTCGGCCTCGGTCAGACTTTCGGTCAATGGGGCAGACGCAAGGATGCGATCGATCGGCGATCGGCGGATTTGGTTGGAATAGGCATCGCCGATCGTCAGCACCATCCCGTCGAACGCCGCGGGCATCGTGCCGATAAACGGCATCCGCGTATGACCCCGGAATTCCTCGCGATCTTCGAGACCGGCGGCAGCCTGCAGGCTTTGAGCGGCCGTCACTCGGTCCTGAACGAGCCATCGTGCGCCATAGGCAAATGACCTCGGCTCTGGTTCCATTGAAAAGATCGACAGCGGTCCATCGAAGTTGAGGACGCCGCGACCGAGATCCCTGAACAGGAAAAACTTCCGAATGTCAGGGGTGTCATCCTGATCCTGGATCGCATCGGCGAGGCGCCAGAACCGTTCGTACGCTGCTGCCAGCCGATTGACGCCGATGAGGTATTCGCTGTCAGCAGGGGAGATCTCGACAGCGGAGGGGACCGGGGCCTCACCGAAAGCCTCGTCCATCGGAGCGTCATCGGCCACCACCTCCCCCAAGAAAAAGAGGCAGCAAAGCGGGACCAGACTTGCGATTGACTTGCGATTCATTGTCCTGGCCTCCAATCGTTGACATCAACGTCATTGCCGCATCAAAAGCGAAACAGCAAGCTGATGGCGACGATTCAGACGCGATATCACGCGCTACTTCAGCGGTTTTTGGCCTTTACCCCAGAATCGCCTCGATCGCCACGCCGTGGTCGATTTCCAGGCGCTTGCGGCCGGGGATTTCCAGGCGGCGGGAGTCCAGGCCGAGCTGTTTCAGGATCGTGGCGTGCACGTCGGTCACGTAATGGCGGCAGGGTGGCCCGGCGGGCGTGGCGAATGGTGGTCACGCTTGGCATCGCGGAGTTGACCCAAGACCTAAGCGCGGGGAACCTGACACTGACATCTCACGCTCCAGCCGCGATCGCCACGCCGCTCCCGTTGGTCCCGTTGGTCGTGGCGTGCCACACGAACGCCGCCATCGGCCCCAAGGCTGCCGCTGCGATTCCCGCCCTGCGGACAGTTGCCGGCTCCGTCGATCCGCTGCTCCGCAACGCCTGTCAGGAGACGATTCAGGTCATCCAGGGCAAGTAGGTAGCAGGTGAAAAGCTCCGCCACTTAAGTCTGGCCGACTCACCAATTGCTAACCCCTATCACGCTGCAAGATCGCGTCGTATGTGGCGGATTTGTAGAGGTCGCCCAGCGTCGGGTAATTGAAGCACGCGCGGTTGAACAGGTTCGCGCCCGATTCGGTCAGCAGCGCCAGCAGTCCGGGATGGACAATCTCGGTCGCCTGTTCACCAATAATATGTACTCCGAGCAATCGCATGTCGTCTTGACGGAACAGCAGTTTCAGCAGACCGGTATCGTCGCCGATGATGCGCCCTCGCGGATTGTCGGCGTACCGGGCGCGACCCACGATGAACTTGACCCCCTGCTGCCTGAGCGTCTCTTCGGTTTCGCCCACCATGCTGACTTCCGGAATGGTGTAGATGCCCGTGGGCAACAGCGGCGCGAGATCCGCCTTGGCCGTGATGTTGAAGGCGTGGCACATGGCCACCCGCGCCTGTTCCATACCCGTGGCGGCCAGCGCGGGCGCGCCGATCACGTCGCCAGCCGCGTAGATGTGGCTCACCTCAGTGCAATACCGCGCATTCACCGAAATGACGCCACGTTTGCCCGGCGTGATGCCGGCGGCGGCAAGATTCAACTCACCGGTGTTGCTCGAACGTCCCGAACAGACGAGTACGGCGTCGCAATCGAGCGTGGTGCCGCTCGACAATGTGAGCCGCACATCACCGGGCGCAGACGCATCGCAGTGCGTCACTTTCTCCCGCCAATGAAACTTCACGCCCCCCGCCGTCATCGCCGCGGTCAAGGCGAGCGAGATTTCGCCGTCGAGAAACGGCAGCAATGACTCGCGTCCATCCACCACATGCACCTCCACCCCCATCGCCGCGAAGGTGCAGGCGTATTCGCTGCCGATCACACCCGCGCCGATCACCGCGAGCCGCGTCGGCAGAGCCTGGAGATGCAGCAACTCGTCCGAGTCGTGCACGCGATCATCCGCGAACGGAAACTCTGGCGGCCGAAACGGCGTCGATCCCGTGGCGATCAGGACTATCTCCCCACGCAACCAGACTTCCGGAGCGTCGGAACGCGCGACGCGAACGGTGTGAGCGTCGACGAAACTCGCCGTCCCCCGCAAGCGCTCCACGGCCAGCGATTCCAACCGCGCTGCAATGTTCCGGCTCTCGTCTGCACTCACTTCCCGCTGGTGCCGAGTGAAATCCGCGACGGTCGCCGCGCGGCGCAAGGAAAGGTCCACGCCGTGAAGTTTGCGGGAACGCCAACCCGAGAGCGCCAATGCGGTCTCGCGCAAGGTCTTGCTGGGAATGGTACCCGTGATGATGCCGGCACCCCCGACTTGCAACTCTTTCTCGACGAGCGCCACGCGCCGCCCGAAGATCGCGGCTGTGCCGGCCCCGCAAGTGCCCGCCGGTCCGCCGCCCAGAACGATGAGATCGAACGATCGCGCTTCCGGCGAACTGGGTTGGACTGAGGAGTTCATGTCGGCTGCATGTTAACCGAAACAACAAGCCGGTGGCACGCCTTGACCGGCCGGCGAGAGCGCTAAA
Organism: Planctomycetaceae bacterium; assembly: GCA_031402175.1. Lineage (GTDB taxonomy): Bacteria > Planctomycetota > Planctomycetia > Planctomycetales > Planctomycetaceae > JANNSB01. Next base: position 10,554 of record JANNSB010000077.1, read on the forward strand.
CGAGAGTGTCCGCCGCGTCGTCATCCCTGTGAGACAAGTGGCTCGCAGTGGTATCCTCTGCGGGAATGCCGTGAGTGATGCAACGCGTTCCGTCACGATCAGCAGGTGCCAGCTATCGGCTGGGCGTTAAACGATGGATAGCGGAGTGAAACGAGTCACACCGAAGCGGTAGCGAGTTAATCTCATTCTGATTTTCCAACATGTCGATTACTGCGTTGGGCGTCGAGGTCTTTGTCCGGGATGTCGGCTCGGGCGAACCGATTCTGTTACTGCACGGCAATCCCGACAGCGCGGACCTGTGGGACGGAGTGATCGACCGGCTGCAGGACCAGTATCGCTGCATTGCGATCGACCTGCCAGGATTCGCGAGGTCGAAGGCTCCGCGGAATTTTGATTGTTCACCGGAGAATCTCGCCCGGTTCGTGGATGAGGTCGTCGAGGGGCTGGGCATTCACGAGCCGATCAATCTGGTGGGACATGACTTCGGCGGCGTGTTCGCGATGGCGTGGGCGGTAATGCATCCGGCCAAGTTGCGGCGGATCGTGGTGATCAATCACTGCGCGTTCGTGTCGGGGATGAAGTGGCACTGGCGCGGCCGGGTCTGGCGCACGCCGGTGTTGGGGGAGTTGAGCATGCTGGTGATTCCCTGGCGGGCGTTTCGTTCTTCGATGCGAGAAGGATCAAAGAAACTCACTGATGAGCAGATCCGCCACGTCTACGACATGCTGTCCCTGCAGTGGAAGTGGATGGCATTGCGGCTCTACCGCGCGGCGAACCCCGAAGACTTCGAGCAGTGGGCACCGCCGATGCTCGAGATGACCGCAAAGATTCCGACACTGGTCTTGTGGGGCGAGCACGACCCGTATCTTCCCGGTTGGACGGCTGACCACTTCAACGCGAGGAAGGTCGTGCGATTCGCAGAATCAGGGCATTGGTTGCCGGCTGAGCTTCCGGAAGAGACCGCGAACGAGCTGCGGAGTTTCTTCGCGGCGTATTGATCGAATTGACTCCCGCTCCCATTGGGAGAGAAGCTCTCATGGTGATGCGTCGCCGAATGAAACGACTTTCTGCCGCCCTTACAGGGCTTGAATTCTTTTTCCCACTGCATACCCAGGGCGTTGCCCTGGGCTATCTTGTTGCGCCCCTGCGGGGCTGCTGATTTGGCAGCCGGTGCCGCATTTCACTGGGGCCAATCTACGTTAGCTTGATCCCTGCGCGACTTCTTCCAGAAGCGTAAGATACTCGGCTGCGAGCTTATCGCGGTTGTAATTTGCGAGGACGAACTCGCGGGCTTTGACGCCGAGCGATGCCGTCCAGGAGCGGTCGTCGGACATCTTGAGCAGGATGCCCGTCAGATCATCGGTGGAATCGGGCTCCATCGGCACGCCAGCATTGGCCTCAAGCACGATGTCGCGAGCCGGGCCTTTCACTCCCATGATGATCGGCCGGCCCATCGCCATCGTCTCGAAGATCTTTGACGGAATCACCGTCTCGAACAAATCCGTGCCGCGCAGGTGCACGAGGCACGCATCACTTGAAGCGAGCACTGTCGGCATCTGTTCGCGGGGCAGCCTGCCTGTGAACTTGACCCACTCACCGAGTCCATCACGCTGCACCATTTGTTCGAGCGGATCGCGCCGTGCACCATCGCCGACGAGCAGAAAGGCGACATCCTTGCGGCCTGCTGCCTGTAGCTTGCGAGCCGACTCGACAACGACATCGAGGCCGTGCGCCATGCCGATCGTGCCGATGTATGAGCAGACGAACTTGCCGGCGAGGCCATAGCGGGCGAGGAATTCATCATTTCGCGGCAGTTGCGGAAACACAGCGGGATCGACGCCATTCGTGATGACGCTCGTTCTCCCGGCGACCTTGGGCAATTTTTCGACAATGATGTCGCGATAGCCGCCGCCGACGGCCACAATCCGCCGGGCCGAGCGGTACATGCAGCGTTCGAGGAATTCGAGAATCCTGATTGGCAGCCGGTTGCGGATGGCTCCGACGGCCTCGATCGAGTCGGGCCAGATGTCGCGAATCTCAAGCACGAGCGGCCGCCAGCGGAGCCACGAGGCGAACACTCCCGCCCAGCCGCAGAAGAACTGTGGCGATGAGGCGACGATGACATCGGGCCGTTTTTCCCAGAGCGACCGCCACGAGGCGGCAAACATGTAGCTGAGGTAGTTGCAAATGCGGCGAAACGTGCCGGCGTTGGGGGCGATCCAACTCCAGACGCGAACAACGCGAATGCCATCAATGGTTTCAATCTGCCTGCGAAGGCGGTTGCGGTATCCCTCGAAGACGACGCCGTCGGGACAGTTGGGAACACAGGTGATGACGGTCACTTCGTGCCCGGCCTGGACCCACCGCAGGCAATGCTCGTAGGTGCGCGAGGCCGGTGCATTGACTTCGGGCGGGAAGTAATGGCAGAAGAAGAGAATCCGCACGCGGGGCGAGTGGGTGGTGGGACGATTGTGGTGGGTAGGATGCGGCGCGGATTCACGCTGGCCCGCGGCGACTGCCGATGCCTGATCGGCTGTGAGGGAAATCGAATCTAGCTCCTGAATCTGTGTCACTTGAATACAGTTTGATACCTGTCAGTCGCGTCGTGCGGGATCTTGTGAAGGCTGCGGCGATTCCGTTCGATTGAAGCTCAGCCCCCATGATCCCTAGACTCGGATAGTAGAGTATAGGGGCGATGTAGGCGGATGCCGCCGAATTCACGGACTTCATGCCGGCTGGGGATGTCAATGGGAGACGATGCTGCCAAGGGGGATTTCGATCTGGCTTTGGGACTGCCCGCCTCGGTGGAAGGCGAAGTCATTACAGCCCGCAAGGCCGGTACGATCACCGATCTGGAGTTGTCGATTTCTCCCCGAACGCAGCCTGTCACATCCGCCCTCAGGAACTTGGCAAAGGCTCTCAATCTGGCTCTCAAGGCCGACTTCCTCGAAACGGACCTCGATCATATTTACAAGGCCTCCCGCGTTCAAAAAGGAACCGTGCGGGTGCTGCACAAGGACTTCATAGGCTTAGGAGACGGGCTGTTCGCCAGCATCGGAAAGACGGCCAAGTCGTTTCGGCTCACATTACAGGGCCCCGACCCTGCATCTCCGGAGGGAGAAAAATGGGTCGCCGAGCACGGGTTGTCGAGTCTGACGGGGTTGCTCAACCTGTTTGGCCGCAAGCTCAACTTCCTGCAGGAATACGAAGACAAGGTGCCGATCTACGTCGAGCAGACTCTCGACCGGCTGGAGGCGCGGCGGATGATTCGCGACTGGCACCGCAACGAATGGAAGATTGAAACCACGACGATCGGGCTGGACATTATCCTTTCACCCGTCCTGCATGATACGCTGGACGGGCAGAAGACTTGATCGAGACCAGACGCAACGAAGCGTCGTTTGCAGGGGAGTACCACCGTGCTTGTTCAAATGGAACTGGCTCGGATCATGATCAGCGAGATCAACGACCAGCAGGTCGTGTTCTTGAAGGAAGTCGAAGGCGAGCGGACCTTGCCGATCCTGATCGGATTTTTCGAGGCGACCAGCATCGACCGCCGCGTGCAGCAGGTCGTGCCGCCGCGCCCGCCGACGCACGAACTGCTCAAGAACGCGATCGAACTGCTCGGCGGCGAAGTGCAGGACATACTGGTGACGAGCCTCGTCGATCAGGTGTACTACGCCGAGATTCGCATCATGAAGGACGGGGAACTCATTTCGCTCGACAGCCGGCCCAGCGATGCGATCGCGCTGGCCGTGCATCATGATCCGATCCTGCCGATCTATGTCCACGAAGACGTGCTGGACGAAGTCGTGAGTTGACGGGGAACCGTGTGCAGAACTTGCAGTCGATCTTGCAAGAGTTTCCTTTCCGGCATCGGCTGGATCAGCCGATGGAGCACTTGCTCGCATCGGCCTGGGCGGGGATAATTCGCGTGCAACGGATTGCACCGGCGGAGAATCGGCCAAGAGTGATCCGTCGCAGGCCGACCGACTTCTGGGATTTCCTGGGCGAATCGTTTTTCGCGTGGATTGGCCTGTGTGTTGCTCTGCTGATCCTTGCCGGAGTTGTGTACTGGCTCCGTTCCTGGTGGCGGGAAGATGCAGGTCGTGCCGTCGACTCGAACGAATTGCTCACGCAATTCCGAGAGTTGCGACGGGAAGGTGACCTGACCGAAGAAGAATTCCGATCCATCAAGAGTCGTTTGGCGGCCCCACAGCCGCCGGAATCGCCTCCCCTCAAGGAAGGTGACGGAAGTGCCGAGTAAATCGGAACTGCCGACGATATGGAGACGGCACACCGTTCGGCATATACGTGTCGTGCGGATCATGATGATTCACCCTGAATTCCACTCTGTCGGCCGAGAATCGGAGGCGGCCACGGAGTAAAGTGGATCGAGTAGATTCGATCGACATCCTTGAAGGACCACGAATGCCTTCCGAAAAAGATTTGGGTTCCAAACGGGGCACTGGCAAGAAGAACGCCAATTGCTCGTTTTGCGGCAAGAGCTACCGCGATGTCGGGCCGCTTGTCGAAGGGCCGACCGACGTTTACATCTGCGGCGAGTGCATCGACCTGTGCCATTCGATCCTGGATAAGGAACGCAAGCGCCGGGGCGAGCCGAAGAAGCTCTTTACCCGCATTCCCGCCCCGCGTGAGCTCGTCACGCACCTCGATCAGTACGTGATCGGGCAGACCAGGGCCAAGAAGATTCTCGCCGTCGCCGTCCATAACCACTACAAGCGCCTCACCGCCTGCGAGTCGGGCGACGGGGACATCGAAATCGACAAGTCGAACGTCCTGTTCATCGGGCCGACCGGCTGCGGCAAGACCTTGCTGGCGCGAAGTCTGGCGAAGTTCCTGCAGGTGCCGTTCGCCATCGGCGACGCGACCACCCTCACCGAAGCCGGTTACGTCGGCGAAGACGTCGAGAACCTGTTGCTGAAGCTGTTGCATGCGGCCGACTTCGAGATCGAGACGGCACAGCGGGGCATTATCTTCATCGACGAGATCGACAAGATCGGGAAGACGAGCCACAACGTCTCGATCACTCGCGACGTGTCGGGCGAAGGGGTGCAGCAGTCGCTGCTCAAGATGCTGGAAGGGACCGTGTCGAACGTGCCTCCGCAGGGGGGACGCAAGCACCCCGAGCAGCAGTACATTCAGGTCGACACCACGAACATCCTGTTCATCTGCGGCGGGACGTTCGTCGGACTCGCCGAGATCGTCGGCCGCAGGCTCGGCCGCAAGATGATCGGCTTCGGCCAGGATCCCAAGCAGGCCAAGGAGCAGCAGCAGGAACTTCTGAGCCAGGTGGCGGTCGAGGACATTCTCGAATTCGGTCTGATTCCCGAACTCGTGGGCCGGCTGCCGATCCTGACGACGCTGGCTCCGCTCGGCGAGGCCGACCTCGTGCGGATCCTCACCGAGCCGAAGAACTCGCTGATTAAGCAGTATCAGAAGTTCTTCGAGATGGAGGAGGCGACGGTCGAGTTCGAGGACGAGGCCCTGAAGGAGATCGCCAAGATCGCCAAGTGTCGCGAAACCGGCGCACGCGGCCTGCGGGCCGTCGTCGAGGAAGTGATGTTCGAAATCATGTTCGAACTTCCCGACCAGGAACCGGGCCAGAAGTACCTCATCACCCCCGCCATCGTCCGCGGCGAAACCCCGCTGTTCACGAAAAAAGACTCGGCGGCCGCGTAGCGGCGGCTGGCCCCAGCCGCCGCGACCCAGGGGAAACACGCGGTTACGGTTTAGGCGGGTCGCCCCCATGGCGGCCCCCATCGGTGCCCCCCGGCTGGGGGCAGACGCGG
>JANNSB010000078.1:0-1769 GCA_031402175.1 Planctomycetaceae bacterium
GGCGTCTGGGGACAGACGCCGCGACTGACCCCTGTTCAATACCCATCAACATGTGTTAAATTGTTGCTGTCTGATTGTGTGATCCATCCTCAGACGCCGAGGCAAGGCGGAAACGCGTGTTCAATTGCAGACGGCCGCCGCAAGCGTCAACTGGTGGGCGCGCTGAATCACCGCACATCACGTTTTCCTTCGTTCTCCGCGTCTGGGGACAGACGCCGCTACAGGCCGGGTTCCGGTTCGATCGTCACGAGCACCGACTTGAAGCCCGGCGTCTTCGACAGCGGGTCGACATCGCCGGGAACGAGCACGTTGGCCTCGGGGTAGTACATCGCGACATTGCCGGCCCGGATGTCGAACTCGCGCACCAGAATCGCCCGCATCTCGCCGGTCGCCGCCGTGATCTTGACCCGCTGATCGACCTTCAGGCCCTTCCTCGCGATGTCTGCCGCATTCATCAGCACGACATCCCTGCGTTCCTGCCCGCGATAGTAATCCTCTTCGTCGTAGACCACGCTGTTGAACTGCCCTTCCGAGCGAATCGTCATCAGCCGCAAATGACCGTTGCTCGCGGGAAGCGCGGGGAGCGGCGACACCAGGAACTTCGCGCGGCCGCTCGGCGTGGGGAACTTGTACTCATGCACCGCGCGGCCGGGGACATGAAACTCCTGCCGCTTGCGGTCGAGTCCCGGCAACTCTTCGTAACCGGGAATCATTTCGCTGATGAGCTGCCTGATCGCGGCATGACTTTCGAGCTGATCCCAGCGCATGCGGCGTTCGCTCGCGAGAATCCGCCGACCAATGTCGGAGAGGATCGACACTTCGCTGCGCGGGCCGTCGAAACGAGCCTTGCCGCCGTCACTGAGACGCACGTAACTGAACATCGACTCTTGCGACGTCGGCTGTGGTTCTTCATCCCGCGGCAACACCGGCAGGATGAGCGTGTTGTCGCCCGTCCCCCACGCATGCCCCGTGTTCAGCGTCGTCGACATGTAAACCACGGTCTTCAGTTTCTGAAACGCAGCGAACGCGCGGTGGGGATCGGGGTTGCTGCCGTAGAGGTTGCCTCCGAGACAGAGGGCGATGTCCATTTCGCCGCGATGGGCGGCGTCCATGCAGGCCATCGTGTCGAGGCCGGGGGACTTGGGAGCCTCGAAGCCCAGCGACTTCTGAAAGCGCTCCAGGACCACCTGCTTGAGAGCCGGCGCGACGCCGACGGTGCCGAGACCCTGAACGTTGCTGTGGCCGCGAATCGGCATCAGTCCCGCATGCGATCGGCCGACCATGCCGCGCAGCAGGGCGAGATTCGAGATCATGTGAACATTGTTCGTTCCATGCAGATGATGAGTGATCCCCATGCACCAGCCGATCACGACGTTCTTCGCCGCGAGATACTGCTCGGCCAGATGCGAGATCGTCGGCCTGTCGACGCCCGACCGCTGCGTGATCTCGTCCCAAGTGGTCGACTCGACCGACTTCTGGAACTCGACGAAGCCCTCGGTGTGATTGGCGATGAAGCCGGCATCGTGCCCGCGGCGTTCGAGAACTTCCTTGGCCACACCGGTCAGCAGCGCCATGTCGCCGCCGATGTGGGGTTGGATGTAGTCGCTGGCGATCTGTGTGCCGAACAACAGGCTGCGCACGTCGCTGGGGACGTTGAACCGCATCAGTCCGCGTTCCTTGAGCGGGTTGATGACGATCACCTTGCCTCCGCGGCGGCGGATGTGCATCAACGATCGCATCAGACGCGGATGGTTCGAAGACGGATTCGC
>JANNSB010000079.1:0-15070 GCA_031402175.1 Planctomycetaceae bacterium
ATCTCACGCAGCGTCTGACGTTCCGAACGCGTCAATCGAACCACATACTTCTTGGGCATGGGAACCCTCCTTGGTCCCCGGCAGCTTCCCACATCCCACCCCGCACGCCTACCCGAACTTCCGGCGTTGACGCAGCACTAGTGTTGGCTTTCGCTACAATTGCACCATGTCCCAACGCTCCATCCAATCCCACGAAACCGAGATTCGCGTGCGGTATGTCGAGACCGACGCGATGGGGTTTCTGCATCACAGCAATTATCTCAGTTACTTCGAGGTGGCCCGCACCGAGTTGTTTCGGGCGCAGGGGGGCGACTACCGCGACATGGAACGCCGCGGCCACTTCCTCGTCGTGGTGAAGGCCGAGGTGCACTATCGGCAGCCTGCCCGGTACGACGATGTGCTGAAGGTGAAGGTGTGGATCGCCCGGCTCACGCCCGCGAAGCTCGAGCACGAGTATCAGATCACCCGCGGCCACACCGTGATCACCACCGGCAAGACGCTGCTGGCCTGCGTGGATCGCGAAGGGAAGGTGCAGCGGATTACCGATGATGTGTTGTATGTTTGACGCGCCGTCGCGGCCTTCGGAAGATGATGGCGCGTGAAGCCAAGTCTGTTGACTTCGCACGACTGCCCCCTCGGGGCAAAAGATAATAACCCAGGGCATCGCCCTGGGTATTCAAGCAAGGAAGAATCGACAGCCCTGAAAGGGCGACAGAATCGTTCGAAGCCGTTCTGTCGCGCCCTTACAGGGCTAGGGACATTTAGCCAGGAACCCAGGGCGATGCCCTGGGCTATTTTCTGGCGCCCCTGTGGGGCTGACGATGTCGCGCCGATGATCAATCTCAAATCCTGAAGTTACTCTCTCACAATCCTGACCTCCGACCTCTTCCACAATGCACGCCTCCCTGGCCCCCGTCGTCGCCGCACTTCGACTGGGCCAGCCCGTCGACCGCGAACAGTTCGCTGCCTCCGTCGGCGTCATCATGGATGGGGACGCGAGTGAAGTGGAGATCGCGGCACTACTCACAGCTCTCGCCCTGCGCGGCGAGACGGCTGATGATCTGGCCGGCGTCGCTGGCGCCATGCGCGAACGGATGACCCGCATCCCCACGACCCGCACCGGCCTCGTCGACACCTGCGGCACCGGCGGCGATGGTCTGCAGACGTTCAACATCAGCACGGCAACGGCCATCGTCGTCGCGGCGGGAGGCGTGCCGGTGGCGAAGCACGGCAACCGCAGCGTGTCGAGTTCCAGCGGATCGGCCGATGTGCTGGAACAGCTTGGAGTCAACATCAACCTCACTCCCGAACAGGTCGGCCGCTGCATCGACGAAGTCGGCATCGGCTTCTGCTTCGCGAGGCTGCTCCATTCCGCGATGAAGCACGTCGCCCCCGTGCGGGCGGCTCTGGGGTTTCGCACGATCTTCAACTTGGTGGGGCCGCTCACGAATCCGGCGGGAGCGCAGCATCAACTGCTCGGCGCCAACTCGATCGAGACGGCCGAGAAGATGGCAGAGGCCCTCGCGCGACTGGGGACACAGCGATCGTTCGTCGTCTGCGGAGCCAATCAGCTTGATGAAGTCGCTCTCTGGAACCTGACTTCAGCCTTCGAAGTGAAGGGGAGCCACGTCGAGCATCTCTGCTGGAGCGCCGGCGACTTCGGCCTGCCCGAATGCACGCCCGATGACCTGCGAGTCTCGTCGGCCGCAGAGAGCGCCGATGTCATTCGCAACGTGCTCGACGGCTCGAAGGGCGCGGCCCGCAACATCATCGTCGCGAATGCCGCCAGCGCCTTCCTGGTCACGGGCAAGGTCTCGACGCTGCACGTCGGCGTGGAACTGGCCGGCTCGCTGCTCGACAAAGGAAGCGCGAAGGCCAAGCTGTACGAACTTGTCAGTTGGACAGCGTCGCAGGCTTGAAGGCCGCTCACTCATCACATTTGCTCCCGAGGCCTCAATGCATCCGCCGGCTTGGTTCACGTTAGCGTCCGCCGGCCTTATGCTTTGTCGAGTCGGAACCAATAAGTTCCGACTGTCCGGCAGGAACTCCGATCACCGTCACCCGTGAAACGGCCAGATCCTGCCCTTGAGGCGGAGCCTAATGCCAGCATGAACGACTTCATCGAGTCATCACCGACTTCTCATCATGCCACGCCTCATGCAGGTGCTGACTCGAGCATGCGCGGGCTGCCTTACACACAGGACTGGTACCTCGCCCGCCGCGAACTGCTCGGCGACGGTGCCTGCAGGCAGTTGGGAATCTACGCGATTCCGAAGGACTACGTGCTGTCGGTGATCGTGCCGATCTTTAATGAGTGCGAGACGCTGCCGGTCATTCTCGACCGCATTCGAGCGGTGCCGATCAGGAAGGAGATCGTGCTCGTGGATGACTGCAGCGTCGATGGCACGACCGACCTGCTCAAGGAGTACGCGACGCGCGATTGGAACGATCCGCTCAACACGATCGTCGTCAAGTTTCACGACAAGAACCAGGGGAAGGGGGCGGCGGTCAAGACGGGGTTTCTGGAGGCGAAAGGGGACGCCGTCATCATTCAGGATGCCGACCTCGAGTACGACCCGGCCGAGATTCCGCGACTGCTGCAGGCCATCGTCGAGGACCGGGCCGACGTCGTGTTCGGCAGCAGGTTCCTCGGAGATCAGCCCCACCGCGTGCTCTACTTCTGGCATTACCTCGGCAACAAGTTCCTCACGATGCTGTCGAACTGTTTCACGAACCTGAACCTCACCGACATGGAGACGTGTTACAAGCTCTTCAAGCGGGAGGTGATTCAGGAGGTCGCGCCGAGACTCAAACAGAAGCGGTTCGGCATCGAGCCCGAAATCACCGCCCGCGTCGCGCGGCGGAGATACCGCGTCTTCGAGATGTCGATCAGCTATCACGGCCGCACGTACGAGCAGGGCAAGAAAATCGGAGTCCGCGACGGCCTCAAGGCCCTGTGGTGCATCGTGCGGTATGGAGTGAGGGATTGACGCGAAGTCAGTTTGTAGCTGTCGTCAGTCTTAATGACGATGCTAGCAGCCGATGCCCTGAGCCAATACTCCCATGAACGCCCAGAACAACAAGCCAAACGCGGAAATCGCCGCCGTCAATGCACCCGGACGCACTGGGTAGGCGAGCACCAACAACAGCCCAACGGCACAGCAGGCCAGATTGCCAGCGCTCGGTCCGTTGTACCAGACTAACCCCAAGGGGCCGAGCATCGCGGTCCCGTTTGGCCATTGGTGCCATTCTCGCACCAGCCAAGCCGCTGCCAGTGCGACCGCCGTCGCACGCACCACCAGCCCCAAGGCGCTGGGCAGCGGATCTGGCTCGTTGGACGCGGGCAGCGGTTCGGTCGCCATTTAGGACTCCTCGACTCGCCGAACATGTTCATGGAGGTTACTGCCTTTTCCTATAAGCCGGAGATGTGCGTCTTATCGCGCAGGCAGCCAATTGCTGGAAGTTGATTATAGCCATCTGTTGTCTGTTTGTTACGCTTTTTTGGAACTCCGCTCCCGGTCCACGGGGAGGGAGTGTCGCGAATGGCGAGTAACAACAAATGACCAACGACATCCGCAGTCAGTTTCCCGCCCTTTCCCGCATGGTCAACGGCCATGCCGTCGCCTACTTCGACGGACCGGCCGGGAGTCAGGTGCCGGCGAGCGTGGCCGAGGCGGTGTCGCGGTATCTGCTGCACTCGAACGCCAACTGCGGCGCGCCGTTCGCCACGAGCCGTGAGACCGATGCGCTGCTGTCGGAGGCCCGGCAGGCAGTCGCTGACTTTGTGGGAGCCGACGACCCGGACGAGATCGCGTTCGGGGCCAACATGACATCGCTGACGCTGGCCCTCAGCCGGGCGCTGGGGCGCACCTGGCGCGCGGGGGATGAAGTCGTCGTCACGCGGCTCGATCACGATGCGAACGTCACGCCGTGGGTGCTGGCGGCTCGCGATGCCGGTGCGGTCGTCAAACACATTGAGGTCAATCCGGAGGATGGCACGCTCGACATGAACTCCGCCCTCCGTGCGATCACATCACGCACGCGACTGCTGGCGGTGGGCTGGGCGTCGAACATCACGGGTACGGTGAACCCGGTGCGTGAACTGGTCGAGATGGCGCACGCAGTCGGGGCGCTGACGTTCATCGATGCCGTCCACTATGCCCCGCATCGCCGCATGAACGTGGCCGACATCGGCTGCGACTTCCTCGCCTGTTCGGCCTACAAGTTTTTCGGCCCTCACATCGGCATCCTGTGGGGGAAGCGCGAACATCTGGAAACGATCGAACCCTACAAGCTGCGCCCCTCGCCGAACGCGCTGCCGGGTAGGTGGATGACGGGGACGCAGAACCACGAAGGGATCTGCGGCGCGATGGCCGCGATTGATTACATCGCGAGCCTGGGTTCAACAGGGGCCGGCCGGTCCCGCCGCGAAGGACTCGACGCCGCGTTCAGCATCATTCGTCAACACGAAGAGTCACTGCTCGCGCCGCTGCTATCGGGACTGCGAGAGTTGCCCGGAGTGCGGATCTGGGGCATTGCCGACGCATCGCGGTTCGAGGAGCGGGTGCCGACAGTGTCGATCACGCATCCGTCGAAGTCGCCGCAAGACCTGGCCGCGACGCTGGCGGAGCAGGGACTGTTCGTCTGGCCGGGGAATCACTACGCCCTCCCCTTCACCGAAGCGATGGGTCTCGAACCTGGTGGCACCCTGCGCATCGGCCTGCTGCATTACAACACGGCGGAAGAAGTCGAGCGACTGCTGAAGGCGCTGCGGGCGATCTGGTGACGAAGTACCAAGAGCACTTGTCACTTCACGACCCCGTCATCACGTCGTTAACCTGACATCATGCCCACGCTCCCCGACACATTCGCGTGTTTTCTCGTCCAGAAGTCCGGCAAGGACCAGGTGACGACGAGCGTCGAGCGCAGGCCGACGCACGAGCTGCCGCAGGGAGACATCGTGGTGCGGGTGCAGTACTCGTCCCTCAACTTCAAGGACGCGATGGCGGCGATGGGGCATCCCGGGGTGGCGAAGCGGTTTCCGCATGTTCCCGGCATCGATGCGGCCGGCGTCGTGGCGAGCAGCGGCGACACGCGGTTTCGCGAAGGGGATGAAGTGATCGTCACCGGTCGCGGCCTCGGCTCCGACACATGGGGCGGCTGGAGCGAGTTCATTCGCGTGCCGGCCGACTGGGTCGTCGCCCGGCCGCAAGGTCTGTCGCTGCGAGAGGCAATGATCATCGGCACCGCGGGCTTCACAGCCGCGCAGTCGGTATGGCAACTGCAGCGGCACGAGGTGACGCCCAATCGCGGGCCGATCATCGTGACGGGGGCGACCGGCGGCGTCGGCATCCTGGCCGTCAAGCTGCTCGCCAAGCTCGGTTATGAAGTCCACGCTTCGTCGGGCAAGGCCGATGCCCGCGACTGGCTGATCGCCAATGGGGCGGCGCAAGTGCTCGGACGCGATGAAGTAAACGATCGCGGCAACCGCCCGCTCCTGTCGGCCCGCTGGGCAGGCGCGGTCGACACCGTCGGCGGACCGATTCTGGGAACAGTGCTGCGGTCGATCCGTCATCGCGGCTGCGTCACTTGTTGTGGACTCACTGCGGGGAGTGATCTGCCCGTCACCGTGTACCCATTCATTCTGCGCGGCGTCACGCTGCAGGGGATCGACTCGGCCGAGTGTCCCGATGAACCCCGCCGCGAGATCTGGCGACTGCTTTCAAGCGACTGGAAGCTCGATAACCTCGACGCGATCACCACCGAAGTAACGTGGAGCGGGCTGCCGCAACAGATTGAACTAATCTTCCACGGCAGGGTTCGCGGCAGGACACTGGTGCGCCAGTAGCCGCGGCTCTCCGAGACGCGGAGACCAAAGAGGGCCGTGTCCCACTGTTGCAGCCACGGCAGCCTGGCAGCGACCTCGCAAGTCGCTTCGGCGTCTGGGACAGCCGCCGCTACTGTGAAAGGCGACTTTAGTCCACGCTCATCGCATCCTCGATCGCCTTCACGAGCTGGTCAAGGCGGAACGGTTTGTAGAGCGCCGACTTCATGCCCATCTGACGGGCTTTCACCAGCGAATGAGTCGCGTCGTAGCCGAAGCCTGTCATCAGAATGATCGGCAGCTTCGGTTTCGACTCCTGCAGCCTGCGGTAGCATTCGGCCCCGTTCATGTCGGGGAGCTTTACGTCGGCCAGCACCACGTCGTAGGCGAACCGCCGGGACATGAGGATCGCCTCTTCGCCGTTGTGAGCCGTTTCGACGATACAGCCCTGCCGCTCGAGCAGTTCGTGAGCCGCCTGCCGGACTGAAGGGTCATCATCCGCCACAAGGACGCGCTTCGACAGCAGTCTGGAATTGACCTTCCCCTGAGCCGGTGACTGTCGCGCTTCGGGAGACAATGCCTGACCAACGGTCTGAATCACTTCGCGAATCTGGCGCGTGTGCTGCACGATTCGCTGCAATCGCTCGGCCATCGGTGGGTCGTGGCCGATGTACTTTTCCAACAGCCAGGCGGAATCGTTGAGGATTTCGTCCACCGGCGATGAAACATCCCGCAACATGCGCGTGCTGCTGCGCTCGGCTGTCGACTCGTGCTCGGCCTCCAGCAGGTTGAGCGTGTTGAGCGCGATCGCCACTTCGCGGGCAAACAGCGCCAGGAACTTGAGATCCTGTTCGGCGAACGCACCGGGCCTCGGGCTTTCGACGTTGAACGTGCCGAGCACTTCATCATGCAGAATGAGCGGCACGGTCAGCGAACTGCGGGCGTTGAGCGCGCCCGGCAGATAGAGCGGGTCGGTCGTCGTGTCTTCACACAGATAACTGCGGCCGGTGCAAGCCACGAAGCCGGTCACGCCTTGTCCCTGTTCGCGGGCGTACAGTTCGCGCGTCTGCGCCAAGGGCTGCATGCCGACCGAGAGCAGGATCTTGAGAAACTTCGACGCCGGGTCGACGAGCCGAATCTCGACGGTGTCGTACTCGAGCACATCCTGCGTGTAGTGCAGCACGCGCGACTTCAAGAGATCAATGCGTTCCTCCTGCGACATCTCGCGCACATCCTGGGGCTGCAGATCCCCCAGTTCGACACCCGCCTGATAGATCGCATCGAGCTTGTTGCGCTCGATGACTTCGCTGGTGACGTCGCGGGCGACCACCACGAGGAACACCGCCGACTCGCTCGCATTGCGGACGGCGACGACGTCGAGCTGAATGAACCGCTTTTCGCGAATCTTGATGACCGAACGCGAGATTTCGTCCAGTCCCAACGCCGTATGCAGCGGACAGAAATCGGGGCCGACGATTTCGACCTCTGGGATGGCCTCGAGAAACTTCTCTCCCACGATCAAACCGTTCAACGCGCACAGCTCGGTGAGCACCTTGTTGTGCCACAACACGCGTGTGTCGTCGGCCAGCACCGCCACTCCGGCGGGCAGATGCTCCAGCAGTCGGGCGGTCTCGAAGAACGAATCCTGCGACAGCCAATCGACGAAGCAGACGGTGGTCCCGTGGTCGTGCCGCAGTTGTTCCAGCGCGTCGGCGATGTGCTCCGCCTCGTTCACCGGCAAAAGCGAGCGCAACTTGTGGGCGAGCGGTCTGGTACTCGCCGGCTCGCCGACCAGCAGCAGCCTGGGGTCTTCGCGTAACGACATTCACATGTTCCTGACAACTCTCCCGGCTGATGGAGCCCTTCATCCAGCCGCCCGCTCGACAGTCGTATCGATCCGTCTTGTTGTTTCAATCACATTCGCACGCCGGGTTCGTTCCGTCAAGTCCGGACGTTCCTGCGGCATTTATCCAGTGCGTCGAAACGGGCATGCCGGCTATGATGACCGTTCCCCGATTTTGCAATTGGTTTCAAGCCATGGCCTGGAACGCAGCCCACTATCTGAAGTTCGGAGCCGAGCGGACTCGGCCCGCGTGCGACCTTGTCGATCGCATTCAGATCGAGTCGCCACGCAGGATCGTCGACATCGGCTGCGGGCCGGGGAACAGCACTCAAGTGCTGCGTGCCCGCTGGCCGGAAGCGGAGATCGTCGGCCTCGACAACTCCGCCGAGATGATCGAAGCCGCTCGCGAACGGTATCCCGAACAGGAATGGCTGCTGGCCGACGCGGCGACGTGGAGCAGCGCGAAACCATTCGATGTCGTCTTCTCGAACGCCGCCCTGCAATGGCTGCCCGATCATGCAGCCCTCGCCGCACGGTTGTTTGATCTGGTCGCTCCAAGCGGTGCGCTGGCCATACAGATTCCCAGTTACTCCCGATTACCAGTGCGGATGCACATTCACGAGATTTCGGAAGACGCGGCCTGGTCACATCGGATGGCAGCCGCTCGTTCGATGCTGACGATGGAATCGCCCGAGTTCTATTACGACGTGCTGGCACCACGGGCCGAGCGAATGGACGTTTGGGAAACCGAGTACTTCCACGTAATGCCCGACGCCGGCGCGATCGTCGACTGGATTTCGAGCACGGGATTGCGTCCGTTTCTCGATGCCCTGGAGCACGATGTCGACCGTGAACGATTCGTCGACATGTTGCGAGCACGCGTCGCCGATTCATATCGGAAACGGAGAGACGGCCGAGTGCTGTTCCCGTTTCGCAGACTGTTCGTGATCGCGTACCGCGGGGACTTGTAGCAGCGTCTATCCCAGACGCCGGGGCGTGACAGCGGGTGTGGTGTGTAGAATGACTGCTCTCGGCGGGATGAGGCGCCTGTTGAGAGTCACCACTATGGAGACGACAAGCCGCTGTTGCCACTTGATTACAAGCTGAGGTCCACTCGCGCGGCCTCCGCGTCTGGGGACAGGCGCGGCGACGATTACTCGCCGCGCGGCACTCCCAAGTATTCGAGCGTCTGCTCCAGGATCTTCGCGGCTGTGGGGGCGGCGACGGTGCCGCCGTATTGGGAGCCTTCGGGTTCGTCGACAGTCACCAGCACCAGAACTTCGGGGTCATGGGACGGCGCGCCACAGATGAAGCTGCTCACATGCAGGCTGTGCGAGTACCCGCCCGATTCGGGATCGACCTTTTGAGCCGTCCCTGTCTTGCCGAAGACGTCGTAGCCTTCAATCTGCGCGAGTCGCCCGGTGCCGCGATCGATGACGGCCGTCAGCGGGCCTTCCACCAGCCAATGAGCGGTGTCCTCTTCGATCAGCGGATAGACGACCACCTGCCGAGCCTGGGCACTCCGCGACTCGCTTTGCAGCAGCAGATGCGGAGTGATGAATTCGCCACCGCTCGCCAGGGCCGCATACGCGGTGATGATCTGCAGCGGCGTGGCAGTCAGCTCCTGTCCCATTGGGATCGAACCTGTGGAGTACGATGTCCAGTCATCGAGCGGCCTCAACACGCCGGGAAGCTCACCGGGGATCTCGATGCCGGTGCGCCTGCCGAATCCAAAGGCAGTGGCGGCAGCGTGAAGCTGTTCGTTTCCGAGCAGTTCGCCGATCTTGGCCATGCCGATGTTGCTCGACTTCACGAGAATGTCCTCGACCGACAGGTCGCCATACGAATGATGGTCGTGCAGCACTCGCCGTCCCATGCGGTAGGCACCCCATTCGCAGTTGATCACCTCATCGCGATCGAGCAAGCCTTGATCGAGAGCCCACGCGACGATGAAGGGCTTGAAGGTCGATCCCGGCTCGAAGGCCGCGGTGACGGCTGAATTCGTCCAGCCTCCTTCGGGAACTTCGGTCAAACGGTTGGGATCAAACGTCGGCCGCGAAGCCATCGCCAGCACCTCCCCCGTATGCGGATCGAGCACGATCGCGCAAGCATGCGTCGGGTGATGCTCTTCCACGAGTCCATCGAGAGCCTGTTCGACATAGAGCTGAATGGCCGAATCGATCGTGAGCGCAATCGACTCTCCCATTTTCGGCACGACTGCCTCGCGCTGCACTTCGAGAATGTAGCCGTGGGCGTCTCGCACGAGAGTCCGCCGGCCGTCGACTCCGCGCAGAGTGGCATCGAACCATTGCTCGACGCCCCCCTGGCCGTTGCCGTCGATGTCACGCAGGCCGATGACATGAGCCGCGAGATGACCCTGCGGATAGAGGCGTTGAAACTCCGGCTGGAACCCCCATTCGATGTCTCCGAGGGCGAGGGCGCGAACGGCTGTGACTTCGTCATCGGTCAAGCGCCGCTTCACCCACAGGAATCGGCTGCCGGAGCTTTGCTGGAGCCGTCGCTCCAGGTCATCCGCATCGAGTTGCAGTGCGCCCGCCAGTTGCATCGCGACCAGCGGCACGTCATCCACCGTCGCGGGATTGAGATACAGACTGTGCCGCTTTACCGTCGTGGCGAGCAGCCGGCCGTGGCGATCGAAGATGTCTCCTGGCCGGGCGGGGACAATCTCTTCGGTCGTCTGCTGCCTGAGTGCCTGCTGCGTGAAATGTGGCTGTTGCCAGACTTGAATCTGCAACAATCGCAGAGTGATGGCGAGCCAGCAGAGGGACAGCAGCGTGAGAACGACGCGTTCGCGAAGCGTCCAGCTGGCGACTTCTTCTACAGGAGGATCGTTCAACCCGTGTGCGGGATCGATGCGACTTCCCGTGCCGTGGCCGGCACCGCGAAATCCGCGATGCCCTCGCTCGCGCTGCGGGTTACCAAGGGATGTGCTCATTGCGCCTCTGCGATCAACGGCGTGAATGAGTCTGCATCGCCTCTGTGAGATGCTCGAAGGTGCGGGTGGGGCCGGTCAGTTCTTCCATCCGCAGTCTTAAGCGGGCGTGACGTTCGAGCAGCACCTCGGTCTGATAGACCTGCAGCGTCTGCACCCGCTTCACTTCCAGAATCTGCTTCTCGATCGCAATGTTCGCCAAAGCGACCGCGACCAGCAGAGACAACAGGGCGAGAAAACGAGGGAGCATGGGAAATAGAAGGGTCAGGAGTCAGAGGTCAGAAAGGATGCTGGTTTCTTGACTCCTGATTCCTGACCCCTGTTCACTTCATCGGATCACTGACTCTTCCGGTCCCAGTGCGATCGGGGCGGCGTCGGGCGGAAGCTGCAGAACCGTCCCCGGCTTGAGAGCATCCGCGCGCTCGATGACTTCTCGATTCATTCCATATATCTGCACCCACCGCGACGACCGGCCCAGATAGGTTTGAGCGATCCCCGACAGCGTGTCAGCCTCACCCACCCGGTACATCGGCTGGCCGGCCGCATCGACGAAGAAGCCTGCGGGAGCCGTTCCGCCGACGCCTGGCGGCGGACTGCTGATGATCTCGCTGTACCGCTGATCGAGAATCTCCGGCGTCGGCACCAGCACGATCATGCCGGGGGCCAGCAATTCGGGATCCTCGATGCGGGGCTTGTTGTATTCGGAGAGAGCGGAGAAGTACCTGCCGGCTCCATAGACCTTGCGAGAGATCGTCCAGTAGTTGTCGCCGGGAGCGACTTCATAGATCTTGGTTCCCGGATCACCTCCCGGAGCGTTGGGCAAGCCCTGCGGGTTGTACGACGGCTGCTGAGTGCCGGAGGATGTCGTCGTGGGGAAGGGATTACTCGGCGTCGGCGACAACGCAGGAGCAGGCGTGGTCTGGGCCGGAGTCTGTGTCTGCGTAGTGGTCGCGGGATTGCTGAAGTTGAACGTCGGGGGATTCGTGGACTGAGCAGACGGATTGGCTTGCGCGGCAGGCGGATTCGTCTGCACGGGTGCGAATGGATCGCTCGCCGCAGCCGGCGGGTTTGTCGTTGTCGGTGATGAGAACGGACTGATCTGCGAACCTGTTTCGGTCGTCCCGCTGTTGGATGGCGTCGAAGGGGCAGGCGTCTGATAGAAGACGGGCTGCGCGGGACGCTGTGTTGCGGTGGAAGGAGCCGGAACCGATTGACCCTCCGCGGCGGCGACTTGCGTCGTTTCGCTGTCCCAAGGGCTGCCCAACGCGAAGGAATCAGATGTGGGCGAAGAACTACCGGCAGTCGGTTCTCTTGTTTGAGCGGGGGCGATCAAATCATTTGGCGTGAATCCTCGCGATGAACCGGCCGGTTGCGTGCGAGCTGTTCCGGCACTTGATGCGAATGGACTCTGCGATGTGGCAGCCGGCGCGGTTCCAGACGCCTGCGTCACTTCGCTGTCGGCCCAGGCGATGGCTCTTGATGATGGATCGGCATCCTGTGGATGAGTCTGTGCCGTGCGGGTCGATGCACCGACCGAAGCGACTCCGGTCGATTGTGCGAATGGATTTGGCGACACGGCCGACGAACCGGCCGTCGTAGTCGTGCGAGTGACTGGACGGGGAGACTCGTACTCATCCGACGTGAACAGATCTCGCGGCGGTTCATCATTGTCGGCCGCAGGCGCGAACGCGCCAGCGTCGCCTTCTGACTCGGAAGTCGTAGTTCCGTCGGCCACATCGGGTTCGAGAAACTGAGCCAATTCCTCGTCGGGCGAGTTGGTTTCGCTCTTGAGGCGATCTTGAACGAAGAAGCCGAGCCCGCCCAGCAGGCCGGTGACGAGAACAACTGCGATGCGGGATTCTGCTCTCATGACGATCCTCCGTGACCAATCGATGACTTAAGTGCCGCCGACCGCAGTTTTGCGGACCGGCTGCGAGGGTTCAGTCGAACTTCCTTGGGACTGGCAGTAATGGGTTTCTTCGTGACTTCGTCCCAGACGTCGCGATTGCGAAACGTCTGCTTGACGATGCGGTCCTCGAGCGAGTGAAACGCAATGATCGCCGCCCGCCCGCCCGGCTTGAGACAGGCCGGCAGCACGTCGGTCAACAGCGTCTGCACCGCGTCGAGTTCGTGATTGACCGCGATCCGTAGTGCCTGAATGACCAATGTTGCCGGATGAATGCCGCGACTCGCCAGCGAGACCTGGCCGATCAGTCGAACGAGATCGCCAGTCGAGGTGATCGGGGATGATGAACGAGTTTCGACGATCCGCCGGGCGATGAGCGCCGCCTTCGGTTCTTCGCCGAAGTCGCGAACGATCTGCGTCAGTTCGGCTTCCGTCGCTCGTTGCAAGAGGTCGGCCGCCGACTCGCCCTGTTGTGGATTGAACCGCAGGTCCAGCGGTCCCCCAGTTTGTATCCCAAAGCCGCGAGAGGCATCGGCCAGTTGATCGGACGAAAGTCCCAGGTCGACCAGCACGGCATCGCACAGCTTCACTCCCGCATCGTTTAGCGCCGCGGGCAATTCGATGTAGCTCCGATGGAACAGTCGGCAGCGCGGGTCGGTGAAGCGTTCGGTTCCCTTTTGAATCACCAGGGGATCGCGATCGAGACCGATCAACAGTCCGTCGGGTCCGAGTGCCTGCAAGATGTGCGAGGCATGTCCCCCACCGCCGAAAGTGGCGTCGACGACGATCGCATCGGGGCGCAGGTTGAGACATTGCAGCACCTCCCGCACCAGCACCGGAACATGGATGCTCGGGGCGGAGTCGCGCTCGGGGGAAGGAGACGCCGTCATCGGCGGCACCTTGGGGAACGTATTGAGATGGGGGGAATGACGCGCCAACCCGGATCGCGGGCGGCACGACAAGACGAGTGTGGAAATGGAGAGATTGAGAGGCCGCGAAGTCTAACTTGAGCCGAAATTGCTGGAAATAGCAATTTGGCGAAGTTTTAGGCGTGGGGCGGGCGGTTTGATTGGTAACCCGACGCGTCAGCGAGGGCGCCGTGAGGTGTGGTCATCGCGCGTGAAACAGCGCAGCTTGCGGACCAGTGCGGTCATCGTCGGTTTCCGCGAGGCGCGATCTGCTCTTTGATACCCTAAGTCCACGTCGCCCTCGCTGACGCGTCGGGTTACGTGACGGCCTCAGCAGCCCGAAAGTGCCGAGCGGGCGATCAGCCCCAGGGTGATGATCAGCATCAATCGAATCAGGATTTTCATGGCTCGGCCTTTCATGTGTTCTGGCAATTCGGTCGTTTCCGAATCGCCCGCACATTCCGGCCTGCCCTGGCAGTCGACGGCTACCCTTGCCCACGATTCGAAGGTCTAAGAGCTTAAGCGCAGGCCAGAGGCCGTTGTTACCGCCATCTACAACGGTGAGACCATTGCGGAAGCAGCGTTTTCGCCGATACGAATCGGAAACTGTGAACCGCCCTCAGGCCCTGTTATCTTCAGGGGAGTTTCCTCGGCACTCGCAGACTGGTCCACGCCATGTACTACATCGACCCGCACGTTCACATGGTTTCCCGCGTCACCGACGACTACGAGCGGATGGCACGGATGGGGTGCGTCGCCGTCAGCGAGCCGGCCTTCTGGGCGGGGTTCGATCGCGGCAGCGTCGACGGCTTTCGCGACTACTTCCGGCAGCTCACCGAGTTCGAGTCGAAGCGGGCCTCGTGGAGCGGCATCCAGCACTTCACCTGGCTGTGCATTAACGCCAAGGAGGCCGAGAACGTGTCGCTGTCGCGCGAAGTGATCGCCATGATCCCCGAGTTCCTCGACCGTCCCGGCGTACTCGGCATCGGCGAGATCGGACTCAACAAGAACACCATGAACGAGTCGACGATCTTCCGGGAGCACCTCGACCTGGCCGCGAAGACCAATGAGCTGGTGCTGATCCATACGCCCCACCTGCACGACAAGTACAAAGGGACGCGGATGATCGTCGACATGCTCCAGGAGCGGAAAGACATTCCGCCGCACCGCGTGTGCGTCGATCACGTCGAAGAGCACACCGTCCGCGTCGCTAAGGACGGCGGCTTCTGGTGCGGTATGACGCTCTACCCCACCACGAAATGCACTCCCGCGCGGGCGGCCGACATCATCGAGCGGTATGGTGACGACCGCATACTCGTGAACTCGGCCGGCGACTGGGGGCCGTCGAATCCGCTGGCGGTGCCGGACTTCATTCAGGAGATGCGGAAGCGCGGCCACTCGGAAGCGAAGATTCGCAAAGTGGTCTACGAGAACCCGCTGGAGTTCTTCGGCCAGAGCCGGCGGTTCCGGTTCCAGCCGCCGGAGGAAAAGTAGTCGCCTTTCGCTCCGCGAAAGTAGCGCCGGAATGGCGCTGGGCGGTGAGTTTGTATCAGGTTCGGAAGGCGCGCCGATTCCTGGTCCGACGCGGCTTTCGCGGAGCGAAAGGCGACTATACGTGGCTTCCAAGGAGAACGCA
>JANNSB010000080.1:0-1587 GCA_031402175.1 Planctomycetaceae bacterium
GGGTTACCTGGCGGCGATGTGCTGTGCCGATGCCGACGAAAACTGCCCCGTCGTGCACGGTTCGCTGGCCCGGATTCGGCTGTGCTACGACGATCCGAAAGTCGCCGACGGCACGCCGGAAGAAAACGCCCGTTACGACGAGCGCTGCCGACAGATCGCGATCGAAATGTTCTACGTGATGTCGCAGGTTGCGGAATGACTTTCTGGCAATTCGCAACTCGCTCATCCTGTCGAGAACTCGTCTGATGAGTGTCGGCATGCTGTCGCGTGTTCTGCTGTCATTGCGGGAAACCGCCAAGTCGTGTGGAGTATCACGCATTCTGCAGCGACTTTTGCGACGATTTGCCACCATGAACGCACATGGTTCCCACAGGGGCGGCGCAGAGTGCAGACTCGCTATTCACGGAGCGCTGGGCAAATGTTTGCGATGTCGTGAGAGTTTTGAACATCGAAACGCTGCTCTCTACGACTACTACTGATTCAAAGAATCTTTAGAAAGTAGCGTTCGGATATTCGCTGATTGAGACTCACGCCAGTGATTGTCAAGCATGTCGCGATCAGTTTCGAGGACTTTGCAATTCGTGATCACAGCAGAGCGATTGTGGATTGCGAGTTTGAATCGACTCGATCAGAATCCGCCTCGAACGATCGATGTGCCACGCTGGTTCATGCGGATTCGCAACATGGTCGCCTTCTCGTTCGCTACGGTGTGATGCTTGGTTCCAGGCGGGCCATCACGGACAATTCGACGAATTCCTCTTCGGGGTGCATTTCATGTATCATGAAATCGAGCGCGGCTGTGACGAAGCCATCCATATCGGCGAAACCATCGTAAGAGTTGTCGATGTCGAAGGCACCCGCGTCACACTGGCCGTCTCGCGTCCGGATGGCGGGCCTCGCTATCAGGAAATCGTCGTAAATATCGCCGCAGATGCATTCCCCACCTTCGCCGAGGAATGTGACGTGGAGATCTCCGCGGCCCGCTAAGCTAACATGCTTGCGTGCCCCGGCAGATTCCCTACTCCACCGATCAATTTGTCTCCCTGGGACTTAACGCCCAGGCGATTCCCAGGCATATCGCCATCATTATGGATGGCAACGGCCGCTGGGCTAAAGCGCGGGGTCTGCCGCGAATCGAAGGGCATCGCCGCGGCGTCAACAGCGTCAGGCGCACGGTCGAAGAGTGCTGCCGGCTCGGCATCCAGCAACTGACGCTTTATTGCTTCAGCACCGAGAACTGGAAACGCCCGCGGATCGAACTCGATCTGCTGATGAGCCTGCTGAAGCACTACGTGATCGCCGAACGCGACCTGATCATGGAGCAGGACATCCGCCTGTGCGCGATCGGCCGGGTGGATGAACTGCACGCCGGCATCCTCAAGGAACTTCGCAAGAGCTGCGAAGCGAGCGCGGGTAACCAGGGCATGCGGTTGTGCCTGGCTCTCAACTACGGCTCACGGCAGGAGATCGTCGATGCCGTCCGGCGCATTGCTTCGGAGGTCGAGGCCGGCAAGCTCACAGCGAGCGATATCGACGAAGCCCAGGTCGCCGCTCATCTCGACACAGCCGGCATGCCGGATCCGGATC
>JANNSB010000081.1:0-1537 GCA_031402175.1 Planctomycetaceae bacterium
ATCGTCACCACGATCGACGGGCGCAGTTCGATGCCCGGCCGGACTCCCGATGCACTCGGGCGTTCGATGCGCGCGCCCGTCATCAACCCGCTGCGGACAATCTCGTGCTGAATCTCCGCATCCCGCAGTCGGTCGACGCCGGCCACATCTCCCACGGTCTGCCACCCTCCGGTACTCGTGCGGGCGGCGATCACGTACGAGCCGAACATGCCCGTGCTCTCTTTCGTGGTGACGGCATACGTTGCGCCAACGATGGCCAGATCGAGTGTCACTTCGGGTTTGCGTTTCTTCCACCGCGGATCGCGCATGCTGAGCAAGTACGGCCCGTTCAGATCCTTGGTGATGATGCCCTCGTAGCCTTGCGCGCGGAAATAATGGAACAGCCGATTGAGATCTTCGTGCGATTGCGCGAGTTGACCTTCGCTCATCGAGAACGGGATCGGCGTCGGCATGCCCCCCATCGCCTGCAGCAGGGCGGTCAACACCTGACGGCGTTCCGACAGGGGGCGACCCGTCAGATCCTGACCGTTGATGTAGACGATGTCGAAGGCCGCGAAACGCAGGTTCACAGGAATGAGCGGCTCACCCTGCAGTGCGGCGTAGACTTCATAAACGGAAGCCGGCCGCACGCGATCGAGGTCGAGCACGGTGCCGAAGAGTTCGCCGTCGACGATGCAGTTGACGGCAGGAAACATCGTGATGGTGCGGTCCATGCCCGGAATCAGCTCCAGCCAGTCCCCCCGGTTACGGGTGTAGGCTCCACAGAGGACCGCGCCCCCCTTGTCGGTCGACTTGTGGAGCATCAGACGGATGCCGTCGTATTTGCGTTCCACCCACACGGGGAACTTGTCAATCTCGTCGGTCGTCCCACCGGCCAGGGTTGGCTTCACGGGAACAAGTGGCTGCAGTTGAATCTTGCGCAGTCCCGCCGGGCCTTCTTCCGTCAGCACGTTAGCGACTTTGAAGACATCAGTGAGCGCCAGCGCATGCGCGACCTGCTCTTCGGGGATGTTGAACTTCTTCGCCAGCGTGCGGGAGATGAGCGGCCCCTGATACTCGAGGCCGAAACCGGCTTTGCGCATCAGCAGGCGGGCAATGAAGAACGCTTCGAGACGACCGCACCGGGCGAGCAGCGACCTGAGGACGTCGAACCGCTTCGTCTGACCGATCGACGGCAGAAATCGCAGCGTCCTCAGAACCTCGGCCGCCGTCAGTGGAAACTCGGACTTGAGAGTCGGACGGCACTCCGCAAACACAACCGCAATGTCCCCCACGCGGGTCAGGCGGTCGAGCACCTGGTTGCGGGTGGCCAACTGCATCGAGAGCAACAGTCGGAGCAGGCTGTCGCGCCGCATCGTGCTCCGTCGACCCAGGAAGATGTCTCCCAAGGCACAGCCCAGCTTCTCGACAAGCGTGAGGCCGATCTCCTTGTCAAGAAACGCGGCCAGCAGTTGTTCTTTGCCGGCGGCGTCCGGCGGGTCGGCGACCTGCATGCCGAAGATCTGCGCCGCGCGGTCGGATGTCAGATACGAAAGGG
>JANNSB010000082.1:0-8354 GCA_031402175.1 Planctomycetaceae bacterium
TATCGAGTTCAATCGTCCGTAGGCGGGACGTCGCGCAGTCGTTGCACGGAGCAGAATCATTAAGTGCCTGGGGAATCCGCCACACGATAATTTGGTAGTCGTCACTCACCGATACAATCCGCCCGTCTGCCAAGGCTGCGACATGGGTGGCGGAATGATGGCCGGACAAACTCATCTGCACTTCGCCGGTGGCGGTGTTGAACAACGTGACGCTGTGGTTCCACGCCCCGAGTGCGAGCCAACCCGTCTGGCCTTCGACATCGAGAGAGTTGCCGATGAAGGGGACGGTCTGGGTTTCTCTCGTTTCGAGGTCGTCGAGATCCCAGAGGGAGATCTCGCTCGACGCCTTGGGAACCGCTGTGAATGCCGGCTGCTGGAGAGTCGCCACGTCTGACGAACTAACCGGCACTGCGACCGGTGCCGCCTGCCCCCAGGATGTCGCCGCAACACCAATCAGCCGGTGTTCCGCGGGATCAAACGCCACATCGGTGATGCCGTTGACCTGGTCCGAAACGAGCGTCAGTTCGGCGTCCGACTCGGGATCACCCAGCCAGACGTGGCTCTCGCCGCTGGCGACGGCGAACTGAGTTCCGTCGTCGGCGAACGCCACGGCTGTCACGTATTCGAGATCCGTCCATTCATGCAACACTTCACCGGAATCAGGATCCCAAAGTCGCACTGATCCCTCGTGGCTTCCGCTACCGGTGAGGATTCTTCCATCGGGATGTACTGCCACGCTGGCGACCGTTGATCTGTGTCCGGCGAGTTCCCTCACTCGCACACCAGCGGCGACATCCCACACCTCGGCGGTGCCGGAGCGTTCCACGTTGGGCTGCAACTGGAAAAACAGTTGATACACCTCGGGCCTCAGCGGCGCGATTTCACAGGTGGAGGAACAACTCATCGGAGGTTGCCACGCACCTCGTCCGCCGACCGTCACCACTCGGCTGCTGTCGGGCGTGAACGCAATATCGACCACCGCGCCTGCCGCAGTTTCGATTTCGCGCACCATACGCCCGGTGATCGCGCTATAGATGCGAATCAGCCCGACCGGTTCGCAGTGGTCGCCGCTGTCGCCGGCGGTGGCGATCAAACTGCCGTCGGGACTCGTCGCCACGCAGGCGAGCCTGCCATTTCGCCAGCGAGTCGTGTCGTGCGGCATGCAGTTCTCGGCATCCCACACGTAGGCGGAGCCGTTTTCGCACGCGGCCGCGAGCGAGCGTCCGTCACCGCTGAAGGCGATGCCGAGGATTGTGCCGGGTTCTTCCATGCGCTTTAGATGCGAGGACATCCGGGTGCGAGCTTCCTCCTGATAGTGTATCTCGGACCGCTGTTCCGTCCGCATCAGGGTCTCCGTCAAATCGATGGACTCGCCGTTGTCGTTCACTTCGGTGCGGGTTTCCGTATAGGGAATGCAAACCGTAAAACATACTTCGTATGGGACTTTCACCACATACGTTTCGGGCTGTTGCTCGGTCTTGATTTCACGCCCCGGCCCGGCGATCAGCGGTAACAGTTCGATGCCGGTGTCGGCATCCCAGATCGTGACCTTGCCGGGATGCGAGAGACTCCCCTCGTATGAACCGCCGCCGGTCGCGAGTCGCTCGCCATCGGGACTGTATGCGACGCCGAACGTCCAGCCGGACAATGCCGGCCACCGGTCCCGCACTTCCCGCGTGCTCGCATCCCAAATGATGACGTCGCCGGGTTGATCGGGCCTGCACGGGTCGTAGCCCACGCCCGCGATGTCTTCGCCGGTTATTGGACGGAAGGCGATGTCGACGATCTCTCCCTCGAAGTCGGAGAGGTCTTCGAGCATCTCTTGATTCGCAATACTCCAGAGACGCACGGTACGGTCGGCTCCTGAACTGACGACCTGTTCTCCGTCCGGACTGAACGCCACGCTGAGAGTCGCCCCGTCGTGAGCCTGCCAGTTCGCCACTTCTTCGCCGTCGCTGATCCGCCAGATGACGATAAAGCCAGGGCGCCCGTGACCTGCGCCAGTTGACGGCAGCAGACCCTCCGTCGGCCCTTCGGCTGGCGGGGTTGGTGCGACAGGAACTGATTCCGCAGGAGGAGCGGGAGGTTCCGGCTGATACGACACGTAGCGCAGTTCGCTCTCGTCATCGACGTCGGCATCCGATACTAAAGGTGCGGGCGGCGCCATCGTTGGCTCTGTCCCACCGGCCGACGCGGCTCCACCGCCAGCCGCCGCGAGGTACTGGCCATCGGCCGACACCGCGAGGTCGCGCACGATTCCCGGCGCCCCCCAAAGTTGCGTTAGCTCTGTGGTTTCCAGATTCCAGACGCGAACCTGGGCGTCCTCACCACCAGCGGCGACCCATTTCATTTCGGGGTCCATGGCGAGGCCGAGCACTTCGCCCGCGCCGCCGGTGAGCGACAGCAGTTCATCGCCCGTTTCAATGTCGCAAAGCTTGATGACGCCCTGCTCGGTAGCAGGCGCGATCAGTTGCCCATCCACAAACCCCCCGGCAACCGCGCCGCGATCCCCTGTCCACGAATGGCTTCCACCCGCGACGGCGACATAACGGCCATCGTTACCAAACGCGACGCGAGTCGCGCGCGGCAGCCTGCCGACGGTGACGACTTCGGGATGCACTTCGGCATTCCAGATCTTGAGTGTGCCATCGACACTGCCGGTGATGAACTGCTTGCCATCCGGGCGAAACGCCACCACGGTCACCGCGGTCGTATGTCCCAGATGCGGCACGACGGCTCCCGGCTCGTAGTTGGGATCATGCAGTGTCACGATGCCGGGCAAGTCGCGAAGGAGAGCATCGCCTCCGGCGGCCGCGAGAGTGTAAGAACCATAGTGTCCCGGTTCGCCGCTGATCGCCAGGTCGTAGACGACGTCGGGGAAGCCGCTGAGATTCTCGGCGACAGAGTCAGGCCCCAACCACCAGCGATGCAGGTCACCGCCACCGGAAGTTTGGCGCCGTCCCTGTTCGAGAAACTGCACGTTCTGCGACGGAGCCGCGACCAGTTGACCGTACTGCCCGGGATAGACCGCCAAAGCCTGGTGGCCGCCGGAGTACGTGTACTCCGGATACAGCGGCCCTGCGACCGGCGCTGCGTCCTGCTCATTCGGCGTCGGCGTCGCGACTTCGCCAGGCGCAGGCGGCGGCCCGCCCCGGATAGAATTCACCCCCGCCGCGTTCGGATCGAGATTCCACACCAGCACCGCACCGTAGCCGCCGTATCCGGCTGTGGCGGCCACTTTCATGCCGTCTGCCGCGAAAGTGACTCGCCGCATCGGCTGGCCGTTGCCCATCAGTTCATGCCTGGTTTCCAATGTGACGGGATCCCAGACGCGAACCATTCTCGCCGGCTGCGCCACCATGGGCATCGGTTCGACTCCGGGTTCCGGCGGCGTTGTTCCCGCACTGGCGATCAACGATCCATCAGGACTGAAGGCGATCGACGAAACGTGACCGCCGTGCTCTTCGTAGGTGCCTATCACCGTGAGCGTTTGTGAATCGAGGAGTGCGACGACGTATGTTGTCTGGGCCATGCCAAAACCCGGAGGTGAAGGCGGAGCTGTATCAGAAGGAGATGGCGGCGGTGAATTCTCAGACGGCGGTGGCGGCGGAGCATCGTCACACGACGCTGCTGGCGGCGGCGCGTCGGACGGAGGTGGTGGCGGCGGTGCGTCAGGAGGAGTAGGTGGCGGAGCATCCGAGGTCGGTGCCGGCGGCGCGGCCCCGTATGGCATCGCAGCCGGCGGTGCACAGTATGGCGCCGCGCCATGCGACACTTGCTCTCCCGCCATGCCCGTCGCCACGGCAAGTGTTTCACCATCGGGGCTGTATGCCAGCGATGTCACTTGCGCCGCGCTATGTACGGCACGCAGTTCCAGTCCATTGCAAGTGTCATAGATGCGAATCGTCCCATTGAGCGTGGCCGTGGCGAACTCGGAACCGTCGGGATGAATGGCGATCGCCGTCACTCCGATCCCGTTGCCTTCGATCGTTTTCCAGCCGCCGGTGACGATCCGCCGCAGGTAGTTGTACTCCCAGTTGCGATAGTCCCAGCGGGTCTGCTCCAGCCAGTTGTCGGCGCTGACGACATCCTGATGGCTGAATGCGCAACGGGTCCGGTCGAGGAGCCGACCGTATTCCAGCATGTCGGCATCTAATCCAACGATTGAAACCGGAATGGTCGGCGGTATCGGTTCCGGATCTGGAACTTCGGAAGTTGAATCGTCATCGATCTGATCGTGGCTTCGATCACCGTTAGACGTCAGCATGTTCACCGCGTATGCGGCTCCGCTTCCCAGTACGAGTGCCGCCAGGCAGACTGCGGCGGTCGTCCAGCCGAACAGCGCCGGTCGCTTGCGGGCGAAGCGTGTCGCCAGTTCCAGCGGCGAATAGTTGTACGCTTCCACGAGTTCATCATTGAGCCAGCGACCGAGATCATCGGCGAGCGCAGCGCAGTCGGCATAGCGGTCTTCAGTCTTCGCGGAGAGCGACTTGAGGCAGATCGCTTCCAGGTCGCGCGGCACACTCGGCTTGATCGAACGCAGTGTGGCCGCCTGCTCTTCACTCTTGATGCGCGTCAGCGCATCCGGACCGTTGCCGAATGGAGGACGACCCGTCAGCAGTTCGTAGAGGACGGCTCCCAGGCTCCACTGATCACTCGCCGGCCCGACGTTTCCCGATTCACCACGCGCCTGTTCTGGCGACATGTAGGCCGGAGTCCCCACCACGCCGCCGACCGCCGCGGCATCGTCGGCCCCGACGGACTGCGCTAATCCAAAGTCCATCAATTGCGCGCGGCCCGCGCCGTCCAGCATCACATTCTGCGGCTTCACGTCGCGGTGCACGATGCCTTCCGCATGTGCGTACGCCAGTGCCTCGGCGAGCGACTTTACCCATTCGACGGCTGTTCTCGGTTCGACGGGCGACTGCTGTCGCCGTTCTTCAAGCGTCTGGCCTTCCACGTATTCAGCGACAATAAAAACGACATCGCCCTCAGCTCCTGCTTCATGCACGGCGACAACATGGGGATGCCGCAAGCGTGCCGCCGCCTGAGCTTCGAGCACGAGCCGTTCCGCGCCGCGCATGCCGGGCTTGGGCGTCTTGAGCGCGACCACGCGGTTGAGCACAGGGTCGTGCGCCTTGTAGACGGTGCCGAAGCCTCCCTGGCCGAGAGCTGAGATGATGCGAAACCTGCCAATTTGCCCCGGCCTCGCTGGTGACGGCTGCTCTCTCGTCGTGGAACTGGCGGCCGGGGCGCCGTTCCCCTCGGCCACGAACTGCGACTTGCAGGCCGGACAGGAAATCGATCGCCCCAGCATCCGTTCCTTGAGTTCCAGCTTTTGATTGCACGCAGGGCACTTCACTTGAACGGACATGGTTTCTCCCGCTGAGTTTGTTGTCGACTGGCGACTTCGCGTAGCGACGACCGAGAACTTGAGTTAATGACTACATGCCGGTTTCCAAATCACACGCGACATCAATTCTGAAAGTTTCCGACAGGAATGCGGTGATCCGCCTCATTCGAGTTCCTTCCACGACTCCTGAACCTCCGCGAGTGCCCGCTGCACGGTTCGCGGTGAACAGTCGAGTCGCTCGGCGATTTCGGTGTTCGAGTATCCCTGCAGCCGCAGCACCGCCCCCGTGCGTTGCGACTCATCCAGTGAAAGCAACAGCTCTTCGCAGCAGAGATCGAACTCCGGAGGCGATACATCGGCCAGGGCCTGATCGAGACGAAACCCTGCTTCATCGTCGGCTGATCCAATCTGCGATTCCGTACGAGTGCGCGCCCCGCCGCGCTTCTGAGCCGACTCGTGCCGCACCTTGCGCCTGGCCTTGCGCACGGTCATGACACCCAGCAGTCTCCACAGGTCGTCGCGCCCGGCGAACTCCAGTTCGTTTCGCCCTTCGACTGCCTGCCAGAAACTGATGAACGCGCTCTGGGCCACGTCGTCTGCGTCCGAGCGACACTTCGGAAGTCCATCGAGCGTGCGCCGCGCCAGTCCTGCCATTCGCGGAAAGAATCGCCGCCAAATCTCCGCCAGCACTTCGGGAGGACCGTCCTTCAACTGCCCCAGCAATAGTGTGACCGAACCATCGGCCGTCAGCGGAGGATCTTCCGCGTGAGGCCCAGTCTCGAAGTCACGATTCGATTTCGCCATGCGATGGCGCGACGTTCGTTGAAGCGACCCAGTTGAGTGATTTCGACGGGGGCATCTTCGGCGACATCTCGGGCACAGTCAAGAACTCCCGGACGCTGGCCCGCCGCGCCCGGGAGCAGAATTCAAGCTATCTGCGAACAAAGATCAGCGTATCCGCCGTCGGACGGGAATCCTGATACGCCGCCCAGTGGCCGACGAGATCGATGCCGTCCATCCCTTCACGCAGCTCGTAAGCGCACACTCCCAGGTTTCCGCCGAACGGAAAGTCCCAGGCGATGGCGAACGTGTCTCCCTCCAGCAGTCCCACGCCGATCCAGGTTTGCCCGTTCGGATAGTCCCAGCGCACCTGGTAAACGCTGCCGTTCTTGGTAATTCGCACATCGGCCTGCCCCGCGCGATAGATACCCGCGATATCCACTTCGGAATCTGTTCGCTCCGACGGCTGCCCGAACAGCAAGCCCCCCGCACACGCCAACACGACGACCACCACGACGATTCGATGCAACATGTCAATCTCCTCAAGAAGTTGAGTTATGTGTTCAAGGTCCAGCCGATCGCCGGCTGCGACTGGCTGTAAATGCCCATTGCCGAGTGATCGCGACACGAATTCGAGCGGCCGCCAAAAGATTCTTGGCGCAATGGACGCTGGCTTGAGTTCCCGGCTCCGCACGGCAGTTGCCTTCGCTGTCGCATCTCCAGCTTGATTCATCGCCGTACGCGACGCCTTCACTTCTGCATTGCGGAGGCATGACGTATTCTGTCCTGCCGAGAATCAGGTGTGTCGGTCGGGTCGTGGCGTTTTGAATTGGCAGAGCGTCTATGAGGCGGGCATGAGCGTTGAACATCAACTGCTGTTCGGTGTGCTGGCGTTGCAGAACGGCTGCATCTCGCGGGAGGCATTCCTGATCGCGGTGCAGGCATGGCGGCGGAATGAGTCGCAGTCGCTGGCGGATGTGCTCATGCAGCAGGGAGAGCTGACGCAGGATGCAGCCGAGTTGTTGCAGCGGCTCGTGGAACTGCATTTGAGGCAGCATGGCGATGATCCGCTGCGATCGCTGTCGGCACTGAGCGCGCACGGCGGAAGCAGCGAGTTGCTGCAGGAACTGCAACGGCTCGGTGATACCGAGATCGCCGCAACATTGACGCATGTCGCGAAGTCGGCGCAGGCCGAGACGTTCGTGCCGTCCGAGCCGGAAGCGTCAGCGACGGCCGCGACGGCCGCGCGGAGGGGTGATGCGAGGCGCGTCGGGGATGGGGGCACACGCTTCCGCATCCTCCGTCCTCACGCCCGCGGCGGACTCGGTGAAGTATTCGTCGCCCGGGATGAAGAACTCAACCGCGACGTGGCCCTCAAGGAGATTCGCGGCGAGCATGCCGATAACAAAGACAGCAGAGGCCGGTTCCTGCTGGAAGCCGAGATCACCGGCGGACTGGAACATCCCGGCATCGTGCCGGTGTATGGACTGGGCCAATACCCCGATGGCCGCCCGTACTACGCGATGCGGTTCATTCAGGGGGACAGCCTCAAGGAGGCGATCGCTGCCTATCACTCCGGTCAGCACGTCAACACATCAGACTCCGAGCGCACGCTCCAGCTCAGAAAACTCCTCGGCCGGTTCGTCGACGTCTGCCAGGCCGTGAGCTACGCCCACTCGAGAGGCGTGCTGCACCGCGACCTCAAGCCCGGCAACATCATGCTGGGCAAATACGGCGAAACCCTCGTCGTCGACTGGGGACTGGCGAAGGTGCAGGGACGGGATTCACAACTCCCCTCTCCCGCCGGGAGAGGGGTCGGGGGTGAGGGCGAAGGGCAGGACGACGCCTCCATCACGGACCAACTACTCAAGCCCACGTCCGGTGACGGCGTCACGCCGACGCTGATGGGGAGCGCATTGGGTACGCCGGCCTACATGCCGCCGGAACAGGCGGCCGGCAAGCTCGATCAGCTCGGCCCGCAAAGCGATGTCTACAGTCTGGGCGCCACGCTCTATCACCTGCTGACGGGCCGTGCGCCGTTCAAGGCCGATAACCTCGAACAAACACTCAAGGCCGTGCAGTCCGGAACATTCCCCAGACCGACCGAGATCAACCCCGAAGTCCCCAGGTCGCTGGAAGCCGTCTGCCTGCGGGCGATGGCCCTCAAGCCCCGCGACCGTTACGCCAGCCCGCAGGACTTGGCGGACGATATCGAACGCTA
>JANNSB010000083.1:0-2432 GCA_031402175.1 Planctomycetaceae bacterium
TCGTGTCTGGAGGGCATCTTGTGGATGCTCAAGACCGGCGCCCGCTGGCAAGATTTACCAGACCGATATCCCTCTCCTGCAACCTGCTGGCGGCGACTGCAGCAGTGGACCGACAGCGCAGGCATCACCGTAAATGGCAAATGAAGTGACAAGTGACATTCCCCCCTTGCCTCTCGTCCCCGGCGAGCGGTACACATGGGGGACGCGACATGGCCGCCGTGGCAAAGGTTGGTCCGTGCTCACCATCCCGGATGCTTTGAGCATGCGGGATGGTTGCGCGCCCGACTCCTGACACCCGTCGCCACCTCTCGCGTCACCGGCCCCCCACGACTCCTTCATCCTTGTACAGCTTGTACTCGACCGCATCGACCAGCGCGAGCCAACTCGCTTCGATGATGTTTTCGCTGACGCCGACCGTGCTCCAGACATCGTGCTCGTCGGCGCTTTCGATGACGACGCGCACCCGGGCGGCTGTGCCTTCAGCGGAGTTGATGACCCGCACCTTGTAGTCGACGAGGTGCATCGTCGACAGGGCGGGATACGTCGTGATAAGCGCCTTGCGCAGGGCGTTATCGAGCGCGTTCACGGGACCATCCCCTTCGGCTACCTCGTGACGCACGGGGCCGCTGCCGTCGATCCGCAGTTTCACGGTGGCTTCGGTCTGAGCCTCTGCATCGTTCGTCGATTCGACGTTCACGCGGTAATGCAGCCGCTCGAACTTAGGCTCATAGGTGCCCGCGACCTTCTTCACCAGCAGGTCGAAAGACGCCTCGGCGGCCTCGAACTGGTAGCCGTCGTTTTCGAGTTCCTGCACTTTGGCCAGGATGTTCGCCATCAGATCGGGATCGTGATCGAGCTTGTAGCGCGTGGTCTTAGCGACGATGTTCGAGCGTCCCGAGAGCTCGCTCACCAGCACGCGGCGTTCGTTGCCGACCAGATTGGGGTCGATGTGCTCATAGCTGGCAGCCAGCCGATTGACGGCGTGCACGTGCATGCCCCCCTTGTGAGCGAAGGCGCTGCGTCCCACGAAGGCCTGGCCGGAGCGGAAGTTCATGTTGGCGAGTTCGTAGACATAGCGTGATAGTTCGGTGAGATGCCGGACCCCCTGACCTGCCTCGAGCACCGACAGCCCCTGCCGTTTGAGAGCCAGATTGGCCGCCACGCTGACGAGATCGACGTTACCGCAGCGTTCGCCGATGCCGTTGATCGTCCCCTGCACCTGCACCGCGCCAAGGTCGACCGCGACGAGCGAATTGGCGACCGCGACATCGCAGTCGTTGTGACAGTGAATGCCGAAGGGAATCGTGAGTTCGCGTTTGGCCGCCTCGATCGTGGACGCGATCTTCTCCGGCAAGGAGCCGCCGTTGGTGTCGCACATCACGATGATTTCCGCGCCTGCCGAGGACGCCGCCTGAATGGTCTTCAATGCGTAGTCGGGGTTGGCCGCATAGCCGTCGAAGAAATGTTCGGCGTCGTAGAAGACCCGCCGCCCTTCGCTCACGAGAAACGCGATCGAATCGCGGATCATCGCCAGATTCTCTTCGAGGTCGACCCGCAGCACTTCCGTCACATGCAAGTCCCAAGTCTTGCCGACGATGGTGCAGAGCTTGGCGCCCGAATCTCGCAGAGCCTGCATGCCGATGTCGTCCTTGGCCTCGACTCCCTTGCGGCGGGTCATTCCGAAGGCACAGACGATGGCATGCTTGAGCGGCAGGTCGCGCACTTGCTGGAAGTACTCGAAGTCCTTCTCGTTCGAGAGCGGGTAGCCCCCTTCGATGTAGTCGAAACCCAGTTCGTCCAGCTTCTTCGTAATGAGCAGCTTGTCCTGCAGAGAGAAGTTGACGCCTTCCCCCTGAGAGCCGTCTCTCAATGTCGTGTCGTAGAGCTGAATGTGCCGGGGCATTGGACCTTGGACGTTGGATTCAAAAGATCGACTTTGCAGGGAAGCGGCCTGGCTGTCAAGTTGAGGTGAGAGTCGACAATCACTCCAGCAGATAGATGTCGACGCCGTTAGGTTCGTCGAAATACATGTGCTGCAGGCCGCCGGCTGCCATCGGCTGCGGATTATTTGTCGCAAAAACCGCACGCGACACGATGCACCAGCGGACGCCGAGGTTCTTCAACGCGGCGAGGCTTTCGGGAGACGGGAAGGTCGTGCATGCGGTCTGCACTTCTCCAAACGAATCGGGAAAGAAGCCGGAGTACCCGTTGACCATCGTCCGCCGGTGTCGCATCTGCCAGAACATCGCATCGGTCGTCGCCTCGTAGTCCCTAACCGTGCTTCCCTGCGGAAAGGGGAGATGGGCAACGATGTCGGATTCGTCGGAATGCTTGATCAGCCAGTCGACCCACCAGGGTTGCCATTGGTCTTGCGGTCCGTGTACCGCCGGGATTTTGAAGAGCGGTACGGGATGCCAGCGGAGCTCGAACAG
>JANNSB010000084.1:0-15010 GCA_031402175.1 Planctomycetaceae bacterium
GCCAGCGGCGTGACTCTCGGCACGTTTGATTACATTTCACCCGAGCAAGCCCGCGACCCGCGCACGGCCGACGTTCGCAGCGACATCTACTCGCTCGGCTGCACGCTGTATCACATGCTGACGGGAGAACCGCCGTTCCCGCAGGGAACGATGTTCGAGAAGGTGATCGATCATCACGGCTCCCGGCCGCCCGATCCGTCCGCGAAGAATCCGAATGTTTCACCACAATTGGCGAGAGTGGTGCAACGGATGATGGCCAGCCAGCCCGATGAGCGCTACGCCACGCCGGACCTGTTGATTCAGGATCTGGTCGACATCGCGCAGTCGATGGGTCTGCGGGCCACCGCCCCTGATTCACCGGTATGGATCACGCCACTGTTCGATCATCCCGGATTCTGGGAAGCGAATCGCGGATGGCTGGTGACGCTCGCGTTACTGCTGCTCATCGCGGTCTTCATCGATCGCTTCCCGTGGGATCCGACGCAGCCGGGTAACTTTACTGCCGCGTCGTCGAGCAGCATCAATGAGAATGCTGACGACGAAGACACACTTCCCGACGAAAGCGACGACCCGGACGAAACGAATACCGCTGCCGACGGCAATACGACCGACACAATCAACGCGACGGCTGGCAACGATGCGATCCCTTACGATTACCAGTTGTCTTCGGATACGCAGGATCCGTTGGGTCATCCGGCTGTCACTTCGCAATCGCAGATCGAGCATGGCTCGATCACTGGCTCCGCCGGAAACAGCGGCCTGGGAGCCGGTGTGTTCAGTGGCAGCATGGATGCCAGCCAGGGCATTGCCGCCAACACGCAGCGCAATCCGGGGATCGGCAGGCCGGGACCGCGCACGAACGGCGACCCGATGGAGGATGACGCCGACAACCAAATCACGACCGCGCCGATTGTGGCCGAGAATGCCTTTCGCGTCATCGTGAACGGCGCCCCATTCAATATGTATCCCACACTGGAAGCCGCCTGCGTCGCGTCTCCCGACAATGCAGTGATTGAAGTCGTCGGCAACGCAGCGGTCCCCTTGCGCGAATCGCAGATTCGCATTTTGCAGAAGCGGTTGACGATTCAGGCTTCCGGCGGGTCGCGGCCAGTTATTGAATTCACGCGTTCCGCGGTCGCGGCTACATCGTCGGAGTGGAACTGCGTGGAAGTCGTGGACGGAGCGCTCACGATTTCGGGCATCGATCTGATCGTTCGCGTTCCGAACGGCTCGAACACCTCGGTGTTTTCACTGGTTCGTTCACGCGAATTGACGCTGAGCGAATCGACGTTGACGCTGGCGAATCCCGCCAGCACTCTGGCCCAGGTCATCGAGATTCCGCTCCCGAGTTCGGCCGAGCGCATGGAAATGATGGCCACCGAAGTGCTGCGAGTCGACATCTCGTATTCGCTGATCCGAGGCATCGGCAGCTTTCTCGTGAACCGCTCGGAGTCTTCGGTGGATGCACGGCTCCAACAGACCGCGATCGCCTTGAGCGACGACTTTTTCCGCATGGAGTGCTCGGGCCAGACGCGGATGGATCAACGGGCCGAAGGGGCCGAATGCCGAGTCGAATTCGACCACTGCACCTGCCTGCTGGGTCACAACCTGCTGAACGTGCAGGTGCCGATGGAGGCGATTGTTCCGACAGTCGAGTTCGCCGTCGAGGACAGCCTCGTGTCGATCACTTCCGGTTCCGAGCCGATGATCAGAATGAACGGCGACAAGGAAATGGACGAGTTGATCGAACTGCTCGAATGGCGCGGAGACATCAACCATATTCATGTCGCTGGCCCCTGGTGGGTGATCAACGCTCCCTTCTCGACGGTGGGAACCTTGGAGTCGTGGGACGAACGGGAGTGGCGGGACTACTGGCGCGATGCCGACGACCGGCCTCTCGACGCCGACCTGTTGACCGACAACATCAACGGGCGCTGGTCCTCGGTGCAGATCGCCGATTTCATGCTCCGCATGAGCGAGGAGGTCACGCCACTCAGTTCCAGCGACGGCCGCATGCCGGGCGTCGACTGGACGCAGGGTCCGACTCCCACGGGGTTCCCGCGGGTGCAGTAGCGGCCGGATTCCGAACAGCCTTCGCTATTGCGTTTATTCCTTCTGTAGGGAACGGACTCCGTGCCGTTCCGTCGGCGGGATATCGCGCGCGTCGAATCGTCCGCGTTCACGTGAGGAACGACATTGCATCATTCCGGTCGAAACGTCACGAGAACGATCGCCTTTCAGATGCCTGCCACGCCGCAAGCCGGAACGGCACGGAGTCCGTTCCCTACAAAGTGGTTTGGCTACAATGAACAACCGCGTTGTCTTTCCTACCGAAGAGACCTTTTGAATCCCAACCCGTGGGCCGCTATAACTGAAGGTTGAGTCTCCGCCGCGGCAACGTGCTCCGCC
This sequence comes from Planctomycetaceae bacterium, assembly GCA_031402175.1. Classification (GTDB taxonomy): domain Bacteria; phylum Planctomycetota; class Planctomycetia; order Planctomycetales; family Planctomycetaceae; genus JANNSB01. The sequence continues at coordinate 2,410 of JANNSB010000084.1, forward strand.
GCGGCCTCCCATCAACGGAAGAACGACGAGGTGCGTCCATGCAACTGACCGAAGAACAAAAGCAAATCGGCCGGGAGAATTTCTCGACCGTCATCGGCATCTCCCGCCGCGATTTCCTCAAGGGTGCGGCCGCGAGCGCCGTCGGCCTCGGGGCGTTCTACTTCGGCTACAAGGAACTGCAGGGCGATCCCGTCCGAGTGGGCTTCATCGGCACGGGGGATGAAGGGAACGTACTGCTCACCGAGCATCCGACACAGTACATGAACGTCGTGGCAGTGGCCGACCTGCGTCCGACGAGCAAGCGGATGGCGATGCAGGGGGAAGGGAACGATGCCCGCATTGGTCTCGTCAAGAAACTGGGAGCCGAACGGGCCGCGAAGGTCGAGCAGTTCGGCGACCACATCTCGCTGATCGAAGCCAAAGAGCGACTGGGCCTCGAAGCCGTCGTGATCGCGGTGCCGCTCAATCAGCACGCCCCGATTGCGATGCTGGCGATGGATGCTGGCCTGCATGTGCTGACCGAAAAGCTGATGGCTCACAACATCCGCCAGTGCAAGGAAATGATCCGCAAGTCGCGTGAGAAAAACCTGCTGCTCGCGGTCGGCCACCAGCGACACTACAGCGTACTCTACGACAACGCGGCGTCGATTTGTTCCACTGGCGCGCTGGGGGACATCAAGTTCATCCGCGCGCAGTGGCACCGCAACAATAGTTTCCCGAAGAGCGATCAATGGAATAAGCCTATCGACAAGGATGACAATACTGACGCCGTGAAGGAGGCCGTGCAGCAGTATGGCTACGAATCGATCGAGCAACTGGTGCGCTGGCGGCTCTTCAACAAGACCGGCGGCGGTCTGATGGCCGAACTGGGCAGTCACCAGATGGACGCCTGCAGCATCTTCCTCGGCAAGGTGCACCCGCTCGCCGTCCAGGGTTACGGCGGCAAGAACTTTTACGGAGTGCAGGGGATCGGCACCGAGGACCAACAGAAGGACGAGCGCGACATCAATGACCATGTTTACGCGACGTACGAATTTCCTGGCCCACACTATCAGCAGGACAACAACGACATCGCGATCGCCACCTATTCGTCGATCAACACGAACAAGTCCGAACTGTATGGCGAAACCGTTTACGGCAGTCGCGGCACGCTGATCGTCAACCGCGAACAGGAAGCCCTGCTCTCCAAGGAAGAAGGACTCGGCAGTCAGGGGGGCGGTCCCGATCAAAGGCTGTGGGTCGTTCAAGGCCAAGGAAGCGGCGGCCCCGTGCTGCAGGCGTACGAAACGACTTCAGGATCGGCTCAAGCGGCGGGCGGCACCGACTGGGCGACGGGTGTCAGCCGAGGCTACACCGAGGAGATGGAACACTTCTGTTACTGCGTTCGGGAAGGCATCTTCGGCCGCGATGCCGAGGCGGTGTTGCGATGTCCGGGTCCGGTGGCGATGGCGGATGCGATCATGGCCCTCACCGCGAACCGGGCGATGGCCCTCAAGAAGCGGATCGTGTTCGAGGAAGGCTGGTTCGACGTCGACAGCCCCGAAACGCCGGAGGCGTCGCATCCGCTGGCGGATGAGAATCCGGACGAATTCAGAGCGTGAGGAAACTCGCATCCAGGGAGTTTAGGCTTTAGCCTGCGTCGGCGCAGCCTAAAGGCTGGACTCCGACTACACTCTCTCCATGCGTTCCGCCGAGCAGTACCTCAAGCCCGAAGTGATTCGCTCGGTCGCCCGGCTCGATCTGCGGGCGAGGTTCATCGTCGAGGGCTTCCTCAGCGGGCTGCATGCTTCGCCGTTTCATGGCTTCAGTGTCGAGTTCAGCGAGCATCGCCGTTACACGCAGGGGGACGACCCCAAGGACATCGACTGGCTCGTCTACGCCAAGACCGACCGGTACTACGTCAAGAAGTATCAGGCCGAGACGAACATCACCGGCTACCTGCTGATGGATCTGTCGGAGAGCATGGCCTACACCTATCGGCAGGAGCTGACGAAGTTCGAGTACTCGATCTGCCTCGCCGCCGCTCTGGCGTACATGATGATCCATCAGCAGGATCCCGTCGGCCTGATGATGTTCGACGAAGGCATCCGCGCGAGCCTCCCCGCGAAGAGCCGGCGGACGCAACTGGCGAACATTCTGGCGATGCTGTCGAAGGCGCGTCCGACGGGGCCGACGGAGATCGCGAAGAACCTCAAAAAGTTCGCGGCGATGGTCAAGCACAAGAGCCTGATCATGCTCTTCTCGGATCTCATTGCCGAGCCGGGGCCGATCATCGAGGCGATCCGCATGCTGCGTTTCGCGGGGCACGACGTCATCATCTTCCACGTGATGGACGAGGCCGAGGTCCACTTCCCCTTCGACGGCATGGTCGACCTGCGCGATCCCGAGACGGATGAGCACGAACTCATCGACGCCAAGGGCATCCGCGCCGACTATCTCGATGCCGTTAAGACCCTGCGGGACGAATACCGCACCGCCTGCCGCAACGTGCGGGCCGACTTCGTCGAACTCGACACAAGCATGCGTTTCGACAAGGCGCTGGTGGAATACCTGGCACAGCGACAGGCGCGGTTCTAAGGTATTCGCAGAATTCCGCGAGCCTGGCAATGCGCGTGAGATGCTGAGTTTTTGCAGACTCAGCGACACTGCTTGATATTGAGCAGCAGACGGTGCAGGGACAGCTAACGGTCGATGCGGTGAAAGTTTTGTCCGAAGATCTCTCGCGAGCGTTGTTCTGCCGCTTCCAGATCGACACCCTGCTCTTCGAGGAAGTTCAGGATCCACTCTTGTGCTGCCGCTCTTTCGGGTTCTTGTTGAGCATCGAATTCGTAATGGAGCGCCACTTCGGGGATGCCTGTGCCATCACTCGTCTGTGCTGTCCAGTCGGCGCCATGCTCCAGCAGCCATTTCGCAGCGATCGGTTTGTGAAAGCGCAACGCACTATAGAGTGGCGATGCCTCTCTAATGGTGTTCTTCACATTGATGTCGGCTCCATGCTCAAGGAGCAGTTCCATGTTCTCCAGGCTTTCAGACAGGATTGCCTCGTAGATCGGCGTTTGGCCGATGAACTGGTCAGAAACAAGACCTTCAACGGCGTCGCGGAGATTGGGGTCGCCACCGTAGTCGAGGCAGAGCCGCAACAAGTCGGTGTCGTACTGGGCGGCCTGGTGAATCAATGCCGTTCCCCGATCGCCAAGAATGTTGGGGTCGGCTCCCTGTTGCAGCAGATATTCAAAGCCCTCTTTGCTGCCGCCTTCATACCGCACTGCGCGATACACAAACTCGAGTGGCGTCTGCCCGCCGCTCCCTCGGGCATTGACATCGGCGCCGTTGGCGAGCGCGGCATCGATGCCGTCGATGTCTCCGACCGACGCTGCATCCGCCAGTTGTCGATCCGCGGGTTGTGTAAATGTTCCAGATGCTCGCGGTGGGCGGCCGTGTTCTCGAATGAAGTCTGCGTTCTCGTCGACGAAGTCGATCAACTTCTGCATGTTTTCGGCGACATCTTCGGTTTGCTGCGCCCATTGATCCGGTTCGATCAACTCGACGCCTGGATAGATCGTCGGGAACTCTGGAATGGGCTCGCGTTCATCCATCACTGTTTTGAGCGTCGAGCGCAGCATATCGGGATGTTCAAAAGCGTACGTATTGATGTACGTTCCTGAGAGCTGCATGAATGCCGCGAATGCCTGTTTGAGTTCGAATCCCAGCGAGCCGATCCCGCCGATCGACTCGGGTTCCATGATCGCGATCAGCACGCGGGCGCGGAATTGCGCGGAATAGAACCAGTAGACCGCTTCGTCCTTGTGACCGAGATCGTACAGCCGGATCGCCATGACAAACATCGTCTCGTACGGAAGCGTCGCCCATTCCTCTTTCATTGTATCCGCAAGATCAAGCGCCGATTCTGATGTCGCGTCCCTCAGCTCATCACTGAATGGCCCCACCTGGATCTGCGGTCCCCGGTAGTTGAACCAGGGGGGGATGTAGACCGGCATCGCGGTCGGTTCGGCCCCTGGTCCGCCGCCGGCTACCGGCTCGTCATCCGATACGATGATTGATGAGGGGTCAACCTGCCGGAATGTCGCACCGTTGATTTCGATTTCGACGTCGTCGGTCTGAGTGGTTTCGGGCAGCGTAGAGGAATCTGTCGCAGCGTTCGTCGTGGACACCACTTCATCATCGGCTGTCGAGTCCTCGACGGGCGAATCGGCACTGCATCCCACGCAGACGAGCGCGATGATGGCAAGCACGCACCAGTTGAGGATTTCATCACGTGAGGTGGTGTGCGGTCTGTTCAATTCGCTCTCGGTCATTGTTCGCACCGCGATGCCGTGTGACGATGAGATCACTGTAATCTCGAAAGGTTACGCCGAGTTGAGACCGGTTGCCATCATCAGGCGGCGGGTCCCCTGCGGCTTGCCGTTAAACGAGTGATGGCCAGCGGCGCATCATTCCATCAGAATCGCGCTGACGCTGCGCCAGGTACTCGACGAGGGCCTTGATGGCAGGCAACGGTCGCCTGCCGTTTGCCGGCAGAAAACGGGTCGCCTGCGGCTTGCCGTTAAACAAAAGCAGTCATTCCTCCCTATGTCACGCTCCGTCTGGCCCGTTATCATCAGGATGTTCGGCCACACTCAGGCCGAACCGGCGTCGTTACTGGCTCTGGAGAAATCACATGCGTCACTCAATTCCCCTGTGCCTTCTTGTTTTGGTGGTTCTGCTCATTTCGGTAATCACGTCGCAAGGACAGGAGATCGTCCCCCGCGACGAGGAAGCGCCTCCAGTCATCCGCCAATCGGAAGAAGGGGGACGGCCCGTCATCGAAGTTCAAATCCCCGAGCGCAGGCTGCCGATCCGCGGAGTCACTGCGGCAGCCGCCCCCGAAGTCGATCGCGATCTTTCCGGCCGCTGGCTTCTCACCCTCCCGGCAGGCTGGCAGCAGAAGGCCACGATCGAACGTCTCGAGGACGGCCGCTATCGGCTCCCCGGACATGGCAACCTCAACGGCATCTACGTCCTCGAAGGCCGCACGCTCACGCTCATCGAACATGAGGACGACCCGATGCCGCGGTTCGTCTGGGAAGTGCTGAATGACAACACGCTGCACCTGCGGATTGATGAGAATCACGCCGGCGCCACGTACCTCGGCGCGACGATGGGCCGGCAGATCGACTGGGACGATTTCGCGGACAACTCCCGCACGACGTCGAGGCTGATTCGGCCTCGTCTGATTGCCAGGCCAATGCTTATGCAGTCGCTCGCGCGACCGGCCGTGTCGCAACAGGTGACCCTCACCGGCCAAGCCTTCAACGATGAGACGCAGCCCCCCTACATCGAAACCGAAGATGACATCATCTTCGTGCGCGGCATTGATGCCTGGCCCGAAGATGTCGTGGAACGAACTGTCACGATCACGGGCACACTCACGAACGAGCAACTCACGGATGGCGCGACAACGCTGCCGGCCCGGTTCGTGCAGATTCAGACCTACGCGGTCGAGGGAGGATCGCCGGTGACTATTGAACAACCAGCAACTGCCGAGGAAACTCCCGTTCCATGAGCCGACACGACGACTTGCAGCGCACCCTCGACCTCGGCATCGTCGCGATCATCCGCGCTCCATCAGGGGAGCAACTGGTCGAGGTGTCGCAGGCGCTGCTTGACGGCGGCATTGACGTCATCGAAGTCACGTTCACCGTGCCGGGGGTGCTCGACATCATCTCGCAGGTGCGCAAGAAGCTCGGCAGCAGCATCCTGCTGGGGGCCGGCACCGTGCTCGATGCCGCGTCGGCCCGCGCGGCGATGCTGGCCGGCGCCGAATTCATCGTGACGCCTGCCGTTCGGCCTGACGTGATCGAGACCTGCCAGCGTTACGACAAGCTGGTGATGTGCGGCGCCTTCACGCCGACGGAGATCTTGCAGGCGTGGGAACTCGGTTCCGACATCGTGAAGGTCTTTCCCGCCGACATCGGCGGGCCGAATTACCTGAAGGCCATTCACGGCCCCTTCCCGCAGATCAGGCTGTTGCCGACGGGGGGAGTCAACCTCGACACGCTGGCGACGTTCGTGAAGGCCGGCGCGTGCGCCGTCGGCCTAGGGAGCTCGCTGGTCGAGAAAGACGCATTGAAAAACCGCGATATGGACCGCATACGCACACTGGCGGCGGCGTATGTGGAGAAAATGAAAGTGGTGCGCGGGTGAACATCATCCCGGATGCTTTGAGCATCCGGGATGATTTCGCGGCGTCTTCATTGACTCATTGTAACCCGAAGCATGAATCTCTCAGACAAGAACGCGGCGAACGGTGGTGGTATCGATCTGTTCGATATCATCATGCCTGCGGTTCAGATTATTGGGTGTATCATCACGAGTCTTTGTCTCATTCGATTCACAGATCTGCCACGCTGGGCGGCAATCACCCTCGGAATCCCGTTGTTTGTCGTGTCGTTCTGGGGCATTCTGTGGTTCCTGTCCGGCCGTAAGTGAACTGCGATGTGAGCCGCTATAGAATCGACGAGTCGTCCCACCGCCGTCGCTGACGCTTCCGGCTCTGAACATTGAACCCTCGCCCCCGCATCTATCTGGACAACGCGGCCACGAGCTTTCCCAAGCCCGAGGCGGTGTATGCGGCCGTCGATCGCTATCAGCGCGAACTCGGCACTGCCGTCGGACGCGGAGCCACGACTGCCGCGACCGAAGTGGGGCGGCTGGTCACTCAGGCACGCAGACAGGCCGCCCGCCTGCTGGGAGTCGCCGCGCCGGAACGCGTGATCTTCGCCTTCAACGGCACCGATGCGATTAATCTGGCGATTCATGGTCTGGTGAGGCCCGGCGATCACGTCGTCACGACGGCAGCCGAGCATAACTCAGTGCTGCGACCGCTGCGGTTTCAGCAGGCCCGGCATGGTGCCAAAGTCGATGTGGCGAACGTCGATCGCGACGGCAGGATTGATGTCGAGCACTTTCGTAGTCTGCTCACTTCAGAAACCCGACTCGTCGCGATTCAGCATGCCTCGAACGTGACGGGCGTGATTCAGCCCATCGAGGAGTTGATCGCGGCTGCCAAGGGCGTCGGCGCAAAGGTGCTGGTCGATGCCGCTCAGACGGCCGGACACTTGCCGATCGCGTTCGACGACTGGGGCATCGACCTGCTGGCCTGTTCGGGACACAAAGGATTGCTCGGCCCGTTGGGCACGGGGCTACTGTGCATCGCGGCCGGGGTCGCTAGCGAACTGCAGCCGTTGCGGCAGGGTGGCACCGGGTCGCAGAGCGAACTTGATCTGCAGCCCGAGTCGCTGCCGGACAAGTACGAATCGGGCAATCACAACGCACCGGGCCTCGTGGGACTGGGCGCGGCGCTCGACTGGATCGAATCCCGTACGCTCACTTCTTTGCGGGAGCATGAATCCGAATTGACGCAGCAGTTGATCGATGGCCTCGCGGTGATCGATGGAGTCACTCTGATCGGCCCGCGTGATGCCGCCTCGCGGGTCGGCGTGGTGAGCTTTCAGATCGCGGGCTACGACCCGCAGGACGTGGCAACGATCCTCGACGAATCATTCGGGATCGAAGTCCGCGCCGGCCTGCACTGCGCGCCGCTGATTCACGCCGCGATCGGCACCAAAGCCGGCGGCGGCACGGTCCGCGCCAGTGTCGGGGCGTTTACGACCGCAGGCGACATCTCCGCATTGATCGATGCACTCAGGGAACTGACTGCCGCTTAGTGGGGTCAGTGTCCGCCTTCGTCCTCGCCCACTTGCGAGAGCAGGTAGTTCTCAATCCCCATCTTGTCGATCAGTTCGAGCTGGGCTTCGAGCCAGTCGACGCTGTCTTCCGACTCGCGGATGATCTGCTCCATGATCTCTCTGCTCGCCGAGTCTTTCTCCTTCATGCAGGTGACGACGCCTTCGTTGTAGGTGACGCTGGCACCCTTTTCGACGAGCAGATCATTCTCGAGTTGTTCCTTCACATTGCTGCCGACGCGAATCACGTCGTAGCGGGCGATCTCGGGCACTCCTTCGAGGAACAGAATGCGGTCGATCAGCATGCCGGCATGCTTCATCTCGTCGATCGATTCGTGGTAGTGATGTGCGGCCAGCCTGTTGAGGCCCCAGTACTTGCACATCTTCGACTGCACGAAGTACTGATTGATGGCCGTCAGCTCGATCGTCAGCCCGGCGTTCAAGGCATCGATGACCTTTTGACTCCCCTGCATGTTGTGTCTCCTGTATGACTGATTCTGTGCGAAACGTGCCCGTCGAATTGAATAGTGCGTCTGGGAACTATAGAGATTCAAACCGCTCTGTCACCCCGCGCGCGGCTGCTCGCCCGCACTTTCACCGAACTGACATTAAGTCTCGCACTGAGACATGATCTCAGTTGCAGTCGTAGCGGCGTCTGTCCCCAGACGCCGGGAGCGTGAGAGACGGGTCGGATGGTCGGATCAGGATGCCTTGCGGAAAACAGCCGATGGTCTACGCGCCAAAAGATGGAATCTTCAAGGGGCTGCATCCCGCCGACGGACGCTGGTTTCTGTTCACGTCGATGTTCACGGTCCCCGCGTCTGGGGACAGACGCGGCTACGTATCGGCGTATGTCCCCAGACGCCGGGCGACCAAGTGACGTGCCCACTGGTCGTCACGCGCGAACAAAGAGGATCGTCAACTCCGTTGTTCTCGGCGTCTCGGAGAGACGCCGCTACGCGAGATTCACCACGTTTCTGAGCGGTTCCCCCAATAAAGCGCGTCGGCAGTTTTCGCTCCCCTTCACCCGCATGTCGGTCAGTCCCTCTTCCGAATAAAAGGCCGCGTGAGGATTGATGATGATGCGGTCATGGGCCGGATGGTTTTCGTCCCTCCACGCGGCGATCAACGGATCAGCCGGGTCCGGCGGCTCAGTCTCCAGCACATCGATTCCCGCGCCCGAAAGATGCCCACTGGTGACGGCATCGAGCACCGCATGCACATCGACCACCACGCCTCGCGCGGTGTTGACCACGATCGACCCTTTCGGCAACCACGCGATCGACTTCGCATTGATGATGTGCTTCGTTTCCGGCGCCGACGGGCAGTGCGCGCTCAGCACGAACGACTGCCGGCAGAGTGCTTCGAGCGTGTCGACTCGCGTCACACCGAGCGATTTGTCCTTTCCGTCGGGTACGTACGGATCGAAGAACACGACATTCATGCCCAATGCCTTCGCCCGCAGTGCAGTCGCGGTGCCGATGCGGCCCAGGCCGACGATGCCGAAGGTCTGTCCGCGCAGCCGATGGAGCGGCACCGTCTGCAGGTACGACCAGACGCCGTACCCGCGCTGCAGCCGGCGGTTGAGAAAGTTGATGCCGCGCGACAGCGACAGCATCAGTCCGATCGCCGAGTCGGCCACTTCTTCCGTCCCATAGTCGGGGACGTTCGCGACCGGAATGCCCCGCTCTCTCGCGAATTTACGATCGACGTTGTCGAAGCCGACGCCGCAGCGAACGATCAGCTTGCAATTCTTCAGCCGTTCGATCGTGGCCTTCGTGAGCCTGATGAAGTGATACAGCATGATCGCATCAGCATCTTCGATCTGACCGACGAGTTCCGATTCGTGCATTACCTTGCAGGCAGTGATGTCGGCCAGATCTCCGAGCAAGCCGTCTTCAACGATGGTGTCTTCAATGAAGTCGGTAATCACCACTTTCGCGCGTGCCATCTCGAAACCTGAGCCTTTCGCTGATTGGGTACCTGATTGAGAAGTCTGGAGCGGACGGAAAGCACGCCACCGGTAAGGCGCTGCTACTCATCATTCACGGATGCGCCAAGCGACTACGCCGGTCGGGCGCCGAGTTCGACACGGAAGTAGTCGAGCAGATGCGATGTGCGGAGGATCTGTTCCAGTTCTCCCTGCACGCCGGTCAGGGTCAGCTGGCCGGCGAAGCGGGAGGCTTTGCGGTGCAGCGTAATCAGCTTCCCCAGCACCGAACTTGTAATGAAGTTCACCGCGGTAAAGTCGACAACGATGTCCTTCAGCCGAAACTGTTCCACCAGGGCGAAGAGTTCCTCGCCCAGTTGCTCGACGTTGTCGTCTTCGGTGATGCGGCGCTGTGGAAAGACCACCCTCACCGAGTCTCCGGCGTACTCGCAGGAGAAATTCGTCGGACGGTATTGGTTAACGTCGCTCATCGACCCGCTTGCAGAAAATCGCGATGGACTGTGTGACCCGACGCGGCGACGATCGTGCCTACCTCGTCGGACTTTCCCGGCATGTGCACCGGGATGTATCGCGCATCCGTGCCGTGGACCCAGCCGGGAGTCTCGCCAGAGGCACCCTCGACCAGAACTTCCAGGGGGCGATCCACGTAGCGGGCATAATACTCCATCGCCAGTTCGCGTTCCACCGCGCTGAGCCGTTCGATGCGTTCCTTGCGGATTTCAGGCGGCACTTGATCTGGAAAACCAGCAGCAGGAGTCCCTTTTCGCGGGCTGAACGGGAAGATGTGAATTTTCATGAATTCCGCCCGCCTGCAAGTTTCAACCGTCTGCTCGAACTCCTCCTCCGTCTCGCCGGGGAAGCCGACGATCACATCGGTGGTCAGCGCCACATCGGGGATGATGTCGCGAAACCGGTCGACCTGATCCAGAAATCTGCCAATCCGGTAGCGGCGGCGCATCCTTCGCAAGACCGTGTCCGACCCGCTCTGCAACGCTGGATGAAACTGCGGACAAAGATGCTCGCAGTCGGCCGCCGTCCGTATGAAGTCCTCATCGATCTCATTGGCCTCGATGCTCGACAACCGCATCCGCCACGCGCCGGGAATGCGATCGAGTTGTCTGAGCAGATGGCCCAGGCGAAACGGCTGGCGCCCCGAACGAGCGCGAGTCGTGTCGACGCCGTAGTGGCCGACGTGAATGCCGCAGATCACGATCTCCTGATGGCCGTGATCGATCAGCCTGCAGACCTCGGCTTCGATGTCTTCCGGCGGTCGGCTGCGCAGTCCCGGCCTCACCGAGGGAATGATGCAATAGGTGCACTTCAGAATGCAGCCGTCCTGCACCTTCACGAACGCCCGCTTCCGCCCCTCGAACCGACTGATGCCGCTCGGCATCTCCTGCACGCCGAACCGCCACAGCACATCGGGCAGTTCGCGTTTGTCGGTGACCACCTCGGCCACGCCCGGCAGCGCGGCGACCGCGGCCGGATCGCGGGTCGCGTAGCAACCCATCACGATCGTCTTCGTGCCCGGGTTGTGAACGGCGAGATGCCGAATCGTCTTACGCGACTTGCGATCTCCCTCGGCCGTCACCGTGCAGGTGTTGACGACGCACAAGTCGGCTATCTCGTGTTCAGCGGCCTCGCGAAACCCGCCGCGCTCCAGAGCCTCCTGCACAAGCTGCGTCTCGTACTGATTGACCTTGCACCCCAAGGTCACGAGTCGCATGGTGGGTTGATGATTGGTCATTTGGTAACCCGACGCGTTAGCGAGGGGAACGTGGAGATTGATTCTCATCTACCTTGCTGGCGGCTTGCGGAGGACAACGAACATTGCCGATTGCCTGTGCGCCGACTCCCGCAAGCCACATCGTCGATTGAATCACGATGCCCTCGCTAACGCGTCGGGTTACGATCACATTGCCACTCGCTGCCGCTCATGCGCCAACACCCCCGTCACAACCGCCCTTAACTTCGGCTCGGCGGCGTTCGCGATTGCGATGATCTTCGGCACATCGGCGGCTTCGAGGGCATCGGGCAGGCACATGTCGGTGACGACCGAGACGCCGAACGTCCTGAGGCCCGCGTGCACCGCGGTGATGACTTCCGGCACCGTCGACATCCCCACCACGTCGGCCCCGATCGTGCGCAGAAAGCGGTACTCGGCTCTCGTTTCGAGATTGGGTCCGGGAACCGCCACCAGCACACCCTTCTGAATCCGAAAGTCGTGCTGGCGCCCAATGGCGAGCGCTACATCTCCCAGTTCCTGATCATACGGCGCGCTCATGTCGGGGAACCGCGGGCCGAGGCGGTCGTCGTTGATGCCGATGAGCGGATTCGCCCCCATCAGGTTGATGTGGTCATCGATCACCATCAGGTCGCCGAGCGCGTAGTACGGATTCATCGCGCCGACGGCGTTCGACACGATCAAGAGTTCCGCCCCCAGGGCTTTGAAGATCCGCACCGGCAGCGTCACGTCCTGCAACGAGTAGCCTTCGTACATATGGAAGCGGCCTTCCATCACGACCGTCGGCACCCCTTCGAGTTTGCCGCACACCAGCCGGCCGCGATGGCTGGTGGCCGTCGACTTGAGGAAGTGCGGAATCGTGTCGTAATCGAGCGTGGCCGCCACGTCGATCTGCTCGACGAGATGGCCGAGGCCGGTGCCGAGAATGATCCCCGCATGCGGCTTCTCGCCCCACTTGTCCTGAATGGCCTTCGCGGCGGTTTGGATCTTGTCGTAAAGGTCGAGCATTGTTTTGGAATGAATGATGAGGGACTTTCAAGTCCCATAGTAACCCGACGCGTTAGCGAGGGGAACGTGTGGGCCGGCGCTCCGATTATTGGAAGGCAGCTTGCGGAGCGAGGCTCGCATTGATCGCGAGCGGGTCCGGTTCCGCAAGCCGCG
>JANNSB010000085.1:0-1884 GCA_031402175.1 Planctomycetaceae bacterium
GTCCGGAACATTCCCCAGACCGACCGAGATCAACCCCGAAGTCCCCAGGTCGCTGGAAGCCGTCTGCCTGCGGGCGATGGCCCTCAAGCCCCGCGACCGTTACGCCAGCCCGCAGGACTTGGCGGACGATATCGAACGCTATCTGGCCGATGAACCGGTGCAGGCGTTCCCGGAACCGCTGACCGTTCGCGCCAAGCGCTGGGTCCGAAAGCATCCGACGCTGACCACGACGACGGCGGCGGTGGTGCTTCTTACCGCTGTGGGTCTCGGCACATTCTCCAGCATCCTGAGCGGCAAGAACACGCAGCTCAACACACTCAACGACAACCTGGACGACCGCAACGTCGAACTGGACAGCAAGAACGCAGAACTCGATCAGGCCAACACCGACCTCGTCGCTGCCAACGCCCGCGAGGTCGAGGCTCGCGAGTTGGCTCAGGACAACGAATCCGCCGCCAGAGAGCAAAGCCAACTCGCCCTCTCGACGCTGACGAGCGTGATCTTCGACGTGCAAGCCGGCCTAGAAGACCTTCCCGGCGGGGGCGAGGTGCGGCGGCGTTTGCTGATGACATCGCTGGAAAAACTGGAACAGGTTGCGACAGAGCACATCGAACGATCGTCCGTAGACAGGGCGACTCTAGTCGCACTCTCGGACTTGGGTGAATTGATTCTGAGATTCAACGCTGGCGGGGATCTGATGGGAACCGTCACTGACGCAACTTATCAGAATCAGGATTTGACCTTCAAGGAACAGTCCGTCGTCGAACTCGCGCACGCGTTGTTGCTGCGTGCCCATGACATTGCGAACGAGATTGCGGATCGCGAACGGTTCAATCCTCAGGCGTACCTGGATCTGGCACATGCGAGCGAGAAACTGGCCAACGTGGAGATGTTGTTGGGACGCACCGAGGACGCCGTCAAACAGTACGAGACTGCATTGATGACCGCCGAGATCGTGGCCGAGGCCAACCCCGACAGCTTTGCGCCGCAGCTTTCGTTGGCACACATGCACATCGTGATGGGAGAAATCAACTCTCGATTGGGCCGCATCGACGAATCACGCACTAACTTCGAGTCCGCGCTGGCGGTTTGCGAAAGGCTACAACCTCAATTCGCGGACAATGATGATCTTCGGCAACAATTCGCGGAAGCCAATGACGGCATGGGAGACGTGGAACTTTCATTGGGAAATGTTCAGAACGCCCGCACGCACTATGAACTCGCACTTCAAGTGTGGGAGCTCAGGTTGAGTGAAGATCCCGACAACACGGGAATCCTCGCCAGCATGGCCGACTCTCTGCAATTCCTTGGAGACACACAGCTGAGGACCGGCAACGCGCCCGAGGCCGTTCGGTGTCTCGAGCGATCAAGGGACATTTATCTGCAACTTGTCGCCGACGATCCAACGGACATGAGGGCGCGGCGGGGACTCTCGATCACTTACGACAAACTCGGCACCGTCCGGCTGCATTCCGGAGAACTGCAGGATGCTCTGACGATGTATCGCCTCGCGCTGCCAATCCGCGAGGAACTCGCCGCGGACGATCCGACAAATGCCGAAGCGCAACGCGACCTATACGTGGTCTGCGTCGAACTGGGAGATGTCACCTCCCTGCTTGAGGATCATGCGTCGGCACAGCAGTTCTATCGGCGAGCTCTGGAAGTCGTCAAACCGTTGGCGGAGAGCGAACCTGATGATTCCGGGGCGCAACGCGACCTCGCCGTGGCCCACATGAGCCTCGGCGATGCGACTCTTCGCTTGGGAGATCGTTCTGCCGCCTGGGAATGTTACGAGCAGGTGTTGGTCCTGTTCGAAGAGCTGGCGAGCCTGGAACCAGACAACGTGCGGGCGCAGCGAGACCTGGCGATCGCCTATCACCGCGT
>JANNSB010000086.1:0-6988 GCA_031402175.1 Planctomycetaceae bacterium
GGTTGAAGAGTTTAGGAGTGCCGAGCATCTGCGGCGGCGTGAACCAGTTGTGCTGTTCATTGTAGAGGTGCAGTTTCCAATTGCGCCACTTCACCGCCTCGAGGCGATCTGCGTTGAACAGCAGGATGCCTTCGCGGTTCGAGGTCTCCGTCTTGCCCATCAGGAAATCACTTTGATCCACGCCGTCGATGGGCCGGTCTTGCGGCACCGGAGCACCAGCGAGTGTGGCGAAGGTCACAAAGGTGTCCATCTCGTGAACGATCTCATTACTCACACGACCGGCGGGAACCTTTCCCGGCCAGCGAATGATGAACGGCGTTCGCGATGAACCTTCCATGTGAGTGAAGTAGTAGCCGCGCCACGGGCCGGAGCTGCCCTGGTGCGGAAAGGTCGGGTCGGGCCCGTTGTCGGAGGTGAACACGAAGATGGTGTCGTCGCGCACGCCCAGTTCGTCCACGGCATCAAGGATCTGGCCGACACGGAAGTCCATTTCGGCCAGCACATCGGGGAAATTGCCGAAGCCGGTCTTGCCCTCGAAATCCGGATTCGGCAGCACCGGGAGGTGGGGCTGGGTCATGGCGACGTAAGCGTAAAACGGTTTGCCGGCCTCCACGCTGCGCTTCATGAAATCGATCGCGCGGCGAGTCACCTCCGCGTCGATCAGCCGGCGCTGCTCGAGGTCATAGATTGCGAGGTTGCGGCTCTGCTCACCTCTCCTGCCCTCCATGATGTGTTCCGGCTCGACACCGGATTCCGTGAATCCGGTCGCCGCAGGCCATAATGCTTCATCCGTAGTGCGTGGAATGCCGAACCACTCGTCGAACCCCTGGCTGGTGGGCAATCGGCTCTGGTCGC
This sequence comes from Planctomycetaceae bacterium, assembly GCA_031402175.1. Classification (GTDB taxonomy): domain Bacteria; phylum Planctomycetota; class Planctomycetia; order Planctomycetales; family Planctomycetaceae; genus JANNSB01. The sequence continues at coordinate 856 of JANNSB010000086.1, forward strand.
TGCCGAGATGCCACTTGCCGAATTGGGCGGTGGCGTAGCCCTGACCGGAGAGCAGTTCGGCGATGGTGATTTCCCACTGCGTCAGTCCGTCAAGCTGACCTGGGAACGGCACAGAGTGCGTGCCACTGCGGATCGCGTGGCGTCCGGTCATGATGGCCGAGCGACTGGGTGTGCATTGGGACTCGACGTTGAAGTTGAGCAGGGGTGTGCCCTCGGCGGCCAACTGGTCAATGCGCGGCGTCGGCGCGCCCCGCAAGATGCCACCGCCGTAGACGCCGACTTCGCCATAGCCCAGGTTGTCCATGAGGACGAAGACGATGTTGGGCTTCTTGTCCGCAGACTGCGCGAGAGCCGGCTTCGCAGGAAGCGATCCTCCAATCAAGACAGCAAGAAACAACATAACCGCAGTAGGGATGGGGCAACCACGTTTCGTCATAGAGTCTCCTCGGTCCGGTGATCGATCTAGGCCAGCTAACGTTCGAGTTGACCGGACCGCGGAGGCAGGCCGCCTTGGCCCGGTTGGCGAGAATGTACTGCGTACCGCCGACCGGGCCAAGGCGGATCGGGTGGCACGCCGCGAGTGACGTTAGGAACGAGAGGCGTGGCGGGCGCGGGTATCGTTCAGATGCTGTACTGACACTGTTGCCGTACAATCCTCTGTGCAGCCGTATCTGACATTCGACGCTCACTCCGCGCTCTACCACGCCACTCCCGTTGGTCGTGGTCGTGCCACCCGATCGCCGCGCAGCCGGTCCAGCGCTGCGAGTAACTGGCAGCAGGAGAGCGAGCAGAGTCCCGATGATGAAGATCACCACAAAGATCACCACAAGGAGTTCGATGAGACTGAAGGCCGTGCGTTTTTTCAATGGCGGCATGTCACTCACATCTCCTGTGTTTTGTAAGCCTTTAGACCTTCATACGCTTTTCCATCAGTTTCCGTTGGAAGTGCCTCGCTGATTTCTCTGCGGCGGGCAGATCTGTCTACTTCAGAATCTGAGTGACGTCGCTCATGGCAACCCTCAGAATACGGCCAGGCCAAACTCCGAGTCTATAGATGACAACTTAACTCAAATCTGACAGTCAGAACCTGCTCCGGCCCCATCAACGACCACGAGAGCACAAGGCAAGATGGCCAACTGGCTCCCGTCCCATTTCATTTGTCGCGTTAGGTCGGAATGGGATCTACCACCGCCTCTGATTCACAGCTCCAGCAATGACACCAGAATCAGAAGTCCATCTCTTTAACTCGGACCGTTCGTCCCTCGGCTATGTAGCTGACTGAATAGTCCCCGCCGACCATGAAGACAATTCTGCTCTGCAGAAGAGTTCCTACCGTGTAACTCATTAACCAGCCGTCCTCTTTATCGAATTCCGTCTCGATGAGCGAATCCCAGTATTCGGGGGGAAGCTTGCTCAGGTCCGCAGGATCAATCATCTGCTTGGCGTCATCGATCCGGTGGGCATGAATGTGTTGTACGAACCTCTGGGCGGTGTCGAATGGTATTGTCGCGCGGTACCAGAGAGTTATAAGCACTGCGATTCCTGCAGCGATGCCAGCAATTGCGACTACATGCGTCCGTTTGAGTTTCATTGTCACTGCAAAGTCGACCAGTGCTTCGCTGCATTGCGTTTCGCCCGTTCAGAGGCAGCAGCACCGACTGAATTGAGTATGCCGCGAGCATTGCTGTCGGTCAATTAACGGATCTGACCACCATAAACTCCTCGCTCCGTCGTTGATCGGACCCAGTGGGGTGGCATGGTCAGTGTGGCATGCCTGCATCGCGAAGGAGGGCAGGCATGCCGAACGCGGAATCGTTATCGAACATGTCCCTGCCAGGCATTGACTGGTTGCAGGGTCGCTTCAACGGACAGCGTCCACTTCTTCGGTCCTCCGAGTCTGGGGACAGACTCGGCTACGCATGCGCAACCGCGACGGGTAGGGTAGAAATGTGAGTTCGTCCGGTGACGATCCTGGAGGCAACGTGCCTTCTGGCGTAGCCGGGTCAGTGGTCGCCGGCGGGAGGGAGGCCATGTCCCAACCCGTCGTCAAGTGTGCACACGAAAGAAGTTCCACTGCCCGGCGCGTGAATGAGCCACTGCGTCACCCTGTCACGAACTCCCCCGGCGGGTCGGCCGGCCCAGGCGGTGCCTTTGCGCTCGCCAATGGCTGTTGACTTACGGTGAATGGTCAGAAGAAGAGTGGAAAGGGCTGCTGAGCAAGGAAATGAGCGGCGGGGTTCAACTCCGCCGCTCATTTCTACGGTCTCAGTATGCAGAGCGCAACTGCAACGGGGCCGAGGCTTGGGCCGTCGCTGGCGATTCCGGGCCTGCACATTCGCCAGTCCCCCTGCCTGGCCCTAAGCTTACTGCCATCAGTTTTTGACTCGCCATTGACCATTGAATCCCTATCCGGCCATTAGCCGATTGCCATTGGCATGAACCATACATGACCTTGCTCAAACTCACCGGCGGAATCGTCCACGATCCGACGAACGGCATTGATGGCGAAGTTCGTGATATATGGAGTGAAGAAGGCAAGATCGTCGCGGCGCCGAACGATCCCGCCATCCGACCAACGCGGACGCTCGACGTCAGCGGCATGATTGTGATGCCCGGCGGCGTCGACATGCATTGCCACATCGCCGGCCCCAAGGTGAACGCCGCCCGTAAAATGCGGCCCGAGGAGAAGCGACTGGCCGAGCCGATCCGCCGCGGCCCGCACACGCGGTCCGGCACGGTGGGGAGCGTGCCAAGCACATTCGCCACCGGCTATCTCTACGCCGGACTGGGCTACACGACGGCGTTCGATGCCGCGGTGCCGCCGATCACCGCCCGGCATACGCACGAAGAACTGCACGACACGCCCATCATCGACAAGGGCTTCTATGTCCTGATGGGTAACAACCACTACGTGATGAAGCAGATCGCCGCCGGCGAGCACGCACGGCTCAAGGCCTATGTCGCCTGGCTGCTCAACGCCACGAAAGGCTATGCGTGCAAGCTGGTGAACCCCGGCGGCGTCGAGGTCTGGAAGCTCACGGGCGGCAACGCGAAGTCGATCGACGACAACGTGCCGCACTTCGACGTTTCGCCGCGAGCCATCATCCGCGAAATGACGCGAACGGTCGACGAACTCAAACTGCCGCATAGCACGCATATCCATTGCAACAACCTCGGCCTGCCCGGCAACTGGCGGACGACGCTCGAAACGATGCAGGCCATCGAGGGCAGCCGAGCGCATCTCACGCACATTCAGTTTCACAGTTACGGCGGCGATCCCGACGATCAGCGCACGTTTTGTTCGATGGTTCCGCAACTGGTCGACTATGTGAACACTCACGACAACCTCACGATCGACGTTGGGCAAGTGATGTTCGGCGAGACGACCTCGATGACGGGCGACGGGCCGCTGGGATACTTCCTGCACCAGATCTTCCGCAGAAAATGGTTCAATGCCGACACCGAGATGGAGGCCGGCTGCGGCATCGTGCCGGTCGAGTACAAGGACAAATCGCTCGTACACGCCCTGCAATGGGCGATCGGCCTCGAATGGTATCTGCTGATGAACGATCCCTGGCGGGTTGCGATGAGCACCGATCACCCGAACGGCGGCTCGTTCCTGGCGTATCCGCAGATCATCGCACTGCTCATGGATCGCGAACTGCGCCGCGAGACACTGCAGCGCGTGCCGCCTGCTGTCCGCGAGAGATGCACGCTGGGGGATCTCGACCGTCAGTACACACTGCAGGAGATCGCGATTATCACCCGCGCTGCCCCGGCGAGAATGCTCGGATTGGCCCAGAAGGGACACATTGGCCCAGGAGCCGATGCCGACGTCACGATCTATCAGCCCGATGCCGATATTCAGCGGATGTTCGAGCTGCCGAGATACGTGATCCACCACGGCGAGATCGTCGTCGACGGCGGACAGATTCAGGAACACACCGACGGCAAACTGCTGCATGTGGCCCCCGACTTCGATGCAGCGTGCCTCCCCGACATCCAGACCTGGTTCGAGCAGAGCTACAGCATTCAATTCAGCAACTACCCGGTGGACGAGAGTTACCTCGACCGGCATGAAGTTGTGGCGTCAGGCGGCTGAATCCGAGATTGGTGCTGACGTTTGATGGCAAGCGTTGATGCCGATCCCTATGAACAGCAACAGTTCAATCAGACCGACGACCGCCGATCGCTGATTCCACATCGCGGCGTCTCATGCTTTGACTGCCATGCGAATGGCCACACGAATGCCGCCACGTACCTCGTGGGCGGCTCGTGATCGCGTCGAAACACGTTCATGGTACGTCCGTGTTTCCCCGACGCGGCGCGAGCCGTTTCTCCATCAGGGATTGCAGCAGCGCCTGCCCCCCTTGCTTCAGTTGGCGCACGAGAACCTGCCAGCGGTCCCGGTCGAGCTGGGTCTCGAATCCTCGCAACAATGCCGCCGCCCGGGCGTCGTCGAGCACTCCGACGATTGCAGGCAGCAGTTCTTCGGAGATACCCCAGGCGCGCCCCGGACGATTGTCAGAGCACACTGGTACGACTCTCACCAGCGCATTCCCGAACAATCCCGCAGCGAAATCAACGGCGTCGTGAATGCTCTTAGCCTTGGGGCTGGCGAGTGTACGCCAGTCATAAGGGGGCGACCATTCCAGAGTCGGTGACAGCAGGTCGATATGAGTCAGCACTCCGATCACCGGAGGCGGGCGCAATCGGGGCCGTGTCTGAAAGTATGTTTGAATCTCCTCCAGCAGCTTGCGATCGGCCTCTCGTGCTGGCGAGTGTCCATCCATCACCAGCAACGTGGCATCGGATTCCTTCAGAGCCTGGCTGATTTGCCGCTGTTGCGCCTTCGACGCACCCTCTTCTCCATAGCCGGGCGTGTCGAGGAGCGTCAGGCTGCAAGGCGGTTCTCCCGCAGTCCAGCGATACCGCACGACTTCTTCCGTCTGAGGGAGAACGTCTTGTTCCGGCTGAGCCGTTCCCGTGAGCAGATTGATCAAACTCGATTTGCCGGCACCTGCCTGTCCCACCAGGGTCAATGTGATCGGTGGTGCAAGCTCCGCGCCCGCTTTGTCGTTGCTTCGCCCATGGAACGTCGCGCGGTAGGCGTCGGCCCCTCCACGCAATCGGCCGCTGTTCATCTCGATCAGGTACATGCCGACCTGACGCATGAACTGCAGATACACCACCCCAAGTATCTCGGATTGCACTTGGACCGAAACCGAATCCCAGCTCCACTTCGATGCCAGATACCGCACCACGTTGAGGGGATTGAGCAGCATCGAGGCGCCCCAGGCCGTTTCCGACAGCCGTTCCATCCAGGTCGGCGCGGAGCGCAACATCCGCCAGTGCCGAATGGTCAGCATCCTGCTGCCGGGCACCGACTCCAGCATCCAGCGTTCCATGTCGTCGACCGCGAGCCGAACGGCGGCCAGTACCTCGGGTACGGTGAGGTTTGCCATCGGATCCCGCGCCTCCGGATGGTAGACCCGAGTGACATCGAGCGCGAGGGACTGCACTTGTCCGACGTAGAAGTGCGGATCGGTAAGCTGTTCCGCAGTGAATGCATCCACTCGCAGTTGATAGTCGCGGACCACTTGTCCCGCCTGCTGGTCGCGCGGCGTCCAATGCGACCCTGCATTCAGGTGATGCTCAGTTCGTCCCGCGGCAGTTGCCGGTCGCCACACTCGAGCTACTCCCAATGCCGCCAGTCCGCAGCCGGTGATCAACCACCAGACCCAGCCGAGCGAACCGTCAGCCCAGATGGCGTATGAGCCCGCAGCGAGAAAGATCAACGTCGGAACGGCAATCAGGATCAGCAGCACAAGCGCGCGAGTGGGAATCATTCTCGTGGCTCCTTCGGCGTGGTGCGCCACAACGCGGCGCCGGCCTGCATCTGCTCGGCGTAGACCGCTCGCAGCTCTTCCGACGTCGGGACATGCCCGGCCTTCACTTCACGGAAGTACCAGTTCGCCGCCTTGCCGCTGCCATAGGTATACGTGAACGCGGCGGTCGCATTGACCGCCGAACCGACCCAGGGGATGAACTTGAGCAATTCCCGCAGACCCATCTGCAACGCGAGACGGCCACCCACGATTCCGGTGAATTTCGCGAGCAGCCTGGAATCGAG
>JANNSB010000087.1:0-4275 GCA_031402175.1 Planctomycetaceae bacterium
GTCCGGAACATTCCCCAGACCGACCGAGATCAACCCCGAAGTCCCCAGGTCGCTGGAAGCCGTCTGCCTGCGGGCGATGGCCCTCAAGCCCCGCGACCGTTACGCCAGCCCGCAGGACTTGGCGGACGATATCGAACGCTACCTGGCCGATGAGCCGGTCCAGGCGTTTCCCGAACCACTGTCTGTTCGCGCGAAGCGCTGGGTCCGCAAGCATCCGACGCTGACGACGACCACGGCTGCCGTCGTGCTGATCTCCGCCGTGGGATTGGGCACGTTCTCGACGATCCTCAGCGGCAAGAACACGCAACTCAGCGACCTCAATGAGGAACTGGCCGAGCGCAACACGCAACTCAATCAGAAGAACGACGAGCTAGGTACGGCCAACACGAGTCTGGCGATTGCGATCGATGAGAAAAGCGCTGCACTGATCGACACTCGCCGACAGCTCGCCGCCAACAACTATTCCTACAGCGTCGTTCAGTATTCCACAGACCATTGGAGTGAGTCTGTGGCTAACCTGTGGCGAGCGTATGCAGTCTGTCCAGAGAATGATCGCTTGAAGGCCAGCTACCGTGATCTACTCGTCGATCGAATCACGTTCGGAGGACGGTCCAGCATCGGCTGCCTTTGGCATGATGGACCGATCAATTCAGTTGCATTTAGTCCGGACGGGAATCGCATTCTAACAGGAAGTACCGATGGCACGGCGAAGATCTGGAGCGCCATCGATGGTACACAGGTCGGCGCAACTATGCTTAGTGGCATCCCGATTAGTGATGTCGCATTCAGTCCGGATGGACTACGTGCACTGATAATCTCGCGGGATGTGACACAGGGAGACGTACGGCTATGGGACGCGTTCAGTGGCGTTCCAATTGGTCATCGAATGCCACATGCTCGACTTACTGCTGCGGACTTGAGCCCTGAGGGCGACCGGATTCTGACCGGTGGTATGGACGAGACCATTCGACTCTGGGATGGATATAACGGTGCGCCACTCGGTGGACCTTTATCGGTTCACGACAAGGTCTCGGGGGTGGAATTCGAATCGAGAGGGCGTTTCATCGTGTCAACTTTCCAGGATGGAGTAACGGTGAGGGACGCGAACGGTACGCTGCAGATGGAGTTGCCAACGCGGGGATTCTTCATGGAGGCCTCGTTCAGCCCGGATGGCGAACGAATCGTCATTTCAGTCAGCAAAACCACAATGCTCTACGACTCGGTTACGGCTGAGCCAATTGGTGCGACCATGCGACTTTCGGGTCTAAGGGGCGATGTCGCGTTCAGCCCAGATGCCGAACGAGTGGTCACTGGATCCCTCGACGGATCTGTAAGGTTGTGGGACGGTCACAAAGGCCTTCCGCTCTCGGACCCAATTTCAACAACGGAAGGGATTAAGACAATTGACTTCAGCGCTGACGGCGAACAGGTACTTACGGTCTCAGCAATGGCTGGTCAGCTAAGGCAAAGTCTAGGGCTTGCCCAGCTTTGGAACGGTCACACCGGGGAATCGCTGGGTGAGCCCCTGAGACATGAGGATCCCATTCGTTGTGCAGCATTCAGTCCCGATGGGGAGTTAATCGTCACAGGCGGCGAAGATGGCGCGGCGAGGCTTTGGCACCTGCACGCAGGCTTGCCGCTCGCTGAGATGAAACTCGATGAGTTGGCGGTATTCGCCGTTGCGGAATGCCGATCACGCCAACTCGCGCTCACCATCAACTTCGACGGTAGGGCAAGTATTTCTGACGCACTGACGGGTGAGCTCGTCTGTAGACTCGATTCACCGGAGGGTGAAACGATTCTTGACGCATTGTTCAGTCCAGGCGGCAGCCTCGTTCTGACAAGCAACTCAAGTGGGACGGCTACAATCTGGGACGCAAGTACAGGCGAGCAGGTCACCGGGCCAATGTTGCATGATGCAGAAGTGCTCGCGTTGAGTTTCAGTCTCGACGGTCAGCGTATTGTCACTGGAGGGACAGACAAAATCGCACGGCTGTGGAATGCAGAAACGGGTGAACCGATCGGGCAGCCGATGGTGCATGACGCACCAGTCCTGGTAGCGGCATTCTCACCGGACGGTGCTCAGTTGGTGACGGGCAGCGAAGACAAGACCACAAGAATGTGGGATACACGGACTTGTGCGATGTTGGGAGTACCACTTCGGCATGAGGGACAAGTTCAAGCCGTCGCCATTAGTCCGATTGGCGACCGGATCCTCACTGGGTGCGACAACGGCACCGTGACATTGTTTGACGCGGCAACCTCTGCGGTATTGAGTTCGGGCATGCGACACGATCGCGAGGTGCTGGCCGTCGCGTTCAGTTCTAACGGCAAGTGGGCGGCTTCGTGCGGTGCCGATAACGCAGTACGAATCTGGGAGGTATATACTGGCACACAACTCGGGCAGGAAATGTTGCACTCGTCCGCTGTTCAAGCGATCGCATTCAGCGATAACGGGGAGCGGTTGATTTCAGGGAGCGGCGATGGCACCGTCAAATTGTGGGACGTGACGCAGGTGCCGGCACCAGCCGATCCGGAACTATTGCGAGCTTGGTGCGAGACGATTCTTGGTGTTGAACTCCCGGATAATCCGTCGCTGGCCCTAAAACACCTGACCGAAGCTGAGTTGAATGATCGCCGGCAGCAACTGCGTGGTCATCTAACGGGCATTATGGACGCAAGCGGCTTGCACCACGAACGCCGCAACGTGGAGTATCACCGTTATGTTGCATCGAGGGCGGAAGACTCCGGCCGATGGTTCGCGGCGATTTTTCACCTCAACCAGCTGCTGCTGAACGATCCGGAGAATTCCGAATTGCTGCAGCGACATGCGACCGCGGTCGAGCAGCACAATGTGTACCTCGAGCGATCTCGTGAACACCTGATAGCAGCCCGAACCTACTCGATATCGCCCTTGCGAGTCTCGATGCTTGCGTTTGAGGGCAACTACAAAGAACTCGCGGAATTGGCCGCCCAGTTGCGAGGCTTCAAGATGAACTTTAATCACCTCTACAACGCCGCTCGCGCCTACGCGCTAAGTGCCAGTTTGGTCGTGGCGACAGATGGGGAAGTGCAGACTACCGATCAGCAGTCCCAGCGGCAGGAGTACATCGAACTGGCTCTCGCCTGCCTCCGTGAATCGATCGGCGCGGGCTGGACCAACTTCAGCCACATGTGGGAGGATCCGGACCTCGTCATCCTTCATGATCTGCCGGAGTTCCAGAGTCTCGATCAATACGCATCGTTTGCGCTGGCCGGAGTCTCCGGAACCGACCTCCTCAATCAGATCGAAGTTGAGAGTCATGCCGTCTCGGGAGTTTGGACATTTGAGAACGGCGTGCTTGATTCTCCAAAGGAGTACGGTGCTCGCATTCTCGTACCAATACGACCCAATGTAGACTATCGCCTAACCGTGGTTGGCAAACCGCTTGACCGTCCCAACGGCCTATACTTGGGGCACTATCGGTCGGGCAACCAGTTCACCACGTTTCTGCAGATGGCGGAGCAGTACAGCGGTATCGAAGACGTCGATGGTCAAGTCGGCTTGAACAATGTTACGACTGTCATTCGACCCCACCTGTTTGAACAGGACCGATTGTTCCGAGTTGAGTGTGAAGTCCGTACAGGTTCCGTACGCGTTGCTGTTGATGGTGAGGAGGTCATCGCCTGGGAAGGAGACGTCTCACGCCTCAGTTTGAATGATTATTGGCAAACACCGACAGCCGCCCTGTTCCTGGGTGCACACGACTGCCGTTACCGCTTCTATCGTGTGACCTTTGAGCCCCTTCGATAGGTGTCGTTGCATTTCGCTGATTCTCGACGAATGGATTCTATGGGTTTAATGTTTGATCGATTGTTAAACTCTCGTGGTCTACTCCATTCAACCCACCGAGGGAGAATCCCTTTCCGCCGAACAACAAACCCGGCGGCAGGAGTACATCGACCTGGCCCTCGCCTGCCTCCGCGAATCAATCGCCGCCGGCTGGAGCGACTTTGACCACATGCAGCAGGATCTCGATCTGGCAGTGTTACGAGAGCTCGCAGAATTCGAGGAATTGATGCACACTCCACCTCCACCGCCGTTGCCGGAGTAACGGCCGCTCCGCGAACCTGCGTCGGTGCGACACACCGAGGAGTGCCATCGGTGACATTCACCGACGCAGCCTGGGAACGGCTGCAATTCCTCTGCCGCTGGGTCCAGAACGCAGCCGCGCCATCTGCTGCGACTACATCTGTCACGAATGCTCGGAAGCCTGCTCCGGCTGCGAACATTTG
>JANNSB010000088.1:0-4322 GCA_031402175.1 Planctomycetaceae bacterium
AGCAAAACTCCTTGCCGGCCTTCAGCAGTCGCAGGTACAACTCGTGTTCCTGACAGCACGGCTGATCGGCCTTCCATCCACCGACATCGACAATCGCCTGACGACGCCACAGGGGCGAGCCGGTCTGCGGCAGATACCAGCGGGCGAGCAGTATCCAGGGATCGTGCGGCTCGGGAATCGGCAACGGATGGCGATGGGTCGCGACGCCGCCTGACCAGAATTCCTGTGTGACCGGCCCATAGATCACGTCGACATCCGGCAGTCGGACGATCGCATCCACCTGGCCCGACACCTTGGCCGCTTCGAGATAGTCGTCGGCATCGAGATACTGCAGCCACTCTCCGCCGGCGAGTTCCAGCAGCCGATTGCGAGCCGCATTCCCGCCGCGATTGGGGCCGGTCTCGTAGCGAATTCGATCGCCAAAGGACTTGATTACTGCAAGGCTGCCATCAGTCGAGCCATCATCAACGACAATGACTTCCTTTTCATCGTGCGTCTGATCGAGAGCCGACAGAATTGCCTGCCCGACCCAACGCTCGGCGTTGTGACAAGGAATGAGGATGGAGACTTTAGGCATGTTTCTAGAGTCGAGTTCGTCCGACCGGCGACTCTGCAATCAAGAATTTCGTTCCGCAATCAACAGCACATGACTTGCCGATAGCAGCGGATGAAACCACGTCTTTGAAGTGACGGCCGTTGTTGGCAGCACTGTGATACGATCGGCCCACTTTGCGAGCTGATCGAACGAGTCGTAGACGCTGTAGGAATAGGACAATCCGTCTTCCTTTGACAGCATATAACTCTTTCCACCTGTTCGCGCCCAGTCGATCGCGCCCCACAGACCGCACTTCCAAGCGGCGACTTTAATGAGGCGCGATATAAAGTGACCTTGTCCAAAGCGATTGCAGTCCGAAAGAAAGATCGCGCGACGGGTGACGCGGATCATTTCATCGACGACGCGGCGTGGCTCAGGTACGTGATGCAATACTCCCAACTCCACGCAGGCATCCAACGATCTGTCCCCGAACGGGAGTTTCTCACCGTCGCCTACCTGCACTCGCTCTCGCGGAATATCATGGGCAACGCAACCAGATTCGAGCAGCCCTTCCACCGGCTCTACTCCATACGCGTCGTAACCGCTGTCGAGAAGAAACTTAACTCCACGCCCCGTTCCACAACCCAAATCGAGAATCGACTGAAGCTGCAATCGCCGCATGGTTCCATCGACCCAGCCGAGTGCTTCGTTATGCTCGGCATCCATCAGATGCATCTGGTCGTACTTCGAGGCAGTCGAAGCGTAGTACTCCCGCTGATAGGCGACGGCGGCGGTTGTATCAAACTGTGGCATGTGACGTACTCTCCAGCGATTCTGAACCTGTGGCTCTCAGTTCGGGCCGTCGCTTGTTCCCCGCTGTGGAATCGGAAAGAAGTCGCTCGTAGACTTCGCAGAAGCGATCCACGACGTTCGCCCAGCGAAACTTCGATGCATGGGATCGACAGGCTGCCGCCGCGAATCTCCGCTTACCGGAAATGAATTCTCGCAGAGCGCCGGCAACCGACTCGATTGTTGCGGTATCGACGAACATGCCGCTCACCCCTTCGTCGACCGCCTCAATGGCTCCTCCACAGCGGGCAGCGAGCACGGGTACACCCAAGGCGTTCGACTCCAGGTAGCAGATTCCAAACCCCTCGTATGATTTCTCGTCGGCAGAAGAGGTAAGCACAAACAGGTCAGATCGCGAGAGTATTCGACGCAGCTCGTCGCCCGAAACGGCACCGGCGAACGAAACGCGATCGGACAGCCCCTGTTCGTTGACCAGATTCATCAGGCCCGGCTGTAGCGAGCCAGACCCCACAATGGTGTAGTGAAACTGGCATTCTTCCTTGAGGATCGCGAGGGCTCTGATGACAACGTCGACGTTCTTGCGCCGCTCATCCAATCGCGATACGGTGACAAGTCGGACGACTTCCGATTTACGATCTGCCAAAATGCTCTCTGGCGCATCGTCAAAGAAATCCTCCGAGACGCCCACATACGTCGTCGAAGTTCGACCCTGGCACTGTGGAAACCTCGTTAGGAACAACTGCTCTGTATACTGGCTGTTGGCGAATACGTGCCGCACGCGATCCATGCCCCGTCGCAAGAGTCGTGGAGTCCGTTGCCTGCCAATCCACAGGTCGAGACGCGAGCCAAACGGCAGCTTCAACCGAGTACGCAAATCAGGTGCAGCGACCGCGGCCGGCCTGAGAAAGTCGTTGCCATGAATTGAAACCACGACTCGATCATGTTGCAGTGACAGCCAGGCGTAGCAGGCGTTCATCACATGGACGACGTCATAGCGAGCCAGATCCTTCTGCAGGGCTGGTCGGTCGAACCAGTGACGGTAACGCAAGACTGGTTTGACCTGAAACGGGACATGGTAGTCATGGTTCGCGTGAATCTCCCGCGTGAACACCGTCACGTCATGCCCGCGACGCGACAACTCCAGAGCGACCTCCATCGCATATGTCTGCATTCCGCCCAACTGTGGGGGGAACTCGGGAGCGATTATTGCGATGCGCATGCGGTCAACTCTCAAACGCACTGAGGTTGAGAGGAAGCGACTGTTGACAGAAATCCGTTACGAACCAAGTGCCTGATCCCGCGCTGATACATCAGATGCCGTATCGGGCCCGTGTAATGCCGGCAGGGAAGTGTTGGCAGGCCGTCGCGAATCTGCACGTCGTACTCCTGCGGCAAGAACTCGAACCCATGCCGGCAACTCAGCATCGCAATGATCGTCTGCTCAATCCGATGCGGATGCCCCATCACTCCAGGCAGCCCAAGCCAGTGCTCGATAAGATCGAGATCAAAACTCGCGCGATGAATCAGACCGAGCCCAGAGTTGACCAGCGGCTGAAGCTCGAATCCGAGTTCCTGGCTGATGGCATCGGCGTCGACTGTATAGCCGTGATTCCAGTCGCGATTCAACGTGTTCAGCGTGTACTCACGATCTTCAATTCGCTGGATCAGCTCGTCGGGACGACTAAAGAAGAGAATGTCGCTGTCCAGCAGAAACATTCGATCGGCTTCGAGGAATGCCGCGAAATCAAACACCTTGAGCGCCAGTGGATTGCCATCACGAAACTGTCGGGATCGCGGGTAATCGGCCAGCACTGAATTCATCCGGCGATCAGCTTCGCGCCGCGTAATCAGTCTGGCCTGCGGGAAGTGCTGCCGGAGGGCACCGAGTGCTTCATCAGAAAGACTCCCGTCCTCATGAATGGCGAGCCGATAGTTGCGATCAGAGTGGTGAACCAGCGACTTCAGCACCCAGATCAAATTCAGCCAGTCGCCCTGCGACGTGAGCACATGGATTTCGCAGCGATCGTCGGTCACACCTTCGACCGGCGAGGTGCGGAGTATTCGCGGCCGCACATTGTACTTCCAATATCGAGTTGAGATCCCCTCCTGACACATCGTACTGAGAGTCAACCACGTTCGACCGGGATGCAGCAGATAGTCAATCACGCCGAGATTCGCCATTCAGATTGCATCGCGTTTTCGAACTGCTTCAGGACACGAACGCATTAATCTCCGCGTACCAATACCTGACGAACACGACAGACTCTACCAAGGAACAGAAATGTTCAAAACTCCCACACATACCAGCCGCCCATTTTCATCTGTTCTATCTGCTCTGGCTCGTAGATGTGGCACAACCGCACACTTCTAGTACCTCCTCGAAACGACAATGTGACGCACCCGTCGTCAAAAAGAACTGACTCTGCATCACTGATAGCGACAAGAATCGCATATGGACTATCTGCCGACCCTCGTAAGACAGTTCTGGAGGGCAACGTCTCCAATTGCCTACGAGCATCTTGAACTTTAAGCATGCGTGAGACTGCGATCACTCTCGCCGCTCCAACTAGACGAGAACTAGGGCTGACGGTGTCGGGATGCCGGTAGCTGCTGAAGTAGTTGGTAATTAGAATAGCCGTAAGGAGCACCCAGCGACGCCTGGAACACCTTGTCATTTTCTGCAGCGAAGCTGCGAGTACAATGGCAAATGGAAAGGTTCCAGCCATCAGGTGCCGTGCAGAGTTTCCGAATTTGAATCCCCAAAACAGGAATGGTCCAATGCTCCACGCAAGTGCAAGTATGACTAGAGCCTTGTCGCTTCGTTTCCCTAGCATTAAGTAAAGAAGCGATCCGGACACGCATGCACACAACAACTTTCCAAGGCTGTTTACAGGTATTGACAGCTCGTAGGCGGACGTCATCGTTCTCCACGTAAATGGGTATTGGTTCTCCCAATTCGCTGCAAACTGACTTTCCG
>JANNSB010000089.1:0-9754 GCA_031402175.1 Planctomycetaceae bacterium
CTGTCTCCTTCACCGAGGTCAAATCGGAATCCCATCTCGGGGCCGAACAGGTGGCTGTCGATCTTCGATTCGAGGTTCGCCTCGTACTGCGGATAGAGCAGGATGAGCGAACCGGCTTCGGGGCGGAACGAACCGTCCTCGGTGCCGTCGTCGATGTCGTAATCGAAACCGCTGTCGATGCCGCGAAACGCGAACCGCTCGGCAAGGTAGGTATAACGCACGCCCCACATGGGCTTGATCTGCATCCAGTCGTTGCGAACCGCGGGCGTACTGTAGAAGCTCAAGTTGGTTCCACCCGACTGCGTGCTGAATTGCACGCGATAGAGCACGTCGTACTTGGCGGTACTGCCTGGTCCCGACAAGGGATCGAGCGGCCCAGGTTCGCCGTTGTCCAGCGGAATGGCCCCTCGCTTCGTGAACAGGTTGAGTCCATCCAAACCGGCCGTAACTGCTTCGGTCACGGGAATGCCGTTGATGTTGTCGCTTCCCAATTGAAAGTCAACTTGCCTCTCGAACTGCCAGTTGAAGTTCCAGTTGACGCCAGTCCCGTCCTGATTCGTAAATCCCCAGCGGGTGAACATGCCCGTGGAGTCCATGGTGTCGAAGATGCCCATGTCGCGGATCGGGAACTTGCCGGTGTCGTTCACCAGCGGCAAGTCAACGAGCGGGACGGGAAAGACCCGCGGATCAGCCAGCAGGAAACCCAGTCCGTCTTCCGGAATGCCGCCCAGGACCAGTTCCTCCGCCGTGAACGGCACTCCCAACGGAGCCACACGGCCAAGGTTGCTTTCCTGGAACGGCGAGCCGATCAGCGCATCACCGGGGTTACGAAACCGAACGTGAGTCGCTTCCAATGAGAAGTGATAGTCGCGCCGCTGATTGAGAAACTGCCGAAACCAGATTCCGTCTCGATTGTAGGTCTGGTCGATGCCCAACGGTCCACCGCTCATTCCACCGCTCGGCCCGTACGGGCTGATGCCCGGATAGGGATAGAAGTGCTGCGGCGTGTTCGGCGGGTACATTTGCGTAACACCGCCCCCGCCATAAGGCATCATTCCGACGCCTGGAGGCCGCGAATAGGGACCATCCGTGGGCAACGGATATTGCGCGTGGGCTGTGGACGCTGTAAAGAACAGCATTCCGCAGACGATTGCCTGGAGCCAGTGTTGAATCCGCATCAGTGCGTCCTTGACTTCCCGTATCAGGGGGTGACGTCACCAAGCTTCACCGGGGGGGTGAGGCTCTGGAGGTCGTAGGTACCCGCGCACCCTCTTAACAAAGAGGGCGCACGTGGACGGACCTGCGGATTGTATCGGTTAGCCGATTAGGCAAACTGTATCGATTATCGTGGCTTTGATGCCTTTTCGATCGCACCTCGCCGGCGCCGCTCACATGCGCTCGACGGGTCGGCAGAAATCGCGGGTCTCCGCTCCCGAAGCGGGAGTACAGCTAGACAAACCCACGGCGGTCAAGCAGTTGCGACGTGGCGGCGAGCGGGCGATCTATTCGACAGATGGTTCAGCATCGCCGCGCGGACCGCTGGTGAGGCCCCGCTTCGACTTCACGCGCAGAAAGGCGATCAATTCGCGACCCGGTTCGCTCTTCACGAATGTCTCGAGTTCATCGGCAGCTTTCGCCGCCGAGATCGTCTGCCGGAAGATCACCTTGTACGCCTCTTTCAGCTCGTTGCGCACGTCGGGGCCAAAGCCGGCCCGCCGCAGCCCGATGGTGTTGAGGCCGATGCAGGTGCCATCCATGTGAGCCATGCAGTACGGCGGGATGTCGCGGGTGATTTTCGACATGCCCGGGATCATCGCGAAGTGGCCGATTCTGCAGAACTGATGCACTCCGGTGTTGCCGGAGATGACCGCTCTGTTGCCGACCTCGACATGGCCGGCGAGCAATGCGCCGTTCACCAGCCAGACATCGTTGCCAATCAGACAGTTGTGACCGACGTGAGAGTTCACCATCAGGATGCACCGTTCGCCCACGATGGTGGTCGTCCCCTCTTGGCTGCCGCGATGGATGGTGACCCCTTCGCGCACGACCGTTTCGTTTCCGATTTGGCAGCCGGTCGGCGCCCCTTTGTACGACACATCCTGAGGCGTGTCTCCGATGCTGACCCGGGCATGAATCTGGCATCGCTCGCCGATGGTCGTCGTGCCCAGCAGATGCACATATGGCCCGATCACCGTTCCCGCGCCGACGCGCACGCCGGCTTCCAAGATGGAATAGGGGCCCACCGACACCGTGGGATCAAGCTCGGCTTCCGGTTGAATGATAGCCGTCGGATGGATAGGCATTCCGGTTTCCTGCGTGGGCAGACAGGGAGGCGCTTCCGAAAGGCCTCCACATGCCGGGCGAATCGTAACAAGGCTTTCAGAGGCGGGATAGTGGGGACTCTCGCTTCGGCCGAAGGCGTGTGTGCGTCAAGAAAGCCGGTGGATCGTCACTCCTTCTCCCCCACTGGAGAGCTTGATTCGTGACAGCGTGTCAATGTGGGGGAGAGGGGATCTACCGACTTTTGAGAGGCATACACCGGTCGCACGCCGGTCCAGCCTGCCCGCCACGAATCGTGCACGATTGCTGATTCCGCAGGCAACGCGACCGGCGTTTCAGCAGTCGATCTCATTGCCGCCCCAGGAATTCAGGTTTTCTTGAGCACCGGAAAAGTTTCAGTAAAGGTCGAAACAAGGGAGTTCCAAGCGATTCTGCCCTCTTCTGACTGGATCAGGCAGGCAAGCGGCACGCGCTGGTACGTGCTTTGCAAAATGGTCCATTTGCGCAGGGGCCTATGGTGCATCATTACCGTGGTGGCCAAATCCGTCGTGTCATCGTTCCGGCAACGGAGTGAGAAAGAACATGAGAACAATTCGACGCCTATCCGCGACGGGACACCTGTCGGACTTCACCATCGCACTCTGCCCTGCTTGATCCATGCGATGTCCAGGGACGGACAAGGGAGCGAGGCCCGCCCTCGGTGGCGGTCCTCACCCTCCCTCACCTGACCTGCTTTGAGACCGATTGAATCAGAAATAACTTCACCGCATTCTTGTCTTCACCTTGAGGCGACTGTCCTGCTCAGTCCCTCCCAGCTCGCCAGAGGAATCAATGCTCTGTTTAAGAAGTGCGCTCCTTGCTGTTGCCACGCTGTGTCTGTTTGTTTCGCCACTCATGGCCGACGACGAGGCGGCCACCACCGAGGAGACCACCACCGAAGCTCCGCCCGAAGCGGCCGCTCCTGCACCCACGCTTGTTGCCGAAGGGCTGAATCAGGCCGACACGGCGTGGATGCTGGTTTCATCCGCCCTGGTGCTGATGATGACGGCTCCCGGCCTGGCCCTGTTCTACGGGGGACTGGTCCGCAAGAAGAACATCCTCGGCGTGATGATGCAGTGCATCTTCATGATGGGACTGATGTCGGTGGTCTGGGCCTTGTTCGGATACAGCTTGGCGTTTGCCCCTTCAGCAGTAGGCGGTTTTGAAAAAGATGGAGTGATGGTCGGAGGCTACATCGGCGGCTTCGATCACGTCTTGCTCAAAGGAGTGATGGCGGTCCACGATGAAGCGACGAACACGACGACCTACCCGATGCGTCCCGCGAACATCCCTGCCTTGTTGTTTATGGTGTATCAGGGGATGTTTTTCATCATCACGCCGGCCCTTATTTGCGGAGCCTTCGCCGAGCGCATGAAGTTCAGCACGATGTGCGTGTTCATGATCTTGTGGGGAACATTTATCTACTGCCCGTTGGCCCACTTGGTCTGGGGAAGCGGGATGCTGGCGCAAATGACGCCAGCCCCGCTCGACTTCGCCGGTGGACTGGTCGTGCACCTGAGCTCGGGCGTTTCCGCCCTGATTGTCGCACTTGTTATCGGCAAGCGGCTGGGATACGGGCAAGAGCCGATGCCTCCGCATAACCTGACGTATACCACGATTGGCGCGGCGATGCTGTGGGTGGGTTGGTTTGGATTCAATGCCGGAAGCCAAGTTGCGGCCGACGCGATCGCTGTCAACGCTTTCGTAGCCACGCACCTCGCAGCGGCGGCAGGCGTATTGGCCTGGGCCGGATGCGAATGGGTTCAGCGGGGCAAGCCGAGCATCCTCGGCGCATGCTCCGGGGCAGTCGCCGGGCTGGTTGTGATTACGCCGGCCTGCGGCACGGTTTCTCCGGTCTCTGGAATCATCCTCGGTCTGGCCGCCGGCGTCGTCTGCTACCTGGCGTGCACCGTTCTCAAGGGTAAGTTCAAGTATGACGATTCGCTGGATGCGTTCGGAGTGCACGGTGTCGGCGGCACATTGGGCGCCCTTCTCGTGGGTGTCTTTGCCACTAGTTCCGTGAACCCCGCAGTGTCCGGACTGCTCGAAGGCAACAGGGATCAATTCATTAGCCAGATCAAGAGCATCGGCGTTGCAGCTGTCGTTTCGGTTGTCGGCACCTTTATCATCCTGAAGGTTCTCGACGCCCTCATGGGATTGCGAGTGTCGCAGGAGGAAGAGTTGCAGGGTCTCGACTTGTCCCAGCATGGTGAAGAAGGCTACATCTTCATGTAGCATTTGAAGTAAGATCACCGTCAAGCTCGCAGAACTGAAAAAGCACTTGGGACCTATCTATTACGGAGCGTTCGCCCATGAAGAAGATCGAAGCCGTCATCCGGCACTTTAAACTGGAAGAAGTCAAAGACGCCCTCACCGAAGTGGGCATCGCCGGCATGACCGTGACCGAGGTGAAAGGCTTCGGCCGTCAGAAAGGCCACAAGGAGCAATACCGCGGGGCCGAGTACACGGTCGACTTTCTTCCGAAGGTGAAGATCGAGGTCGTCGTCGAAGATGGGCAGAAGCAGGCGGTGATCGACACCATTCTGCGCACCGCCCGCACCGGCAACATCGGCGACGGCAAGATCTTCGTCAGCAACCTGGAAGAGGCGATCCGCATCCGCACCGGAGAAACCGGCGCCGAGTCCTTGTGACATTTGGGATTGAGCATTGGGGATTTGCAATGGGTGAGTGACTCGGCACGCGCGTCAATCGCCAAAATCCCCGATCCAATTCCACACTCACCAATGAGACATCCATGAAAAAAATCGAGGCCATCATCCGGCACTTCCGTCTGGAAGACGTCAAGAATGCGCTCACCGCCAAGGGCATCAGCGGCATGACGGTGAGCGAAGTCAAAGGTTTCGGACGCCAGCGCGGCCACAAGGAACAATACCGAGGGGCCGAGTACACCGTCGATTTTCTGCCCAAGCTCAAGGTCGAACTCGCGGTGCAGGACGACCAGGTCCAATTGGCGCTGGCGACAATCGTCGAGGCGGGACGAACTGGGCGTGTCGGCGACGGCAAAGTTTTCGTATCATCGTTGGAGGATGTCATCCGTATCCGCACCGGTGAACACGGGATGGACGCGATCTGATCGCGGCGGACGTGGGCGGCCGGAAATCGGACGATGAGCAGTCAGAAAACCGACACCCTCATTTCAGAGGCAGATGGATCGCGCGCCGCCGCGGGTTACGCCGGCGTCGATGGAGATATTGCCGCCCTCAAGCAGCGCGTGGCCGATATCCGCAGACGCGCGCGGGCGATGTTTCTCGCCGGATCGCCGGGCATACAAATCGCCACGACGACGTGTCAGTCGGTGGAGTCGCTGCTGCTCGAGTTCATCGAAGCCGCCGTTGTCACTCGTCCCGGCACGCGCGAACTCCTGCTGAATCAGACTGCCGTAGTCGCTGTCGGTGGATTCGGGCGCGGCGAATTATGCCCGTATTCCGATGTTGATCTGCTGTTTCTGCATCAGGGAAGCGGCAACGAGTTTACCGACATGGCGGCCCAGGTGGTGCAGAACTGCTGGGACGCCAAGCTGTCGCTGGGACACAGCATCCGCACGATCGGCGATTGCCTGTCGCTGTCACGAGATGACGCCCAGATCGCCACCAACCTGATCGAAGCCCGCCACGTCTGGGGCTCCGAAGGCCTCGTCGAGACGTTGAAGAAACGCTTTCGCAGGCATCTGGTGAATCGCCGGATGCGGGCCTTCATGGACGACTGCATCAGGGCCCGCAACGGCTGCTGGAGCGAGCATGGACCTCCCGCGCAGGAGATTCAACCCAACATCAAGGATTCGCTCGGCTGCCTGCGGGACCTACATTTGCTCCGCTGGCTGGGCTATGCCCGCTTCGACTCCGTCGATCTCGACTCGCAGCGGCTCAAGGGGGCGTTCTCGATGGACGAAGTTCGCATTCTTCGCGGAGCGTGGGAGCAACTCTCAAGAATCCGCATCGACCTGCACCTGGAAGCGGGCCGGCCGCAGGACGTGCTCACGCATGACGAACAGCTCCGGATCGCCCAGTCCCGCGGCTATCAGGAGGACCACCCACAACGGCCCGTCGAACAGTTCATGCAGGACTTGTTCCGCGAGACGACCGCCGTCGCCACGATCGCCCGCCGCTTCGCCACGCTGCATCGGCCCCGGCGGCTCGTCTCACAAGTCAAGGATCTCCTGATCGCGCATCGTGCCGATAACCTCATCATCTACTCCGACAGGATCGACGCCCGTCGCGGAGCGCTGGAAGAGGTGACGTCTTCGATCGAATCGATTCTCAGGGTGTACCGCTCGGCTACGCTCTACGGCATTCTGCCGTCCCCCGAACTAACGGACGCCATGCGGGCGGCCATCATCGAACTTCCGCGCGAAGTGACGCCGGTATCGGGCCAGTTGTTCCTGGAGATACTGAAGTCGCCCCGCTCGCTGGGGCGCGTGCTCAGGTCGATGTATGACACTGGTTTGCTGGATGTATTGATCCCCGACTACACGCATTCCCGCTGCCTGCTGCAGTTCAATCAGTATCACAAGTTCACGGTCGATGAACACACACTGCGGGCCGTCGAGGCCTGCTGCCGTTTCGAAGACGACCAAGGGCCGATCGGGTCGGCGTATCGCACGCTCAAGCATCGCGAACTCGTCCACCTGGCCATCATCCTGCACGATCTCGGCAAGGGTTTCGGCAGGCCGCACAGCGAGGTCGGCAAGGAGATCGCCACGCGCGTCGGCAACAGGCTGCATCTGGGCGCGCATCAGACTGAAATGATCGAGACACTCGTATTGCGGCATCTCGACATGGCCCATCTGGCGTTTCGCCGCGATTTCTCTGATCCCGTGCTGCTTGTGAAGTTCGCGCACATCGTCGGCACATCGGAAATGCTGCGGATGCTGTACGTCCTCACCGCGGCCGACATCATGGCTGTCGGACCCGATGTCTGGACCGACTGGAAGGGTGATCTGCTGGCTGACCTGTTCGACCGGACGATGGTCACAGTCAGCGGCAAGCGCTACGCGTACCATCAGACCGAGCGATTCGAGACGGTGAAGTCGAAGGTCGCCGCCCAGTTTGCGCCGCGCGCCGATGCCGCGGGTGTACCGCTCAAGGAATGGGTTCGTCAGCGTCTCGCCGGCTTCTCGGCCTACTACCTGACGTGCACGCCGCCCGAGCGCATCGCCGACGACCTGAAGGTGATCGAGAACCTCGGAAACGACCAGATCATCATCAGCGGCATTCCAGCGTCCGCGAACAATACCGTCGAATACCGCGTCATCACTCGCGAAAGGCCGGACACCGTCGGCTGTTTCCAGAAGATGGCCGGTGTGCTCGCCGCGCTGCGGCTGGAAATCCTCGGGGCCGACATCAACACGACCCGCGACGGCGTGATCGTCGACCGTTTCCATGTGATCGATCGCGATTACGAAGGACAGACGCCGCCCGAGTTTCGCATTGCCGACGTGTGCCAGTCATTGAGGCAAGTGCTGTCCGGCAGGCAGACAGTGGAAGGCATCTTTCAACGGTTCCGTGTACCCGGAAGCGCGGCGGTCGAGCAGATTTCCGATCTGCCGTTGCGGGTGGTGGTGGACAACGAATCGTCCGAGAGCCGCACGGTCATCGATGTCTTCGCGCACGACCGACCGGGTTTACTGTACACGATCGCGCGGACGATCTTCGATCTCAAGCTGTCGGTCGATCTAGCCAAGATTGCCACGCACTACGACCAGATCGTTGACGTCTTCTATGTCGTGGATGAGGCGGACAACAAGATCACCGACGAGCATCGGCTTCAACACATCGAGTCGACGCTGCTCGACCGCCTGCGGGACTTCGAGCAGCACGGCCACGCCATGTTCCGCAAACCGTAGCCGCGTCTGTCCCCAGACGCGGGGACCAGAGCGGAAGATTCTACGTGTTGATTCGGTGCAGCGACCAAATACCGTCCAACTGCCTTGCCTCCGAGTCTGGGACAGACTCGGCTACGTAGCCGCGTCTGTCCCCAGACGCCGGGCAACGCAAGTGAGCGTGATGGGCTAATAGCGCTGCACGCTTTCTCTCCCATCCTGTGAGTCTCAGAGAGACTCGCCTACGAGGCTTCGCGAAATCGCAGCGACGGCTTCTCGATGGTCACCACCGTGTTCGGCGGGATGCTCTTCGTCAGCGACACGCTCGCGCCGATCACCGAGTGATTCCCGATCACCGTGTCGCCGCCGAGAATCGTGGCATTGGCATAGATCACGACGCCTTCCTCGATCGTCGGGTGCCGTTTCGTGCCGCGAACGAGGTTGCCCTCTTCGTCCTTGTCGAAGCTCAGTGCGCCGAGCGTCACGCCCTGATAGATCTTCACATGCGGCGCGATGTCGGTGGTGGCGCCGATCACCACGCCGGTGCCGTGGTCGATGAAGAACGAAGGACCGATTTTCGCCCCCGGATGGATGTCGATCCCCGTCTTCGAATGCGACCACTCCGACATGATCCGCGGAATCAGCGGCACCCCCTGCGCATGCAGTTGATGCGCGAGCCGATGCACCGTCACCGCTTCGACCCCCGGGTAGCAGAAGATGATCTCATCGAGTCCCGAAGCGGCCGGGTCGCCGTCGTAGGCGGCCTGTACGTCGAGCGCGATCACCTTCCGCAATTCGGGGAGCGACTCCAAAAACCGAATGGCCTGCTGCTGACCCAGGGCCTCGAAGTCGACCCCCTCGGTGCAGCGCTTGTGCATGTCTTCGGCGTGTCTTAGGGCGCGGGCGATCTGCTGGGTCAGCTCGTCGTGCAGTTTGTCGACGAGATCCCCTATGTAATAGGAGACGTTGCCCATGTGCAGATTCTGCCGGCGCCGGTAACCGGGAAATATGATCTCCTTGAGATCCTCGAGGCAGTCGACGACCGCCATCGCGTTGGGGAGCGGACAATGCCCCAACTGGTTGATCGTGCCGATCTCCTGATAAGTGTCGACGAGGCGGTCGGTAAGTTCGGAAAGTTCTTCCTTGCGGCGGAAGTCGGTAGCCACGACGGGCCTCCTCTTCGAAACATGGGGGCAACAAGCAGACAACCCCCTGCCGATGCCGGTTCGCCCCCGGTGGCACAGACATTTTTGTCTGTGGCCTATTAGGGTTATTGTCGGCACGACCGGCAGCTAAGATCAATCCATTACATCCCCGATTCCCGACTCTTCCCAGATTTCCCGCCTTGTCAGGGGAGGGATGGAACCCTTCTCACGGTCTCAACTCTCGACCGAATGCGTCTTTCTCAACGACTTGCGTATCGCTGGCAAGATCCAAAGCCTCGATCGTGAAGGCATCACTCGCGATATCCGGGTCAGTTTCAAAGTCGCGAATCTCCATTTGGAATCTCTGGACAACTAAACCGCCCTCTGATTCGTGATCCCACTCATGCGTCGACAACGTGGGATACCAGACGCCGTCGATCGTTTGCGCGAC
>JANNSB010000090.1:0-5790 GCA_031402175.1 Planctomycetaceae bacterium
GTCGACCTGGCCCCATCGGTTCACCGGCACATACGTGACCTCGGCACCCAACGACTCAATAAATCGGCACGGTTCCAGCACGGAGGGATGCTCAATCCGGCTGGTGATCACATGAAACGGCCGGCCTGCGGATTGGGCCGCGAAGAACAGCCCTTTGATCACATGGTTGTTGGCCTCGGTGCCTCCCGACGTGAACACGACCTCGGTGGCGTCACAGCACAGGAGCGACGCGACCTGCGATCGCGCCTCTTCGACCGCATCCCGTGCCGGCATGCCCGACCAATGCAAACTCGATGGATTCCCGCAGACGTCCCGGAGGAACGGCTCCATGGCCTCGACGACCTCCGGAGCGACCGGCGTCGTGGCGTTGTGATCGAGATAGATGCGTCCCTTCATCGCTTCACTCTTGGGCGACGAACACCTTGCCGGGCGCTCGCCTGGTTCGAACGTGCCTTGGCCTTTGCGAGACGCTCCTTGTCCGCCTGGATCTCTGCCGGCGTCCGCTTCACGACGGCGTCTCCGCGTCCGACAAGTGCCAGCATGTCTTTGACTAACTCCGGCCGAGCGAGGTAGTAGCACCGCAGCGAACCATCCTGGGCATAGTCGACCAGATGAGCGTGCCTGAGCACCGCCAGATGCTGCGAGATGTTCGCCTGCCGGGCCGGCAGCAACTCCTCCATATCGGTGACGCACTTCGGCCCATCCAGCAGTTCCTGCAAGATGGCCAGCCGCGTTGTGTGGGAGAAAGCCTTCAGGAGTTCTGCGGTCGTGCGGGCGTCAGGAGTCGTTGGCATGTTGGGTTTGGGATTAGGACATTCGATATTCCGAATATGTAATCGGCAATGACCTCGGAGTCAATCCAGCATGTGAACCAAGTAACCCGTCAAGTCGTCCAGTTTCCCAGATACGCAGCCAGGTTTTCCGCGGCGCAGCAGCGATCGTTCAAGTCGTGGCCGATTTACGGCGCATTCACGGAGTTTCCTCATCGCCTGCGGCAGGCGCCGGCTCCTCCGTGGACTCAGGATTCATGAACACGTTGTCTGTCTCAAGTGGCAGTTGCAGGCCGTCGGCCACACGCGTCATGTAGTTACACCAGGACACGTACCAGATCACGTCCACGGCGCGGGCATCGCCGAACGTCTCCCGCAACTGCTGGATGTCGTCCGTCGTGACCTCTGCGGGATGGCGAGTCAGTTTTTCGGCGAAGATCAGCGCCTGCCGTTCCGCGGGCGGAAAGCCGGACCACTCTCCCGTGGACAGTTGCTCGATTCGTGTCTGAACCTCGTCTTCGCTGAGCCCCGCGACCGCGAGGAGCATTTCGCTGTGACCCATTCAGAAAAAACACTGATTGTTTCGCGTCACGACCCAGAACATCGTGTTCGCGAACGCTTCGTCCAACTGCGACTCTTCGCTGAACGCGCCCATCAGATTGAACCAACCCTGTGTCAACTCAGGCTGATAGCCGAGACTGACACGTGACCAGATGATGCGTCCGGACCGCTCACGCCGCTCCGGCGGAAGAAAGGACAATGCGTCATCATCTGGAATTGGGACCCGACCCGTTCGCTGCTGCTGTTGCAACTGAAGCGTGTCCAGCAGCGCGAGAGACTGCTCGCTCCAGTCAATCTTGCCGGACGGATCGACCGGCGCCGTGGATTCCAGCAGTTCTTCGTGCGTGGGTCGCTCTGGCGCTGTAGCCGCTGTGCCGTGATCCAGGTCAATGGGCCAGTCGGCCGGCGGGAGGGGGCCATCTTCACCGTGTGCGACTCCCAGTGCGAGAAAGACGCGGTTCTCGAAGTTGGCGAATGCCAGGGTGTGCACCATTCCAACGAAACCCTCGGGACCGTAGTGCTCGGTCAGCACCGCGACTTCCTCAGCGGTCACCGTATACGCCGCCAGCGTCATCATTTCAGCAAACTGGAACGTGGCTCGCTGTATCGGGCTCCAGTGAACGTCATCCTGACGCAGTACGTGAATCGCCGCGGCCGTTTCGCCCAGACTCAGCAGGTCGGATTCCGCACACGCCCGCGCGTACTCGCAACCGATGGCATCGGCGGCGATCCAGCGAAGCTGCCCCGCCAGCGTGTTGCCGATCGGGTTCTCCGCTCTGTGAAACGAATCGAGTTCCAGCAATGCTCCGGTTGCGTTTGGCAACGGCCCGCCCAGGATCCGCGCCCATTCGGGAAGACGGGGTGCTTCAAGGGGCAGCCGCTGCCAGGTTTCGTTGTCACTCATGGCCGGAAAACTCGCTGGAGGTTCATCGTCGCCGCGAGCGATCGCGGTCAGCATCGCCGCAATGATGAGCAACAGACTGAAACGGACACATGCCACCATGACGAGGATTGGCAGAGGACAATCGCTCAATGAGCCGACGCGAACCCGACACCATCGGGTCACATGACATCCTACCGGCTGAAAGTCAGAGTTCACAACTGAAAAGTGAATGTGGGAGTGACGCGAAAGGTTTCCGAAACTCAGCCGTCGCCGGCTTCAGCGACATCGAGTATGACAGGATCCCAACTCTGGCGGTGCTCCGTGGCCTCCCGAGTTCAAAGCCCTATTCCCTACCGGCTGTCAGCCCTGCGGGCTGGGAGAACGGAGCAGGAAGTCCGTCAGGTCGGCCCTCACCCCCCGGCCCCTCTCCCGGCGGGAGAGGGAAGAGGGAAGCGAGAAACAAGTTGGCCCGATTTGAACGTCACTCAACGGCGGGCGATTCAGTCACTTCTCGTGCCGTGAGGATGATCAGCATAATGCGGCCGTCGGCCTCTTCGTCGCCGGCAAGACGCACCGGCCAGACGGCGGTTGACCGTTGAGGAACGGTCAATGTGGTCGCCGCCAGCGTCGAGCTGATGGTGGGCAACGTGAATGACTCCCCGGAGGCCTGGCGCACGATCGACTCGTCGACGAGTTCGCGATGCGTCGCCTCGATCTGCATTTCGATGCAATTGTTGGCGGCGACCGTGGGCTGCAGGGAAATGCGGGTTCCCACGGTTTGTTCGTTCACGGTAGGAATCGTCCGATTGTTATCGAACGTCACGCCGTTGACGACGGGGACGACTTGGCCCACCTGGATCTCCGACCTGAAACCATCGACTGATATCATCTGCGGCCGGCTGTGAACCGTCAGTTGGACGTTCTCTTCCCGCAGGGCTTCGATGAACTGTTCGGCCGTGGCAGGCTCGAGGCAGACGGCAACCGGTTCGTGCGACTGCGGGTCGTGATGAATCGCTCCGTCGAACTCATTGATCGCCCAACTGAAGAAATCCTCCGGCAACGAGTCGACCTCGACCAGCACGACCTGGGTCACGATCTGCGGCGGGGCGATATCGAGCCGTTGGGCCAATGCCACGATTTCATCGAAGAATCGCGGCGAGGCATTGATCATGAGGTTGTTGGACACGCGATCGGGAACGATGATGAACTCCTGCTCCGGCGTCTCGATCTCGCCTCGGCAGGCAAGCTGCTGAAGGATCACTTCGTACACGATCTCGGCCGAGACGTTGCGCAGTTTAACGATGCGTGCTTGCCACTCCTCGCGGGCCGGTGCGGCGGAAACCGGCTGTTCGCTGTCGGGTTGATTGCGGCGCGGGGCATCGAATTCCGAGCCGGGTTTGGGACGCTGCTGCTCGGGATCGTGGGACTCATCTACCTCCGCGGTGAGCAGCACGACCATGCCGCTGTCTTCGATGGAGAAGACCGTCAGCAAGGTCTCGCCCGAGAGAACGCGATATTCATGCTGTTGCATCGCGCCCATCGACATGGCGAATGGCATTTCGGTCAGCACGCGAATCTCGTTCTCATCCTCGGTGACAACGGCTGTCATTGTTCCGGGCAGGCCGTAGCCCATCATGCTCTGGCCGTCGCCGTTTTGCAGGGTGGCCGTAAACGTCATGCTTTCGCTATCGCTGCTGGCGATCAGTTCGTCGAATTCCTGAATGGCGGCCTCATCCAGCACCTGGCCATTATGAGCGAAGGCGAACGGCGAAGAAGACTCAATCAGTTCAGCGAGCTTGATCGTGACCTTGATCTGGGTGTCATTGACGTGCCGGAGCTGGGTCAGCAGGTCGCGTATTTCCAGATGCATGTCCTCGGTCTGCCGCACGATGAGGCTCTTCGTGGCCTGATGCAGCGTGACGGAGCCGCGGCCCTCGAACTCGTCCGCGAACGTCGATTCAATCGTGTCGGCCAAATCGATGAGGGCGGTGTTCTGCTGAGCGCCCGGCGGACCGGCCGTCGCTGAAGCGAGCGCCATCGCGAGTTCATCATTCTGCTCCGCCAGCATCGAAAGCAGAGCCTGATTGGGATCGGGAGCGGCTGCGTGTCCCACGACCAGGTCGGCCACGCTGTAGACTCGGGTGACCAGGCGCGGTTCCGCGGGCGGTGGCAACTGCTGCGAGAGAACGACATCGATGTAAGCGGGCGTGAACGCAGGTTGATTGTGGAGGTAGCCCGGCGGCAGCGGCGGCGGCAGCAGTGTCGGGTCGAAGTATCCCGGCGGCAGAGAAATGGAACCCGGCTGCGGACCAGGCGTGGCACCAGGGGGCGGAAAGCCTTGAGGTTCCACCTGAGAAAAAGCCGTGTTCAGAAACAACAACCAGCAGACTGCCCCGATCCAACGAGCCATGAGCGTGCCTCCCTGCGTGAGCGGTTTTGAGCGATCCAACGGCCGGGAGTTGTAGCCGGAAAGCGTGGATCGGGGCTAGAGCGGTTGGGTGCTCACTCGATCAATGCGTTGACGAGCTGCAGGCAGCAGCATTCCAGAAACGCCGGGCGGTCGCGGCGGATCCATCGAGTCACTGCCCCTCGATCCGCAAGACGATGTAGAGGTGTCGATTCTGTCTCGGACAGCGCCTGACGATGCCGCACCAGATGCCGCAGTTCCCGCGTGGTCTCATCCGCCAGCCACACCTCGGGGAGATAGTTCACGCGGATCAGGTTGGCCAGATGCCAGGCGTCCCCGTGGTCCGTCTTGTCCGGTCCCTGCTTGACTTGAGCCGCTGCACCGCGCCCGCATGCGCCAACGTCCCTTCCTCCCGCCTTTCCGCGCAACCGCGACCGTAAGGGTGGAGAGGTTCTCGCTGGCCAATGACATTTCGACCGCACCCTGTGTGCCGGCTGCTGCTGTACATCCTGCACATCGAGGTAGTAGCGAGATTCGTCCTGTCCAGTGGAGGAGGCGCTGTGTGCAAACTCAGCGACCTGCGAGTTGCGCATGCGAGTTGCGAGTTGCGAGACGATTGAGCCGACGCGTGCGGAAAGGGGGGGCGTCGCCCTCCTCCTTTTTCTTCTTCTATTCGGGCAAGCAATAGTTCGAATAGCCGGCCGGGGGCTACTTCTTCGGCTTCTGCGGCTTCTTCGGCGAGTACTTGCTCATCTTGCGGCTGGGGTGCAGGACGATGCCGTGCGCGATCAGGACTTTTTCGATGGCCGTACCGATGTCGAGCAGCGTGTGGAATTGCTCGGGCCTGCGGGGCTTGATGCCGTGGGCGGTGTTCTGCTCGATGCGCACAATGCCGGCGGCCCAGGCGTTTTTGGGAACGAGTTTCCCCTCGGCCTCGGCGATGTTGTTGGTCCAGAAGCGGAGTTTGACTTCGATCATGTCGTCGCCGTACTTCGCATCGTGAGCCGCCACCGCGATTTTGCGGGACGAAGCCTTCTTACGTTTTTTGGCCATGTGGGGTCCGGTGAGGAGCTAGGAGTCGGGGGTCAGGATTCCATATTCGCGGGCATCATAGCAGCTTTGGTGTGGAAAGCGGCTGGGGGCTTGAGGCAGCAGAGACAGCAGCGTTT
>JANNSB010000091.1:0-1713 GCA_031402175.1 Planctomycetaceae bacterium
GAGTTGACGTACGCGGCGGTGGTGGGAAGCAGGTGAGTTGTCATGGTCGTCTTCGGGTTTGAGGACAGTGGGAGCTTGTTGCTCTCTCTACTGAGACACCACGGGAAACCGACCGTGACAACTTCTGGCCAGCATTCTCAATTCAGATGAAGTGCCGACCGGACTTCCTGGCTCTCCAGCAGTCGTCTCAGCCATTCGATCTGGTCCGAAGGCTGGAGAAAGGGATGGTTGCGATAGATGGCCGCGTACTCTCCTGCCACGGTGTCGTCGATGTGCCGCACGGTCTCGCCGGCGACGTTCGCCATGCGATCAACGTGCTCCTCGACGAACAGGAGCTTTTCAGGGTCCACGTGTCCTCGCTCGATGAAGCCCTTGGTTTTCTTGGGGCAGCGGCAGGGGTGGTTCTTATTAACCAAACCACACTGGCTGTGCATGAAGGAGTACAGGTCGCGGCGGGCACGGGACAGACACTGACGGAAGTTGTCGGCGGTCATTTCCAGGACGTCTCCGCCGACGATGTCACCGGCGCCGAGGATTTCGCCCAGCGTGTAGACCAGCCGCTGCCTGCGGTCCAGACACAACAGCATCCCCATCGTGCAGCCGATCTTGGCCTCTTCAACCAGGAGCGGCACGTCCACGGGCACAGTATTCGGATCCGGCAGGTCGAGATCGGGAGTGTCTTCGATGGCGGCGCCATAGCTGGCGAACGTCAACTCCTCCGCTTCCGCGCTGCGGCGCTGCATGTTGAGGACGTGATTGGCCACGATGCGGTAGACCCAGGTGCGA
This sequence comes from Planctomycetaceae bacterium, assembly GCA_031402175.1. Classification (GTDB taxonomy): domain Bacteria; phylum Planctomycetota; class Planctomycetia; order Planctomycetales; family Planctomycetaceae; genus JANNSB01. Next base: position 787 of record JANNSB010000091.1, read on the forward strand.
AACTGGCATTCGCCACTGAAGGTACTGAGCCTGGTGACGACCTTGACGAGCACCTCTTGTGTGACCTCCTCGGCGTCCTGCGGTTGGAAGACCATGCGAACGGCGGTAGTGGGTGTGTAATGGTGCGCTGAACTTGACCACGCCGCAGACAGCCATTCGCCCTAGCCTTGTGCGATGATCTGCCCTTTCGGGACATCGCGCGGGATCGGCTTAGACATCACGAATTTCACGGCGGCATCCGTGGAGTCAAATTCGAGCGACTCCCAACCATTCGGCTCTGCATGCACTCTGGCCTTCATCAGAGTCATTCCGTCAAGCCACGAAAAGTCGTACGACTTGATCCGCCACTGATCGGTCCCGGGCGGCGAGACCAGATGCACCATTCCCCCGCTTGGCAAAGGCAGGCGGTAAGGGTCGGAAGGGTCAGCAGCGGCACGAGTGCCGAGACTGCGAAACGCGGTATCTGGAGCCGACCGCGCTGGGATCGGCCCGCACGTCGATTGAGACTGCGGCCAAGGCACTCGCGATGCTATTGGAGGGCATGAGCATCCGGGCAAAGTCTCGACTCACTGGACTGGACAAGAACACGATTCAACGGCTGATGGAGACTGCCGGTCGCCAGTATGCGCAGTTCATGGCGAACACGATGCAAGGCTGGAAGTGCCCGACGTTCAATGCGATGAAGTCTGGAGCTTTGTCGGCATGAAGGAAAAGGCCGCTGCTCAACAGGGCTGGGGCGACGTGGGTGACGCCTACGTGTTCACCGCAGTCGCCCGCGAATCGAAGCTCTTGATTTGCTTTCACGTCGGTCGCCGATCTGTTGAAGATGCCGAGACGTTTCCCCGTAAGCTGGCGTGCTGTATCCATCCAGACGTTCGCCCGCAAGTATCTACGGACGGCTTCCGACCTTACCACGTCACGATCCCG
>JANNSB010000092.1:0-9816 GCA_031402175.1 Planctomycetaceae bacterium
CGAAATATTTGATCAGGCCGAGGCAATCGCAGCCGAGGCGGAGGCTGTTGGCGCACATGCCCATGCCGTATTCGCCGACGTCGAAGGCGTTCTTGCGTCGTTGCGTGGGGCCGGGATCGCCGTAGGGGACGACCATCTCTGTCAGCGAGGCTCGATAGAGAATCGAACGATCGTTGCCTTTGTCGTTGTAGCGCAGGTGATGCAGCGTGAGACCTTCGCGGGCATTGAAGCCGATGACGAACGTCCATTTCTGCCACTGCACCTGATAGCCGTTGACCTCGAAGCTCGCACCCTCCGGCTGGGTGATGTCAATCGGCCGGATGTCGGTCCGCTGGTTCGGCACGCGGTCGGCCGCGTAGTTGGCTTCGCCGGGAGGCAGCGGCCAGTGGCCATGCTCATCAATGCGAATCACCTGCATCGTGTTGAGATCGACGACGGGGCGCAGGCCTTCAATGGGCCTGACGTAACCGTTGTCGGTGGGGTCGCTGCGGACGAAGCACAGCGGCCGGGCAAGCCGCTTCGTGCGGTCTTCTTCCGAGCCGTAGTTGCCCGCGCTCCAGATGTCGACCATCACGAGACTGGTGTCGTTGATGCCGTAATGCTTCTTGAGGGCGGCCTTGAACTCCGGACTGTTCAGGACGGCCTGTTCGCATTCGACTTGTTCATCGATCGTCATCGTCGGCTGCGCGCCGGGAATGTGGCGATGCGAGAAGAGCTGGCCGGTCGCCAGCGACACGGCTGCCTCGTAACACGAGTTGGTCGCGTTATCGAACAGGACCGCGAACGCCTCGCGGGCCGGAGTTTGGTCCACCTGCTGATGTACGGCTGCCTTCGGCGGCTCTTTGAGGCTCACCGAAACAAAGCGGGTGGTCGGCGTCACTTTGCCATGTTCCTTGAGCAGCATCACGGCCCGGCCGACCTCTTGTGCCGAGAGAGGTTCCAGCGGATGGTTTGCGGGAAGCCTGAAAGCGACAGAAGCACCGAGCTGTACCAGCGTGGACATGGCGGATGTCTCTCAATGAGGGATCGCGAGCGAACACTCAGAGCACTATATCCGCCACAGCAGGGGGCGACAATTTGCCCGCACTCAGTGAAAGCAAAGGGCCGCAGTCACTGCATCGCTCTTGCGACTATCAGCGTCTTATCGGGACAAACGCCCTCGGCATCACGGCCAAGTCAGCGTGCCGCCGACGGAGAGGCCCTGGATCCAGATGTCGTTCGTGGACTTTTGGGCTACGACCGCGGGGGGATTCAAGATGCCCAGATCGTTGTAGAAGATGCTGTCGTCGGCCCGACTGACGTTGGCCATCCACAGGAAGTTGTAACCCACCTTCAGGTCAAACCAGTCGCACACATGCCATTTGGCGTAGGTGGTGCAGTCGAATGTGGCCGAGAACTCACCGTAGGTGATGGTGTCGAAGGTTTCGCCGTCGTCGACGGCGGGCAGGACAGGGGGAATGTCGGGATCGGTCGGCGTGTCCCGCAGGTTGTTGGTGTAGACGTGGGCATCGATGTTGCTGCCGCCCAGTCCGAACTTGGGTTCGACGCCCAGTGTGAAGTAATCGTCGACGAATTCCAGGCGGAGGCCCGCCTGGCCCATGAAGCGAGAGTTTTCGACGCCCGCTCGAATCTCGTTCTCGACCGGATCGATGATGATGGGATTGCCCAGCAGATCGAGTCCGAAAGCGCCCGAACTGTTGTTGAGCATGCCGCGCTGCACGAGATTCTCGTCGTACTGCTCGAAGCGTGCCCCGATCAATGGATGAATTCGCAATCCCGTCTGCGGGTTGAGCACATTGAGATAGAGATTCGATTCCGCCGCCCAGATTTGAGAGCGGTAAGTGAACTCGAAGCTGCCATCGTAGAGTATGACGCGGCCGCCCGGCTGGCCGTCGGTCAAAAGGCTGGTGCCGATGAAATCGAGGTTGCTTTGAAAGTTCTGTGGTGCATTCGGCGGGATTTGGTTCTCTGTGAAGAAGTCGGTCGATTCCGAGAGTCCCCAGAAGACGCCTTCCAGGGAGAAGTACTTGAAAGGGATGCCGATGCGAGTCCGGATACCGCTCATGTTGTTGAAGTTCACGGTACTGTCGTCCTCGACGCGTGCGATACCGACGAAGTTGTTCGGCAGGGTGACGAAGAACGGATCGCGAGGATTGGGCACCAGCGACAACTCCGCTCCTAGCAGCGTGTCGCCGGGTGCCTTGATGGCGTAGTTCAGGTACTCCAGTTCGCACCAGATTCCCTCGAACACGTCGGCCACCGCCAAATCGAACATCGGGTCACTGTAATGATCGTAGTTCGTATGATCGGGGACGAGTTCGGTGTAGATGGGACTCGGAGGGCCACCATCGTAGTACTGACCATGCTGACCAAAACCGGCCTGCTCGACGTACTCAGGCCCGGATTGCCAACCCTGGGCGGTGGTGACGTTTCCGGGGGCGTGATCCTGCGCGCGGGCCGGCCCGGCCCCTAGTGCGGCAATCACCGCCATCAGACTGAGTGTCAGTCGACCAGACATGGTGCTCCTTCCCACGTATCCGTGAGACAACGACCTCGGCGTCGGTGCCGAGGAGTGTCCGCCTCGCCGGCAGCCCTTGTAGACTTGGCGAGGGCCATCGCTCCAGACGAATGGCAACCTCCCCCGGCCTCAGACGGTACCGACGGTATTTCTCATATCGGTTGTCGGGGCTGTAACGGTTGGGGAAAAATGCGCGGTTGGATCGGTTCTGCGGGCAGAGATTGGTAAGCTGCGCAGGAGAGGGAACAGGGGCCAGGATTCTGCGTTCAGGTATGACAGGCAAGAGAACTTTGCACTGACCTCATCCCCCGAAACTCCAATCTCCGACCTCTGAGACCTGACCTATGCCGCTCACATTCGATCTCACCTCGCGTCGCAGGTTTCTGCAGCAGATGGCGTACGGAATGGGAGGCGCCTCTCTGATGGGAGCGGGATTTCTGTCGGCTCAACCGCCAGGTGAACGCCCGGAGCAGTCGGCAGATGTCACCGTACTCAACCCGCGCTGCCGGGTGCCGGTGAGCCTCATCATCGATGACAGCACCTGTCTCGTGAACCTGGCCCATTTCGGCATCCCTCACTTTGCCGAAGTGTACCCGGACCGTTACCTGCAGGATTGGCGCAGCCTGCCGCGAGAGATCCCCGATGCCTTCGTCCGCAAGTTCGGCGAATGGTGCAGAGAGCAGGGGGTGAAAGGAAAGTACAGCATCGTGCCATACCCGGCGTGCGTCGGCTGGATCGACCAGGACATGCCGGGCTGGACGCGGCGGCAGTTGACCGACAGCCTCGACCTCGTGAGGGACTTCATGACGGTCGATTGGGACATTCATCCCGAGATGATCACTCACACGTTCGCCATCGACACCAAGACCGGTCGGCCGTATCCCGAGCGAACCGAGGCCTACCTCGAGAACGCAGGGTTCAGCGTCGGCAAGAGCGCTGACGAACTGGCCGACTACCTGGCCTACGCCCTGCGCCTGCTGCACAATGTCGGTCTGCCTTGCGAAGGGATCACGACGCCGGGAGGCTTCGGCAACCAGTCGCGCGAAGCACTGTCACTCGGAACGTTGCAAGCGGTGCGGGATGTGTACGGGGCCGAGATCCCTCACTACTTCCGCCATCTCTACACCGACGACCAGAGCGTCGCCCCACGCATCGAGAACGTGTCTGGCCTCGACGGCGATGATCCCCAGTGCGTGGTGTCGATCATCGGCTGCACCGGCGACTGGTTCGGCGGCTGGGACGGTCTCGAAGCGGGCCACGTCGATCAATTCATCACCGAGGATGGCACGGGTGGACGCCTGCCCGTAGTCATCGCCCGCGAAGAACCATGCATCATGGTCTGCCACTGGCCGGGGATCTACTTCAATGGTGAAGAGATCGGGTTCAACATCTTCAAGGACATCGTGGCCCGGCTCAATGAGCATTACGACCACCTGCTCTGGATGAAGAACAGCGAGATCGCCAGGTACTGGACCGCGCGTGAGCTGACGTCGATCCGTCGCGATGGGGATGTCGTGCAATTGCAGGCCCCGTTCGCCTCACCCGACTACACGCTGTCGACCTCTGTCGCTGGCCTCAACCGATTGCCTGCTCCGTTGATCGTTCGCGGCGACGAGCAGACACGACTCGTTCAGGTCGACCACCGTCTGGAGTTGACCGCGAATACTTATGTGATTGAAGACGATACGCTCATTGCGTGCTTCGACCTGGCGAAAGGCGCGTCGGTTCTGAGGTTGTAGCAGAACTATTCCGCAAGCGCCCACACGCGCACAGGGCCGTCGAGCGCGCCGCTGATGAGCCGGCTGCGGTCGGGCGTAAAGGCGATCGCAGTCACGCCGCTGCAGTGGCCTCGCAATATGTCGGTCGATGTCTGCGTTTCCAGATCCCAGAACCGGATTGTTTCATCGCCGCTGCCAGTCGCAAGTCGGTTGTTGTCGGCAAACGCGGCGGCGTAGACCGTGCCGCGATGTCCCGTCAGCACGCCGATCGGTTCCCGCGTCAGCAAGTCCCAGAGCCTCACGTTCCAATCGGAACCGCCCGCGGCGAGCCAACGTCCGTCGGGAGAAACCGCGACGCACAACAATTCCTCCTCCGAACCGGACAGGGTCGCCAGTTCCTCGCCGGTTCGAGGATCCCAGAGCTTCACTGTCTGGTCCCAACTGGCTGAAGCGAGAATCTGACCATCGCTCGACCATGCCAATGCCGAGACCGCATCGGTATGGCCGTTCAGGACACGCACTTCCTGCATCGACTCGATGCCCCACAGGCGGATCGCCTGGTCGGCCGCGCCCGTCGCCAGCATCCTGCCGTCGGGAGAGAACACCGCGGCGAAGACCTTGTTCGTGTGACCTTGTAGTTCGCCCCGTTCCGCGCCGGTCTGCCGATCCCAGATCTTGATCTGACCGCTCGTCGTGCCGCCGTTGCGCTGCGGCGTGAACTCGCTGCCGCCGGCCGATGCGAGATACCGACCGTCAGAGGAAAAGCTCACCGCGCACACCCAGTCGTTGTGCCGTGCCGCGCTGGGAACCACGGCTCCCGTCGCCAAGTCCATCTGCGTGACGGTTCCCCAGCCGGTGGCCAATGCGACAGTCGACCCATCGGGGGAAACAGTCGCCGACAGGGTCTGATTGAACTCTGCTCCCTCGGTACCAGGCAGGATCTCAGAGGTCACGGACGATGTCGCCACTGCGGGAACATCGGCGGCTGACTCAGCGGCCAGCGAAGCGCAAACCAGTTCGCGGTCGTTGCGGGCGAAGACACACCTGTTCGCAAACGCCGGATGCGCCCAGCAGACCGGACCGGCGGCTCGATATCCGGAGGTCGGTTCGATCAACGGCATGCGTCCCAGTTCGTGGTATCCCTCGGGCGTCAGGCGGGCCAGAATGAGGTGTCCCTGTTGATTCAGTATGAAACAGCGATCGCCGTGGGTGACGATGTGCGCCATGCCGAACTTTTCGCTCGTCGCTTCGCGGGTCGTCCAGCTGACATCGCCAGTGGCCGGATCGAGGCAGCACAGCGAACCGTCGCCGACAATCGTGTAGATGTGGTTCGCATCCTGAAACACCGGCGTGCTCGTCGCAGCAGTCGGGTCCGACCGCGTCTTCCACAGCACGCTCGCTCCGGGTATGCTCTGATCGAGTTGCAGCATCATCGAGCCGCGATTCCACGCAGCCAGCAGCAGCATTTTGTCCTGATAGACGACGGGCGTGGCCGTCGCTTGAGCCGGATCGAACAGGGCCTTGAACTCCACTTGCCAGATCAACTCACCGGTCGCCGGATCGAGACTGTTGATGTTGTCGCCGGTCCACACGATGACCTGCCTCCTTCCCGCCACATCGAGCAAGATCGGCGTGCTGTAGGCCGGACGGTCTTCGAGAGCCCGCCAGTGTTCTTCTCCCGTCAGACGGTCGAAGGCGATGGCCGTACCATTGGGAGTTGCGCCGGCCGTGATGATGACCACATCTCCTTCAATTACGGGAGACGCACTCACACCGTATCGCGGCATCTCCACATTCATGTCCTCGGCAGCGGGATCCTTGCGCCAAACAACATCGCCGGTTTGCGCATTCAGACACACGAGATGCCCCATCGTGCCGAGCGTGTAGACCAGTCCTGCATGAACCGTCGGCGTCGCCCTAGGGCCGTTGCCGTACTCCATGTTTCCATAGATGCACGGATACTCGTGCATCCACAATCTCTCGCCCGTCTGCTCATCGAAACACAGCACGCGTTCGACTTCCGGGTCGCTCTTGTAGTCATGATCGGTGATGAACACTCGCCCCTCGGCCACGGCCGGCCCCGACCAGCCGTTAAGCACCCGCGCCCGCCAGCGAATCGGCAGCCCCGCTTCGGGGATCGAGTCGACGATGCCCTCCTCACGCCAGACGCCGTCGCGCAGTGGCCCGCGCCATTGGGGCCAGTCATCAGCGCATGCGGGCGTTGCACCGGCGACGAACGCGAGCAAGTAGAGTTCGCAGCGAATCGAATGACAGCGGCGGAGAAGTCTGCGCATGGCGATCTCCTGGCAAGTGGCCGATGGTCGAACGATTGATCGTATTCGATTGCGACGCCGAGAGACATGGCTTCCGATTCTCCCTCTCCCCCACGGGGAGACTCGATCTTGGCCAACGCTTTGTTGTGGGGGAGAGGGCCGGGGTGAGGGGGCGAAGTTGCGTCTATCCCGCACCCCTCACCCCAACCCTCTCCCCCGCTGGTTTACGATGCTTGTTTGGAGAACACATTGCGGGGGAGAGGGAGTTGCAAGTTGAGAAGCGCGCGAGGTTGCCGGGACGCGACTGCGGCGGGATCATGCGTCGTGTTGATGCCGTGAAGAATCCTTCAGGAGATAACTGATGTGCCGCCACGCTGCGTTCTGCAAATCAAAGGTCGTCGCGACACGCATCGTGGCGTGCCTCGTCACCCTCTGCTGCATCTTCGCCTCGCATCTAGTCGCCGATGACGAACCGCGAGCCGAAGAGTCGATGAATCAAGATTTGGTCGGCCATTGGCCCTTGCACGATGATGGGAGCAATCTCGTCGCAGGCGGGAGCGATGCGATTCCGCATGGCGTCGAGTTCGATGTCGAAGGACCATCGGGAACTCCGCGAACGGCGGCGATGTTAAATGGTGTGGATGCCTGGCTGGAGATTCCCGCAACCGAGAGCCTGCAACTGGGGCAGAGGGACTTCTCGATCACCGCCTGGGTGCGAGCCAACGATGCGACCGACGATGTTCCCGGTGACATCATCAGCCGGTATGACGCGGCAACACGCACAGGCTTTCATCTGGGCATCAAGACAAGTTCGGTCACGACGAGTCAGGCCAACTTCCGGCAGCTTCAATTCGGCATCGATGCGAATCATGTATCGGAATGGGTCGATCACGGCCGTCCAGGGAATGCGCTGCTGGCATTCGCCTTGTGTGAGTACAAAGGCGAACTCTATGCAGGCACTTGTGAGCCGGGACCGAATGAGGCGGGACACGTCTACCGTCTCGATCGCGACGCGGGCTGGATCGACCTGGGGACGCTCGACGGATCCAACTCCGTGACCGCGCTGGCTGTCTACGAAGGCCAGTTGTATGCGGCCACGGGCAAGTACCGAGTCGCCGGCTCTTCGTTGCCGGAATCAGAAAACCAGACGCTCGGCGGACGCATCTTCCGCATGGAGGAAGACGGCCAGTGGACCGAATGCGGCCGACTTCCGAACGTCGAGGCCGTCGCCTGCCTCGCGGTCTACAAGGGGCGCTTGTATGCATCATCGTTGTACGCGCCGGCTGGTTTCTTCCGTTACGAAAGGGGAAACGAGTGGACCGAGTGCGGCGTGCCCGACGGCACCAGGGTTGAAGCGATGGCGGTCTACAACGGCCATCTGTACGCCACGAGCTACGATCGGGGACACGTCGCGCGATATGACGGTGAGACGTGGACGGACTGCGGTCAACTCGGAGATGCGACCGAGAACACTCAGACCTATTCCCTGGCAGTCTACGAAGGACGACTTTATTGCGGCACTTGGCGCAGCGGCCGGGTGTATCGCTTTGAAGCCGTCGGCCACTGGACCGACGTCGGCAGGCTTGGCGAGGAGCTCGAAGTGATGGGCATGCTGGTGCACAACGGCCGCCTGATCGCCGGCACGCTGCCGCTGGCCGAGGTCTATCAGTACGACGGCGGCGACGCCTGGAGCCGACTCACTCAACTCGATCATACGCCGGACGTGCGCTACCGCCGCGCCTGGACGATGGCAGAACACGACGGCCGGGTCTATTGCAGCACGTTGCCCTCAGGTTACGTCTACTCGTGGCAGGCCGGTCGATTGGCGATGTCGCCACGGGAGTTTCCATCAGGCTGGCATCATGTCGCCGCAGTCAAGGCCGACGGCAGGCTGACGCAGTACATCGACGGTGTGCTCGACAGCGCTTCCGAAGAGTTCGACGAAGCCGAATTTGATCTCTCCGCAGATACGCCGATCCGCATCGGCACCGGGCCCAATGACTATTTCGCGGGCGAATTATCCGATGTGCGGATTTACGGACGCGGATTGAGCGAGTCGCAGATTCGATCGTTGGCGAGTGGAGTCGACATCGATTGAAGCATGAAAAAAACGGGAGGGCGACGCTCCCGCGGAGCCGCACGAGGTTGTAGCGATCTTCTCTGGCGCCGGCTCGGCAGGAGCCTCGCCCTCCCGGATTGAAACCGCTTCAGGCGTTCTCGGACTGCACCGGCGGCTCAACGGTGCGGGCGTCCGGTTCTGACGAGCGCCAGAGCAGCAGCACCGCCAACAGGCCGGCGATCGGAACGCAGCCGATCACGGCCAGTCCCAGGTCGAACGAGCCGGTTTGATCGATGATCCGTCCGAAGAGTTTTTGCATGGGCGACGAGGCCATCCAGGCGATGAACCCCAGGATCCCTGTCACCTTGCCGAGATTTCGCGAGTCGATCTCCTGCGTCAGCGAGTAGTAGCACGGGAACATGCCGAGCGATCCCGCGCCCACTACCAATAGCACGCCGAGCAGCAACCAGCCATGCGGCAACGAAGCTGCCACGAGAGTGAGCGACGTAAGCGCCGCACAGACTCCGTAAACGATGACGCGGGCGGTGTGCGTGCTCGTGCTGCGTCTGGCGATCCAGAGCACTGCGGCGCCGGCGAGGATGCATCCCACATCGGTTGCGATGTAGTACGCGGAATTGAAGTACAGCGCCGCGCGTTCGTCGTAGCCGCGACCCTGTTGCAGGAACTTCGGCAACCAGGCCCGAATGAGCTGCCAGGTCACGTTGATCGACATCACCATCACCACCAAGGCCCAGAATCGCGAATTCTTCAGCAAGTCCGTGAACCACCTGAGAGCGGATGAAGGTTGTCCCACAGGCAGCGTCGCTTCCTTGTGGGACTGGGCGAGCGTCCCGGGTTTGACGATGACCAACCAGGCGACCACCCAGATCAAGCCGATTCCACCGATGACCAGAAAGGGTAGCCGCCATACTCCTGGCTTCAGTAATTGTTCCTTAGGTTTGTTGCGATGGGTCTTTTCAAGTTCAGATGCATCGACTTTTGCGGTCGCCTGCTCACCGGCTGATGTCGACTCGTCATTGATTGACTGGGCACTGTCAGATGCGTGTTCACGCTCAGGCGGCAACTTGGTTTCGCTCACCAACATCACAAGAATGACAAGCGGCGTCAGAATCGCCCCCAGCGATGCGCCGCTCTGCAGGATGCTGTTTCCGAGCGTGCGATCCGATCGGCTGAGCACGGCATGCGTTACCGTGAGCGCGCACGGCCAGTGTCCCGCCTCAAAGAATC
>JANNSB010000093.1:0-3838 GCA_031402175.1 Planctomycetaceae bacterium
GGACTTCCCGGTCGTAGTTCTCGTAGATGTGCAGCTCGATCTCGTTGATGATGCGGTCGATCACTTCAGGACCGATCGGGCGCTTGTAACAGGCCTTTGCCAGTCCGCTGGAGATTTTCGAGCGATCGAACGGTATGCGGGTGCCGTCCTTCTTGATCACCTGTACCGGCGACTCTTCGATCTTCTCGTAGGTCGTGAACCGCCGCCCACAGTTGAGGCATTCCCGCCGACGGCGAATGACGAAGTCCTGACTCCCGCGGGAATCGATGACCTTGGATTCGCTCTTTCGGCAATACGGACACAGCATGTCGGGAGCCGGGGGTCAGAGGCCTTGGATCAGGATCAGGGGAATGTTCTCGCATTCCTCGTCCAGTCTCCAGTCTCCAGACATCCGACTCGCCTCAATGCAGGCCTTGGGCTGCTTCCAGGGCGCGGTATTCAGCGTGGGCCTGGCGAGTTCGCGGCAGTTGCGTCTCCGGGCCGGCCGGGAAGAACTGCACGTCGTCCTTCAGATAGTTCGCGGACGGCAGCGTCTGACCGCCGATGGTCGTCTGGCAACCCATCGAGTTCAGCGAAACGAGAGCCGAGCAGCACAACAGACATGCCGAGATCCAGCGACGGGAACGGGTAGTCTTCATGTGGTGACTCGCGGCTCGTGTTTGCCAGGAAGTTTGCCGGCCGAACGGATACGGCCAGACACATCGGTGACCGGATTTCGGTCCCTATACTCAGGTATCGGCCGTTGCGACCGCTAACTTGCGTAGATCCCGCAGAATCGTCACAGAATGCCGCGCTGTGGCAAGCGAGTCTCGAAATGCAGGTGGCGAATCGTCCACGGCAGTGCGTAAGGTGTGTTGGCTCATTATGTTGCGCACGAAGATCTGGTCCTGAAGCGGTCGAGTGACCTGAACCCGGCCAATGAATCAGGGCTCGGGTGCTCACATGGCCCCAGATGGTCGCGATCGTGGGAATTACAGGCGAAACGACCAGGGCCGGCTAGTTCGTCACATTGGTGTGAGAGTACGTTGGCTGAATCTCAGCGGCTATGGCGGTGAGCCAAGGACTTACGTCGAAAAGGCGAGGCGTTACAGTTTACCCCACTTCACAAACTGACCGGCCCTGGCGAAACGACCCTGGCCACACTCGAATTCCCGGTGTCCCGCTATGATGAAGTTACGCAAGTTTGAAGGAGGTTGACCCACAGTCAAAACGAGTGCAACACCCTCTTTCTCAGCCCTCAACTCGTCTTTCACCCCTCTTCCCGGACCCGCTTGACTGCTCAGTTTGATCCCCGACTTGCCGAAACCCTCGCGCGCCGCATCCTGATTATGGATGGGTCGATGGGGGCGCTGTTGTTTCAGCGCACGCTCAACGAGGCCGACTATCGCGGCGACCGCTTCCTCGATCACCCGGTCGATCTCAAGAATGCCCACGACTTGCTCTGCCTGACTCGCCCGGATGTCATCGGTGACATCCATCGCGAGTATCTGGCCGCTGGGGCCGACATCATCGAGACCAACACGTTCGGTGCTACTGTCATCACACTGAGAGAGTTTCGCCTCGAGTCGTTAACCCACGAAGTCAACAAGGCCGCCGCCGAACTCGCCCGTCACGCGGCCGACGAGTTCACTCGTCGCGACCCGTCTCAGCCGCGATACGTGGCGGGCAGCATTGGGCCGACCAATGTTCAACTCTCACTCAACGCGAAGGATCCCGGGACACGTCCGATCCAGTTCGACGACATGGTCGCCTCGTATGCCGAGCAGGTCCGGGGGCTCCTCGACGGTGGCGTCGACATGCTGCTACCCGAGACGTCGTTCGACACGCTCAACATGAAGTCGTGCCTGTTCGCGATCGAACAGGTCTTTGATGAACGGGGTTCGCGCATTCCCGTCCTCGTGTCGGGCACGATCTTTCCCGGAGGGCGCACGCTCACTGCCCAGACGGTCGAGGCGTTCTACACATCGGTATCGCATTTTCCAATGGCGGGCATCGGTCTCAACTGTTCGCTCGGGCCTGCGCAAATGCGGCCCTACATCGAGTCGCTCTCCCAACTCGCCCCATTGCCGATCGTCTGCTATCCCAACGCCGGTCTCCCCGACGGCATGGGGGGCTTCGACTCGACGCTCGAACAGTTCACGCCGCAGGTTCGCGAGTTCGCGCAGAACGGCTGGGTGAACATTGTCGGCGGCTGCTGCGGTACGCGACCCGACTGGATCCGCGGCGTGGCCGACGCCGTAAAGGGTCTCAAGCCACGCGCGATCCCGCATCCGCCACCGGTTTCGGCCTATTCCGGCCTCGAGCGCTACGAACTGCGCCCCGAATCGAACTTCTATATGATCGGCGAACGCACGAACGTCACCGGTTCGCGGAAGTTTGCCCGGCTCATCAAGGATGAGAACTACGACGAGGCCCTTTCGATCGTGCGGCAGCAGGTCGAAGGGGGGGCGAACATGATCGACATCAACATGGATGAAGGTCTGCTCGACTCGGCCCGCTGCATGGAGAAGTTCCTGTGGCTCATCAGTGACGACGGCGACGTTCCGGTCCCGATCATGGTCGACTCGTCCGACTTCAAGGTGATCGAGGCGGGGCTCAAGTGCATCCAGGGCAAGGGGGTCGTCAACTCGATCAGCCTCAAGGAAGGCGAGGAGAAGTTCCTGCAGCAGGCCAGACTCATCCGCAGGTACGGGGCGGCCGTCGTCGTGATGGCCTTTGATGAACAGGGCCAGGCGGTCTCGGTCGACGAAAAGGTCCGCATCTGCAAGCGGGCTTACAAGCTCCTGACCGAACAGGTCGGCTACCCGCCCGAAGACATTATCTTCGATGCGAACATCCTCACGGTCGCAACGGGGATGGAAGAGCACAACGACTATGCCGTCGCTTTCATCGAAGCGGTCAAACGCATTAAGCAGGAATGTCCGTTTGCCAAGACCTCCGGCGGCGTGAGCAACGTGTCGTTCTCGTTTCGCGGCAACGACGTCGTTCGGGAAGCGATGAATGCGTGCTTCCTCTATCACGCCATCGCCGCCGGCCTCGATATGGGGATCGTCAATGCCGGGCAGCTTGAGGTTTACGACGAGATCGAGCCGAAACTCCGCGACCTTATCGAAGACGTTTTGCTCAATCGCCACCCTGACGCGACCGATCGGCTCATCGAGTATGCCGAGGAGATCAAAGCCCGCGGCAGTCGACCGGTGACCGAAGCCGAAGTGGCCGCATGGAGGAACGGCACCGTCGAAGAGCGATTGCAGCACGCATTGCTCAAGGGGCTGACCGACTTCATCGAGGAGGACACCGAGGAAGCCCGCCAGAAGTATGCCCGGCCACTGAACATTATCCAGGGGCCGCTCATGGACGGCATGAGCGTCGTCGGCGAACTGTTCGGCCAGGGAAAGATGTTCCTCCCACAAGTCGTCAAGAGCGCCCGCGTGATGAAGAAATCGGTGGCGTATCTGGAACCGTTCATGGAGGCGGAACGGCTGGCGGCAGCAGGGGAGGAGTCAGGGACTCTCAAGCCTCAATCCTCGACACGCGGCACCATCGTTCTCGCGACGGTCAAAGGGGACGTGCACGATATCGGCAAGAACATCGTCGGCGTCGTGCTGCGGTGCAACAACTTCGAAGTCATCGATCTCGGCGTGATGGTTTCCTGCGAGAAGATTCTGGAAACCGCGAAAGCGAAACGGGCCGACATCATCGGTCTTTCGGGCCTCATCACTCCGTCGCTCGAAGAGATGGTGCACGTCGCGAAGGAGATGAAGCGGCAGGGCTACACAGTGCCCTTGCTGATTGGCGGGGCCACGACATCGGCACGGCATACGGCCGTCAAGATCGC
>JANNSB010000094.1:0-3669 GCA_031402175.1 Planctomycetaceae bacterium
AACCGCCGTTCAAACGCCAACAGTGTACTGGGATAGTCCTCGACCATCCCCCACCACTACCTGTAGGCGCTGGTTGAGTCAAGTGCATACCTCTATTCGAAATACGTGCCACACTCAAAAGCGATCGCGAAACGGACGACTCCGGGCGTTGGCTCTGGGAGATTCTGATTCGTGGCGATGACTGCAACATTGTCAACGTGGTGATCGGCGGCATTGGGTTCACCAACGAACGTGCGGCACTCCTGGCTGCAACGGAAAACCTGCGGGCGATCGTGGCCAGAATGGAGCGGGTCGTGTCACCCGGCACCGCGATCCCTGAGCCTTGAGCCGGAAATATCGCGATTCCACGAGTCTTCAACGCATCTTCATGCATTGTGAACGCGGACAGACGATACTTGAGGTAGCGGAGAGTTGTCGGAGGGAGTTGGAACTCTGGTGAGATTTTCAACATCTGCAATTGAGGACCGCCATGAAGGAAAAGGAATTCCTTCCGATTCGCACGCTCTTCGTCAGTGACGTTCATCTGGGGAGTCGGCACTCGCAATGCGGCCACCTAGTTCGCTTTCTGCGGCGGTTTCGACCTGAGACGGTCTACCTCGTGGGAGACATCTTCGACGGTCGCCTGCTTAAGCGCCGGTTTCGATGGGATCCCTCATACTCGGAGCTGCTGCACTTGCTGGTGGAGTGGGCGGACCGCGGGCCCCGTCTGCGGTATTGTCCCGGTAACCACGATGAGTTCTGGCGGCGGGACGCACATCTCCTCGACATGGGCGGTCGACTCGATCTGGTGGAAATTCGGGACGAGTTCATTTTCACCGCCTTGAACGGCCAACGGTTCCTGGTGATGCATGGGGATCAATTCGATCCCCTGGAACACACGGCGGGCTGGGTTTCCAGAATGTTTGCCGGTATGTACGACATCGGCCTGTCTGCGAACTGGTGGTATCATCGCCTCCTGGGTCGGCGCGGCAGTCCCTACCGTGCTTGCGCCGCCGTAAAGAAATGGGCCAAGAAGTGGGTGAAGTTCTACAGCGCGTTTGAGCGACGCGTGTTTGACCTGGTTCGCAAGCGACGATGCCAAGGCCTCATCTGCGGTCACTTGCACGCACCAGCGATTGTGCAACAGGCGGGCCTGATGTACTGCAATATCGGAGATTGGGTGGAGCATTGCACAGCCCTCGTCGAACACCTGGACGGCACGCTCCAACTGATCCCTTACTATGGGGACGAAACCTCGTCAGCTTTTTCAGGGCCGCGCGTGGCCCGTCCTATCCAGCACTCAACATGAGCCAAGTGTTGAGGAATGTGTTGCTACATGACGCTTCTTCGCTGAGGTCATTGGTTGGAGTACATGCTCTGACCCTCTCATGGTCTTCACTTGCTCTTCGCCATTTGTTGATGGTTGCCGGCCAATCTCCTGAGTGGAACGCCGCGCTCGTCGTGTGCCGATGAGCACTTTGACAGAGCGTTCGAAGATGCTGCATCGGAGACACTCATGCGTCGCCCCCGATCGCCCCGGCAGACAACTTCCAGGCTCGGCATCTCCCGGATCGAGGTCGTGATATTCGGCTTGGCCATCATGACGGGGTTTGCCTATTCAGTGTTGGGCATTCACTATGCACGGGAGCGCGCCCGTAACAACATGTGCATGGAGCATCTGCGGACGAGCGGCGTCGCCATGCAGACTTTTGCCGACAGCGATCCTCAACATCGTCTGTGCAGTGGAGCCTATGACTGGATGCGCGACGGCTGCCCCTCGAAGTATGGATGGGTCGCGGACATGGTGAACACCGGGAGTGGGGATCCCCAACAGATGCACTGTCCGGCCAGCGATGCGCTCGGGTCCGACACACTGAACGACCTGTTGTCGTTTCATGGCGGCCCTCCCGCGAACATTCCCACCGATCGCCCGGATCTCATCGCGCGTCTCACTGAGGATTTGTGCGGGTCGACGAGGGCGCACGGGAAGCTCGCGACCGATTTTCTCGACCTCGGCTACGGCACCAACTATGCGGCCAGCTGGCATCTCGTTCGCTCGCGCGTCCTGTTGTGGCGCAAGGTCAATGGAGACACAGCCAACGATCCCTATTGGGACGCGCGGAGTCTCGGAGGAGCCTATGGCCCGCTGACGGTGTCCCTCATCGAAACGTCACCGATTCCGTACTCAACCATCCCCCTGCTGGGGTGCAGCGGTTCACGAACGACATTGACTGGCGACGTACCCGGCTACTTGAACGCCGGGGCCCCGTTGGGCCAGTCATTCAACAACGGCCCCTCGTACTGGAATGACGCCACGAATGAAATCACGCTGATTCCCAAAGGTCAGCTCCTCACGGAGAGTCCCACCGGGACCGGCATCTGCGCCTGGTGCGACGATGTGTTGCCCACCTTTGGAGCAGCTGTTCCGCAGTCCAACATCGCCAACGGCGGATCCGATGGATTGCTCTGGCTGCAGGACACCCGCGCCTGGTCCGGCGTCCACTGGGTGGGAAAGAATTTCACCTGCAACATTCTGATGGCGGACGGCAGCGTCAAGAGCATTGCTGACCTCAACGACGATGGCTACCTCAATCCTGGGTTCCCGGTGATTGGCGGCGATGAGAGCGTTGGATATCGGGACAGCCTCGTCGAACTCTTTTCATTTGAAATCTACTGTGGAGCGTCGATCGAAGCCGAACAGAATTGGTGGTCGCACCGGGGCTTTGAGTAGTGCGGGAGTTCGGCCGCGTCGATCGAAGACCCATACATGCGACGCGTTATCTCCAAGATGTTGTTCCTCGCTGCTGCCGTTTGTTCTTCCGAACTTCCGACGAATCGCGACAATGCGTCAGAGGCAACTCGAGAAATGCAATAATGTCACGTTGCGTCTTGTTCATGATCTGCGCCGTTCTCGCCCAATCGTCCTGCTCGGACTCTGCGAATGAGGAGGTGAGAACCGGACGAGTTGCCGCGGACCAAACAGCCGAGGAGAGTCTGCCGGCCGATGTGAAGTTCTTAGCTTCGCCTGGTGCGGTCCGATTGCGCCCTCCGGGAAGCGATGCGTCAGTGATAGCATTGATTGGTCGAGAGGACATACTGGAATTCCACGCGTGGAGCAAGGTGGGATCCTTTCACTCTGGGTATGATCTGAGTGATGAGTCACTGGAGGCGCTTGCGCAACTTCCAAATCTGGAAGTGATCGAGATTTGGAATCCGGGTTATATCACCGATGAGGGATTGAAGGCGTTTTATGGGCACCCAAATCTCAGGCAAGTGCGCATATACTATGATCTGCAAACACCATGCGAAGTTACCGAAGAGGGCGTGAGGGAGTTTGAAGACAACATGCCGCCGCATTGCTCAATCGATACCGGCCCGCGTGCCTGAAACTCGTTTTTCGGCGGTGATCGAGTGGCAGCTATCTCACAAGTGCGATCGCCTGCCATAAGACTGATTTTTCTATCCCTTCGTTCTGCGGCGTCACCGCATCGCAATCGCTGTTGTCGATAGCTGATCGGCCAAACGGTGCAGTGTGCCAGAGGAAGTTTCAAAACCATTTTAACAGCAGCATGAGGCAGGCCAGGTGGAAGAAGCCTTCGAAGAGATGGGGGTAGTATTCCCAACGGGCGACGAGGCGGCGGTTGTTCTTCAGCCAGGAGAGGGTGCGTTCGATCGTCCAGCGTCGTTTGT
>JANNSB010000095.1:0-10943 GCA_031402175.1 Planctomycetaceae bacterium
GTCATCCGTTTGCGGCCGCCAATCCCACGCGCAGGTCCATGACGTTTGTTCCCGTGAGGCCGGTCGTCAACAGACCGTTCGTGGCTTTGAGGAACGGAAACGAATCGTGATGGCGCAGTGCGCTAGCGGCATCGAGCGCCCGATCGAAGGCGGCAGAATGCGTTATCTGGTCGACGATTCCTCCGGCGGCCGGTGTCGGACCGTCTTCGCCGTCGGTGCCGCCGGAGACGAGACAGATGCCCTCCAGTCCTTGAATCCACAGGCATTCGAGAGCGGCCAGAGCGACCTCCTGATTGCGTCCTCCCTGGCCCAATAGCGGGCGTTCTGCACTGACTTCGATGACTGGTTCGCCGCCGTTGATGACACACTGGCGTTGCGCGAGGCCGGCGCTCCTCAGGTGATCGAGCTGCAATGCCAGCTCCTCCCCGAGCAGATGGGCCACGCCGGCCTGATCGAATTGGGTCGACGCAATCGCGTAACCGAGCGACATGGCTTCGGTGGCCGCAGCCTCGACGGCGGTACGATTGTTGGCGATGACGTGATGCGTAACGTGCGCCCGAATTGCCGGCGGAGGAGGCTTCGGTTGTTGCAGTGTCGCGATCACCTGCGAATTCACCATATCAAGTCGACTGAGAATCTCGATCGCCTCTTCATCCGTCGATGAGTCGGGGAATGCAGGCCCGGATGCGATGACGTCGAGCGGGTCGCCGATGACGTCGGAGATCACGAGTACGATCATCCGCCTGCACGTCGCCGCGCGAGCCAGTCCGCCCCCCTTGATGCGCGAGAGTCGCTTTCGCACGAGGTTGAGTTCCTGAATCGTCGCCCCGGCCTGCATCAGTCCGCGAGTGACGGCCAGCTTGTCGGCCAATGTGATGCCGTCGATCGGGGCGGGGAGCAATGCGCTCCCTCCGCCGGAGAGCAGCACAATGCACAGGTCGTTGGGCTCGAGCGACGAGACGATTCTCAGTATCTCTTCGGTACCCTGCACGCCCGCTTCAGTTGGCTCGTTGACGCCCAGGGGGCGCGCACCGTGCAGATGCACTCGCGATCTCACGTCACTCAGTTCCGGCTGATCGGGCACGTTGACCCATCCGGAGAGTCGCTCCGCCCAGGGCGTGCCGTTCAGGACGCATTCCAGCGCGGCCACCATGCTCACACCGGCCTTGCCCCCGCCGACCACGACGACGCGAGGCACATCATTCAATTGAAATCGTTCGCCCGCGATCGTCAGAGTCTGCTCATCGCACTGCACCCACCGCGGCATCAACCGGGAAGGCAACACCGCATCGACCCCAGCACACCAGATGCGAAGGGCGTCGTCTCGCAGAAGGGACGATGGATGTTGGTCATTGGACACTGGAGCTCGATTCTCTGAGTGACTATCGATGCTCTTCCAAGCCTACACCGTTGCGCGAATCTCGCTGACCATCCAATCCAGTGCGTCCATTAGGCGGCCTAGCTGCGTGTCGTCGCTCAGGCTGGCAATCGGAATGCTGGGAAACCCCTCCATTCCGGCATCTTGCATTTCAAAACCCGGAATGGCGCAGATCTTCTGATGAAGCTCGGCACGCTTGATCTCGTTGTCAAACGGTGGCCGGTGCTTCAGATTCTTCATAGGAAATGAGATCCGCCCATCCTCTTTGACCGTGAAGAATCTGCAGTCGCTGCTTCCATGCCGCAGCCTGGGTTGGAATACCAATCCTCGTTTGCCATCCAGAAAGGCATCTTCGAGTCCCTTCACCCTTGCCCACGCGATCAACTGATGAACGATTTTGAGATCGTCGGCGGTATTGATTGCCTTGAAGCTCTCGACGAAATCTGCCTCGCTGCACTCCTCGCGCCGGCTGCCGGAGCCGCCTGACTTCTTCAATCGAGCCTTTTCAGTTTGTCCAAGCAATCGAGGAACAAACGCGCTGTTGTCCGGCCCCTTAAAGTGCTTGACCTCGACTGCGAGTACTTCGGCAGGGTCCATCTGTTGATTCAGGAACTCCACGACGCGTCTCAGTTCAGGCGGAATCGCGTCCGCTAGAAAGATCAACCGCACACACCCGGCATCGAGATTCTTCTTGAGTTTTCCCCAGAATTCGTCTGGATCCTGCTCGCCTTCCAGGAACGTCAATAATGCCTCTTCCGGGCCTTTGCCTTCAGCCTTGCATCGACCTTCAAACTCCATCCTGACTCTTTCAACCGGCCAGTATGCGAGTGCATTAGCTGCGTAATCCAGCATCTGACCGACGACCTCTCGCCGAATTCTTGGATCGCTGCTTCGCTTCACTTCGACCAGTGTCGGGACCGCGTCTTGGTCGAGGAAGAGATGATCCAGAGACCAGCGACCACTCCCGTCGTTTTGGTCTGGAATCGACATCTCGCGTGCCACGAGCAGCCAGCGCCGGGCATTCACGCTGTCAATCTGATCTCCCGCGAGGAGGTCGTGGTGCTTTGCCAGATACTCCTGAAGGTGCTTCTCGAGCGGATAGGGAGTCTCCTCCATCTGAATCAGAGCATCGTCCTTGAGCAAGTAGATGTGCCCGGGCATGTTCCCCTCCAGTGAATGGTTCCTGGACTCGCAATTGCAATGTGGTTGCTGTCCCCCTCACCCTACCTTCTCCCCACTGGGACACAGCGGCGAAAGTGGATTCGTATTATGGGGAGCGGGAGGCGGACTGGCGAGCGTCAACCTCCTGTCAACTGACCCTATCACTTCCAGCTTCTCTTTCCATACACCCACTTCAGCAGCAGGGGCAGCAGCAGCAGGTTGCCGATCAGGCCGCCAAGCATGGCCAGGCTGACCAGCACTCCGAAGTAGACCAGCGGAATGAAGTGCGACAGGGCCAGCACCGAGAAACCCGCGACCAGTGCGAAGTTGATCAGCACCAGCACGAAACCGACCGACCCGTGCGCCTGCTGGATTGCATCGGAGTGTGCCGCGCCCTGGCGGCGGCAATGCAGGTAAGAGTCGAGATAGAGAATACTTGAATCGACCGTCAGCCCCATCGAAACGCTGGCGATCATCGCGGTGCCGATGTTGATCGGGATCCTCAGCCAACCGAGCGAGCCGACCACGAGCACGATCGGGAGGTAGTTCGGCACCAGCGAAATCAGACCGACGCGCCAACTGCGAAACGCAAGGGCCATCGTGAAGAAGATCCCAATCCCCGAAACGACGAAGTTCACGAGCTGATCGCCCAGCATGCTCGAAATGAGATGCGCGAGCAGCACATACAGGCCGCTGGCCTTCGCGTCCGGAAAGTGCTTGCGCGCTGTTTCCTCGACCGCCTCGATCAATTGCAACTTCACTTCGGCGGGCTGCCGTTCCAGGCCGCGGAGCACGAGCCGCATGCGGTGCCGCTCAGAATTGTAAAGCGACGACACAAACTCCGGCTGCAGCTTCTTGAGGAACTCGAGTTTCTCTTCCAGCGTGTCGGCCCGGAAGTTAGGGACGAGATCGACGCCGTCCGAGATCGGTACGACTTTGGTCAGTCTGGTGCCATCGTCGAGCTTCAAGGCTCGCAGATCCTCGGCCAAGGCGCGCACCTTGTCAATCACCGCGAAGTCGATCGTTTCGGGAACATCGAAGCTCACGTCCCAGGTCCCCACGCCGCCGAGATAGTCTTCGAAGAACGTGATGGCCTGAACGATCTGGCTTTCCTCACGAAAGTTCTTGCTGAAGTCGGTTTCGACAGTGAGCTTCGTGAAGCCCCAGCCCGTGAAGGCCATGGTGAATGCCGCCGTCAGCGCGATGGGCCAGGGGTGGCGCTCCGTCAATCGGCTCAGGCCCGCCAGCCCTCGCGAGAGTTTCTCCTCGCCGGGGACCATGCGCGGATCGGCGTCGAACTTTCCAATCAGTGCGCCGCCGGGGAGCAGCAACCAGCAGGCGGGAAGGACCAGCATCGTGGCCAGCGCCATCATCACGCCGAAGCTGCGCACTGGGTTGACCTCGCTCGTCAACAGCGAGGCGAATCCGATGGCCGTCGTCACCGTCACCCACCAGACCGGAACGGCCAGGCTGCGATAGGTCACGCGAAACGCCGCCGGCCGGTCGTGAGCGCGGCGGAAATCGCGATAACAGACGGTGACGTGCATCACGGTCGCGATGCCGATGATCGTCACCAGCGACCGGAGCATCGAGCTGACCATGCTGAGCTTCAGGCCGGACAGATACAGCAGGGCCTGCGTCCAGATGAGCACCACGTTCACCAGCACCACCGGCAACAGCGTCCAGCGCATCGAACGGAAGAACGTCAGGATCACGGCCATCAGCAGCGCGGTCGACCAGATTCCGAGTCGCACGCTGTCGTCCTCGACGTAGCGAAACATGTCGTGGACCTGCACCGGCTCGCCCGCGACAAACGTCGGAGTCTCCTGGGCCGCGGCGATTTCACGAATCTGGCGAAAGGTTTCACGGCGTGGCGGGCCGCCTTGTGTTTCGGGCAACAGTCTGAGCACGACCGCAGTGGTTTCGTCGTCTTCGCCGATGAGAATGTGGCGGGACATCTCGATCAGCGCCGCGCGATTGGTCGAAGTGCGGACGAAGGCACGTTCCCAAAAGGCGGTCAGCGCAGGAGGCATAAGCACCGTCGGTAGCGACTGCGTGCTGCTGGAGCTGACACCGGGGACGGCGCTCAGTTTTTCCGCGAGTTCGCCAAGGGTGTCGAGTGGGTCAACCGGTTCGATTTCCTCGGGGAACACTTCGACGGATTCGGTCTCGTCGTCACCGGTTTCCGTGGGTTCGGCGGCGTCGCTACCGAAGATCGAACTCATGTCGGGCAGAGCCGCGGTGATTTCCTCGGCGACTGTGGCTCCCCCTTCAAGCAGTCCGGGCTGGTAATAGCCCACCATCACGAACTCATCGCCGCCGAAGTCCCGTTTGCTGCGCTGATACGCGAGCAGATAGGGATCGTTCTCGGAATAGAACGACTCGATCGATTCATCGAGTTCCATCTGCCGCGACGGCCACCAGGCGAGCGCGGTGAGCAGGATGGCGAGAATCAGCAGCGCGACTTTGTGGCGCACGATCCACGACGCCACATCCCGCTTCGACGCTTCGGGCTGCTCCACGGGCGTCGGCAAGGGATCGGATGACATCGTGGGTCGAATCCTGCATCGGGACGGTCGGTCGCCACGAGACGCCTCTCCTTACCTCACCGGCGGATCAACTGCCGCCGTACAGTCCGCGGAACGCACTGAGCAGCGCGCCGCCCACGCTGGTCGGTTCACCCGACTGCCACATCGTCTTCACCAGATCGAACATGATGACGCCGAGCAACAGCATGCAGACGGATGAAACACTCAGTCCGATGATTGTGCCGGTCCCCCAATTGGCTTCGACATAGGGGCCGCCGCCGGCGACCGGAGCAGCGAACTGCGGTCCCGATTTGCCGAAGACGTCGTCGTCGGCATCGAAGACATCGAGTTCGTCTAGTTCGTCGTCCTCTCCCAGGACTTCGTCGGCCACCTCGAGTTCATCCTCGGAACCGCCAAACATGTCGCCCGACTCTTCCTCGTCCAGTTCAAAGATGGCGTCATCGAGCGTGGCTTCGCCCGAGTCGTCCAGGTTCAGGACGCCGGTCCTTTCGTTGTCATCGATTCCGAGTTCGAAGGCGCTGTCGTCCTTGCCGACGGGAATCTCGAATTGCGTCTCGGCCACGTCTTTATCTCTGGAAACGTCCATCATGGCGATGGTTCCCGCGCCGACTTCGATGCTGTCGTCGAGCGAAATGCCGCTGTCGTTGACGTCCTCGAGCGAGATACCGCTGTCGCTGCCTGTGTCGAGCGTGATATCGCTGTCGGTCTTCGCATCGAGCGAGATGCCGCTGTCGGGATCGGGCGCGAGTGTGATGCCCTCGTCGTCGCCGCCGAGCAGCATCGAGCTATCGCCGGGGCCTTCGAGGGAGATGCCGCTGTCTCCGGACAGCAGCATGGAACTGTCGCCGAGGGCCAGGCCGCTCTCTTCCGAGAGAACCGAGGCGCTTTCGGAATCATCCGTCGTGAAATCGAGCGCGATCTGCGAGTCTTCGCCCGCCAGGATCGACACGTCTTCGTCGAGCGAATCGCTCGGAGACAAACGCACATCGCTGTCGGAATCGACCAGGCGCACGTCGCTGTCGGAATCGGACCCGCTTACCTGTGGCATGAGGGGCTGAGTCGAATCCAGTCCATCAGCCAGTTTGCCCGAATCGCCGATGAGCTTGACATCGCTGTCGGAGTCGTGCTGGCCAACGAGTTTGACGTCACTGTCGGAATCTGCCTCGTCGCCGATCAGCTTGACATCGCTGTCGGAATCGACGAGGCGCACATCGCTGTCGGACGACCGGCCCTTCGTCACGATCGTGGGCTGTTCGGCGAGTCCATCGTCGTCGGCGAGGACGCTGGCGTCCATCTCGCCCGACGATTCGTCCACCAGCATCGGCACGTCGGGATCGCTGTCGAACTGCCGCGAGCGCTTGAGCTTGTCTACATCTTCGTCGCGAAACTTCCACGTCCCCCGGTCGGCGAACCCTCGAATCTTACCCTGCTCGCGGAGGCGATTGAGTTCCGCCTTCGGCATTCCCAGCAGGGCGGCCGTCTCTTCGAGGTCGTAATACTTTTTGGACATGCGACGGACTCCGGTGATTTCGAAGCGGATTTGCGTGGAGGAAGTGCTGAATCAACAACCGGTTCGCAACTCCATTGCATCGGCCCGATCGACCGAACACTCGATGAAATCGTAGTCCATCGTCATAAGGTTATCGGGCTATTCCGATCGTCGCGACCAGAGACTTTAGGCAACTTAGTGTTGGCCCGAATGCATGGATCATGCGGCCAAATACTTGCGGAATGTCCCCAGCGCCGCGAGTCCCATGCACCAATCCGCCTGGAAGCGAATGTGCATGGCCCTCGTTAACTCATTGTTTCCCAACTTGTTGAGTCCCGTCAAGATACTGCAGGCCTGCATTTCGGATGTTGCGGGCCTTATCTGCCTCCAGAATTCGTCGTTGCGATCGCTACATCTGATAGGACCGCATCGCTGGTCACCCGCTGAATGTGAATTACCAAGGTCAGCCCGGCAGATCCGGGAGTTCCAGCAACGGTCGAATCTCGGCGGTTCCGCGACGTGTTCCGGGAACCTGAGACGCGACGGCGATCGCTTCGTCCAGGTTGTCGACATCGATCAAAAAGTATCCGCCAAGCTGCTCCTTCGTCTCGGCGAAGGGGCCGTCGGATACCAGGCACTTGCCATCCCGCACACGAACACAGGTGGCCGTGGCCGGCGCCTGCAACGGCGACGCCCCGCGATAACGGCCATCGGCATGCAAGCGATGACAGAGGTCGACCGATTCCTGAATCGCGGCCTGATGCTCCTCCGGCGGCCAGACCCCTGCTTCGGCGTACATGAGAAGGATGTATTTCATTGGGGAAATGTCGGTTCGGTCGCTTACGCACCAACCATAGCGATGCTTAATCGCTGCGCGGCGAGCTTCAGGTTGTTGTCGAGCGTGAGTAATTCCGCCTGACGCTCGACGGCCAGCGCCAAGTAGGTCACGTCATAGGTAGAAAGCTGATGTGGCCGCGACCACGCTGCCAAGCCTTGGAGTGTGAGGTGTGGCAGATCAACAACGTCGATCGCCATCGCATCCAGCACTTGCAAGAAATCGTCTGCTTGATGTGAAGTGACCTGATGCTGCCGTTCTTTCTTCAGCACTGCCTGCACCACTTCAAGCTGCCACAACGACGGTGCGAGTAAGGACTCTTGCTGCAAAGTGACTTCGAGCCAATCAATGGGATCGACCTCGCCGAACAGCCAGGCCAACGTCGCGCTGGCATCGACAACGATGGCCATCAGTCACGGCCTTCGGCGACCAGCGAAACAATCTCATCACTGGACATGAGTTGGACTTCGCGGCGCAACTCTTGCAGCCGCTTCAATTCCTCATTGCGAGTCATTGCTGTGACGCGTTCATTCCCCGATCCATTTGTGACGAGGGTCAGCACATACTCCTCAACGCTCTGGAATCCCGCTTCCAGGGCTTTGGCGCGGACGACCTGTTCCATTTCTTTTGGGATGGTGATTTGCATTCGAATCTCCTTTGCATCTTACGGTAACGCCGTGCGCGGAGACGGACAATTTCAAGTCCGATTTGCCATCAGAACTTTTTCTGCATTTGTTCGGTTTTTCGTTGACATTTACTACGTCGGTCATATAAATTACCACCTCGTTCGTAAATTGCTGCGTTACTGGGCGGCGTTCATCTTTGAGGAGCACGACCGGGAATGAATCACAGACCAGCCAATCCGACCCAGGGGGAGCTCGAACTCCTCAACCTGCTCTGGGAGCACGGGGCGCTGTCGTTGTCGGAGGCTCACGAACGTCTTGGGCGCGACATCGGCTACACAACGGTGCAGACCCGCCTCAATCGGCTGGTCGACAAGGGCTGGCTGGAGAAGACAAAAACCGGCCGGCAAGCGACCCGCTACGCTGCGTTGATCGAACCGGATGCCGTCCGCGAGAATCAGCTCGATCACTTTGTCGAGAAAATCGCCCAGGGGTCAGTGGTGCCGCTCGTCGCGCATCTGGTGCAAGGGGCCACGCTGACTCGCGAAGAAGTTTCGGAACTCAAGAAGTTGCTACGGGATGTCGAACGTCGCACTGCCCTGGAAGAGGAGAACTGAGCCATGCTGCACGACTGGACCTGGCTTGTTGCTCGCACCAGCATTTTCCTGTTTGTCAGCGGTTGCTGCGTCTACCTCCTCGCAGGGCGGATGCCCCTGACCAACCCGAAATGGCATCGCCTCGCCTGGACCGTCGTGCTGTTGCAGGGGCTGATGCTGTTTCAGTTTTCGTTGAACATAGCGCGTCCCGCCTGGTGGGGCGATTCTGGAAATGATCCATCGGTGCGATTGGCATCGAATGACAGTTCAGCACCGGCGAACTCCAGTACACCAGTCAATTCGAACATCGGGGATACAGAACAAGCAGAGTCCGCGCCAAATACAATTTCCAATGCAGACATCGATACTGCGACTCCCCTGCAAACAGAAGATGTTGATGACGGATTGAATGCCGAAGATTTTGCGGGCGCGACAGTGCCGTCAATTGCAACTCTGGAACAAGAGCTCGATGAACGGGCTGAATCTGCGGGGCATTCGGCGATCTCTTCAGTGCCGCAAGGTATCGATCGCGAAACTGCGGATGAGCGGGGTGCCGCCGCTTCGCGGCATGAGTCGAGTCGCGAGACCAGTTCCAATGCGTCGGTATTCGCACAATTGGCCACGCTCCCGTGGCGTGCCATTGTGCAGTGGGCCTGGATTGCGGGCGCGGCTGCTGTGATTGGCGTGCTGGCCTTCAATTACTTCGTGTTGCATATTGCCATGTTACGGTGCCGACCCGCTCGCAGAAGCTGGACCCGGGAAATGCATGAGTTGTGTCTGGAACTGGGACTCAACTATCCGATTCCGCTCGAGGTGCATCCCTCGCTCGGCCCACTTCTTTGCTGGTCGCCGCGAGGCCATCGCGTCGTGGTGCCGGTCGGACTGTGGAATCAACTGAGCGCTCCCGAACGAACGGCGGTGCTGCACCACGAACTCTGTCACCTCCGTCGCGGCGATTTGTGGAAGTCGCTGATCGCTCGCTTCGTCGTGGCCATCCATTGGTTCAACCCGCTCGCTTGGCTGGCGGCACGTCGGTTCGACGAATCGGCCGAGTGGTCGTGCGACGCCCTGATGGCAAACGAGTCGCCAGCTCGCGTCACGCGCCTGGCGAGCGCCCTGCTGACTGTTTCCAAAGTCAGCGACCCGGTGCCGCTTCTGACGGCATCAGCGACCGGCGGGCCGATGTTTCAACGAATTCGCAGACTCCTCTCTTGGAATGCTCAAGGAGATTCAATCATGCAGAAGTGCGTCTGGATTTGCCTGTTGATGGTGTTCATCGTGGCCGGTGGAACACGGCTGGAATTCGCGGGACCGCAGTCGCTCGCTGCGGATGACGCCGCCGACGCGAGTGCAGATTCGGGCACTGTCGACACCGAATCAATCGACCCAGTAGCCGTCGCGGTCCCCGACGAGGCCACCGTCGGCGATCCGCGTTTGAACGAAATCGTCGATCGCATTGTGGTCGGCGACAACGAATCTCTGGAGCAATTCGTGGCCCTCGTGCGAACACCGACCGGGCAGATCGTGATGGCCGACCGCGCCGCGCTCGCCGCTCAGTATGCCGAGAGCGAAGTCGATGAAGTCTCTGCATGGGAGCAGTTCACCGACAAACACTTCGAGCAGCGTTCAGGCACATGGTTCGTAAAGACCGATCAGGTCGCTGCATGCCGGGACTACATTGCCGCGGTCGAGGTTGGCGAATCCGACCTGGGGCAGGTGGCCGGCGAGTTTCGCATGGTGGCCGCCGGTCTCGACGAGACATCGCCCCAGGCTCCGATTCTGAAGAGATTCCTCGAGCATGAATCCGCACCTGCGCTGATCTACCAGACCGAACTGAAACGCCGTCTGCATCCCGGCATCGAGGAACTGGCCGACATGTTCGACGATCAACTCGTGCGGACGCAGTCAGGCTCGTACGTCATTCGTCCCGCCCGGCGGACTCTTGTTGAACGGCGAATGAAGTTCATCGAAGAACTGGGACCGCCGCTCGGACGATTCCAGCGGGAACTCGCCGCCTGGGCGGGAGAACTGTCGCAGGCCGACGAGGCTCATCGGCAGTTCGCGGAGACGCTCGGCAACCCTGCGTTTGCGGAATACATCATTTTCAATCACATCTACGAAGAATCGCCCGTGGACGACGAGGATCTCGAGGGCATGTTCTACACGCTCGAAGAAGCGACCGACGACACGGCCGGCGGCCTGACGCTCAATCAGTAAAGCTATCAGTATCGCGAACTGTTGTAGCACATGCAGCTATTCCAGTTGTTCTGGGACTCTCGCGCCGCGCTCGGCGCGCCGCTCCAGCAACTGGC
>JANNSB010000096.1:0-8293 GCA_031402175.1 Planctomycetaceae bacterium
CCCCGCGGAACTCGCGGATTTGGGCAGATCCATTGTCGGAAAGTTCACGCGGAGGCGCGGGGGTCGCTGAGAATGAGTAGGGGAGAAAGCATCCGGCTCTGCGATCTCCGCGCCTCCGCGTGAGCTTTCAACGGCCCAACTGCAAGCGCCGCTACTTGCGTATCCCGATCGGCAACAGGTGTCCCAGCTTGTCGCGTTTGGCGGCCAAGTATCTTTCGCGCAGCTCCTGCGGTGGGGCGATGATCGGGATCTGCTCCACGATCTTGAGATCGACCCAATGCTCGAAGGCTTCGGTCTTCTTGGGATTGTTCGTCAGCAGGCGAATCTGCTTCAGGCCCAGATCCTTCAGAATCTGCAGACCAACCATGTAGTCCCGCTGGTCGGCGGCGTAACCGAGGCGGTGGTTGGCCACGACGGTGTAGAGGCCCAAAAACTGCACGCGGTAGGCCTTGAGTTTGGCTGTGAGGCCGATGCCGCGGCCTTCTTGCGGCAGGTAGACGACGGCACCGGTGCCTTCCTGGTGAATCATCTCCATCGCCATGTGGAGTTGGTCGCCGCAGTCGCAGCGCAGCGATCCAAGGATGTCACCGGTAAAGCACGATGAGTGCATGCGGACGAGCGGGGCCTCGGACTGCGTGAGATCCCCCCAGACGATCGCCAATGGCTCCTGGTCGTCGTGTTCGACGCGATAGGCGATGAACCTCGGCGTCCCGAACAGTTCCGTCGGGATGGTGACATCGACTTCCCGCGCCACGAGCCGTTCGCGAATGCGGCGATGCTGGATGATCTCGGAAATCGTAACCAGCGGAATGTCGTGCGCCTGCGACAGGTCTTCCAGTTCCACGATGTCGGCCATTCCCTCGGCGTACTTGCTGAGAACTTCGATCAGGCATCCGACCGGTTGCAGACCGGCCATGCGCAGCAGGTCGACCACGGCCTCGGTGTGCCCCGCCCGGCGCAGAACGCCCCCGTCCCGCGCCACGA
This sequence comes from Planctomycetaceae bacterium, assembly GCA_031402175.1. Classification (GTDB taxonomy): domain Bacteria; phylum Planctomycetota; class Planctomycetia; order Planctomycetales; family Planctomycetaceae; genus JANNSB01. The sequence goes on from JANNSB010000096.1 coordinate 985, forward strand.
GCAAGTCGATGTGGCCCGGCCGCACGAACTCCTCTGGCCGGCTGTGCGGGTCGGCCAGCGCCCGGATGGTCTTCGCGCGATTGGCGGTACTCACGCCGCTGCCGGAGTCGCGATGATCGATCTTCACCAGAAAAGGCGTCTGATGCAGCGAAGTATTGGCCGACGGATCAACCATCGGCGGGAGCTTCAATCGCTCGGCTGTCTCGCGAGACATCGGGGCACAGAGCAGGCCGGCCGCCTCGCGGAGCATGAAGTTGACAATCTCCGGCGTGACGAACTCGGCCGCACAGATGAGATCCCCTTCGTTCTCGCGGTCGGCGGCGTCGACGACGATCACCATCCGTCCCTCCTGCAGGGCCTGGAGGGCGGCGTCGAGACGGCTGATTTTCGCGGGTGAGGTCATGGATTCTGTCGTGTTCGGTCGAGGCGACTGTCAACATACCGACTGCCGGCGCGCCCGGCCAGCAGGTGGCGGTCGTACTCATTGTACGCGATCGCGCGACGCGTGGCGTGGCGGCATCACGCGAGTTGCCGGCGGATTACGGCGAGAACGTCGGGTTTCCCGGAATCAACCACTACACTTCGATAGGCGGATGGCCCTCACCCCCAAACCCTCTCCCGGCGGGAGAGGGGAGAAGTTGTTCCGTTATAACTGCCAACTCCTTATCCCTCTCAACATCACGAAGGTCGTGCCAGTGCCGAAGTCCCTCCATCTCGTTGGCTCTCCTCGTTGTCGTCTCTGGACTTGCTGTCTGACCGTGGCCTGTTGCCTGGGAGTGGCAATCGCTCCGCGGGCCGATGAGCCGCCGACGCTGGAGCCGCGGGTCTACTCACCCCCCGCTGTTGGCGAGTTCCCAACAGTGCATCTGCTGCCGAAGATCGAGACACGGGCCAGCGACTTCCTGTCGGCTCATCCCGAATACGATGGACGCGGCATCACCGTCGCGATTTTCGATGATGGCCTCGACCCCGGAGCAGCGGGTTTGCGGGTCACGCCGGATGGCAGGCCCAAGGTGATCGATGTCATCGATGCCACGGGCAGCGGCGATGTGCCCCTGTCGGATCCTGTAGCTCCTGAGGAAGGTCAGGTGGAAGGGCGCTCCGGCAAGATGCTCACCGTGCCGGCCGAGTGGGGCAACGAACTGCGTCTGGGAATAAAGCCCGCGTTCGAGTTCTTCCCGGAGGAACTTGTCGAGCGCATGCGGTCGACATGGACACAAAAATGGAACGAACGCCAGCAGGTCCGCGAGGATGAACTGATCCGCCAGATCGCGGCATGGGATGACGAGCATCCCGATGCCGACGATGAACTCAAAAAGGAGAAAGAGGAACTCGAAGCCCAGCTATCAGCCCTTCGGCACGCGGTCGAGAACTACAAGGATCCCGGACCGATCTATGACTGCGTCGTGTTTCAACAAGGCGAAGAATGGCGGGTCGCGATCGATACCAACGAAAACGGTGATCTCACTGATGAAAAACTGCTCAGCGAGTTTCAGATTAGTCATGAGTATGGCACCTTCGCCGACGACTCGATGCTCAACTTCGGCGTCCATGTCTACGGTGAAGGCCAGACGTTGTCGATCGTCATTCCCGCGGGGAGCCATGGCACGCACGTGGCGGGCATTGTGGGGGCGTATTATCCCGATGACCTCGATCGCAACGGCGTCGCGCCCGGCGTGCAATTTGTGCTGGTGAAGATCGGCGACAGCCGGATGGGGGGCATGGAGAACGGTCTGGCGATTATTCGCGGACTGCAAGCCGTCGTCGAACACGACTGCGACCTCGTGAACATGAGCTACGGTGAGCCGTCGTCGACGCACAATCACGGTGATCTGGTCGAGCGCATTTCGGAACTCGTCAACGAGCACGGCGTGATCTACGTCGCCAGCGCCGGTAACGCGGGGCCAGCGTTGTCGACGGTTGGAGCGCCGGGAGGCACCACCACAGCCACACTAGGCATCGGCGCGTATGTGTCGCAAGACATGATGGCCGCCCAATACGCGATCTATGAAAGTTACGAAGGGGTGCCATATACATGGACCTCGCGAGGTCCCACGTTCGACGGCGACTTCGGCATCGATCTGTTCGCACCCGGCGGCGCATTCTCGCCGATTCCGACGTTCATGCAGCAGCCTCAGATGCAGATGAACGGCACCTCGATGGCGTCCCCGAACTGTTGCGGCTGTATCGCACTCATCCTTTCCGGACTCAAGGCCGAGGACTCGCCTTACACGCCAGCCAGCGTCAGGCGGGCGTTGCAGTATACTGCCGTAGACATTCCGGGAGCGGAAGATCAGGCCGAGGGGGCCGGGCTGGTGCAGGTCGATCTAGCCTACGATCACCTCGTCGCCCATGCCGGCGATCCCGCGGAAGGACTCATGTTCGAAGTCGCCGTCAACGACGATCGCGGCGTCTATCTGCGTGAGCCGGAGGAAGTGAACAGAGAACACGAATTGCTTGCCGATGTCATTCCGAAGTTTCATCCCGATGCGACGTCGGAAGAAAAGCTCGCATTGGCTCTCGACTGCACCTTGCATTGCGAGGCCGACTGGGTGAACTGCGGCGACGCCGTCGTCATCATGAGCAGCGGCGGCCTGTTCCGAATGCATATCGATCCCACGCAGCTCGAGTGCGGCATCCATACCACCGAAGTGCATGGCATCGACTCCAAGCATCCCGATCGCGGGCCGCTATTTCGCGTCCCGATCACCGTGGTGGTGCCGGAAGCTCCGCAAACTCGGGTCGCCGGCGTTCTCGAAACCCGGGCAGGAGAGGTGTTTCGCAAGTTCCTCACAGTTCCCGAGGGTGCGACGACGATGGACGTCAAATTGATGTTGAGTGAAGCCGACAGCGACCGCGTCATCTTGCTGCACCCCCTACAGCTTCTCGAAGGGCAATCGGGCAAGGATGAAGACACGCTGCGATTCTTCTCGATGCTTCCCGGCGAAAGCGTCACCGATGTCTTTCCCGTCGCCGAGAACGGCACCGTCGAAATCTGCCTTTCGCAATACTGGTCGCGGCTGGGCGAGACAACGCTCGACTACGAGGTGGTGTTTCGCGGCATCGAGCCGAGTGACGAACGCATCACACTGACTCCCGGCGGCAACCCGCAAGTCGTCGATGTCGAGTGCGTCGCATCACCGGAGTTTCTTGAGCCGAGCGGGGAATGGACCACTTGGCGCAGACTCATCACCCCGTCCGAAACCGAAACCAAACTACTCGATGCCGTTCGCGACGCTCGCATCGGCGGCGGCACGACATCGCGCCTGGTGCTGAAGTATGAGTTTGAAATGGAGGAGTCGGGGACCGTCACCATCAGTTCGCCGCTGTTCGATGGCCTGCTTTACGATTCGCCCGTCGAGTGCTTTCAATGGATGATCTTCGATGAAAACGATCGCATGCTCGCCTGCGACGACATGTATCCGGATCCGCATGCATTGGAGGCCGGCAGCTATACGATCGAGGTTCAACTGACCGATCCGGATCAGGACGAACTCGAAGCGTTTGAATCGATGACGCTGGCGGTGGACACCGACCTGACCGAACCGGTTTCGATGAACTTCTACGCGAATGCCGCTGAGGTCGCCGCAGGGGGATCGCAGTTCGAAGGAGAACAACTCTTCCCTGGCGATGCGCGTCGGCTCTGGCTGACGGCCCCCGCGAGTGATGCACTGCCGGCCGATGTCAGCAACGGCGATCTGCTGTTGGGTGAACTCACCTGGGAGACCCGCTACGACGACCAGTCGCCACGGGCGTGGCCCGTCGAACTGCAGGTCAGCGGCGTGGAAGAATCGAGCGACGACGAGGATTCTTCAGACGACGAGATCGACGACGACGTGAAAGATTTGAAACTTGATCACTTGCGGAATCTCTCTTTGCCGGATGATCAGGAGGACTTCGATTCACTCACTGCAGAACTCAAAACCGAGTTTCCCGACGACCGCGAAGTTCTCACGGCCGTACTCGATGTTCTTGATGCCGAGGAAGGGCGCGAAGATCGCCGTGAAGAGATCATCGTGGCGGCGGATGCGGTGATCGCCACGTTCGACGCTTCCGAAATTCGTGAAGGTCTCGGACGGCGGAAAGACTCTGAGGTTGAAGACGGACTGACGCTGGAAGATGCGCAGGACGAACGCGATGCATTCGTTAAGGCGCTGTACAGTAAAGCGCGGGCGATCGCTTTCCGCGAATTGCCCGAAGTCGTGGAAGTGACGCCGATCGACGATCAGTCCGCACAGGATGCCGCCTTCGATGCAGCCTACGACGCACTCGCCGAATGGGTCGATCCGACGGAAGCTGATTACTTCTTGCTCGAAGTGCGGCGTCACTGGCGCAAGGGCCAGTACGGACAAGCTCTGGAAGCGCTCAACGCGCATCTCGACGAAGCGCAGCCCGATCTGGTGCATCTCGAGAAGCGGCGCGACCTGTACGAATTGCTCGGTTGGGAAGACTGGAAAAAGTACGAGGCCCATTGGATTCTCGTGCGGTTTCCCGCAGACCGCGTGCCGTTCTAAGCCGAAACCCCTGTGTGCAAACGACCGCCCGGCATGGTAGGATCCTAATCGTGAACCGTATGAATTACTCCCTCCCCCCCGCGGATTGAGATCCATGTAACTGAGTCTTCAAGCGGGGGAGAGGGTTGAGGTGAGGGGCATAGATTAGACCCCTCACCCCGGCCCTCTCCCCCACCATGATGTCTCTCGACACAGTGGGCGTGATCTGTGGGGGAGAGGGAGCCATCTGGGTTGCTTCGCGTTTCCTAAAGTTCTCCGTTCTCCGTCCACGAACCAAGGAGTATGCACATGCCGATGTTGCTTATTCCGGTGAACGGCGGGGATCCCATCGTCCTCGAGAAGGCGATTACCTTGCTGGGTCGGCACCCCGACTGCGACGCCGTACTGGTCACCAGCCGCAAAGTCTCACGTAAGCATTGCGTGTTGGCCCAGGTGAATCAGGACTACATGGTGCGCGACTTGGGAAGCATGAACGGCGTGCGGGTCAATGGTGAGGCGGCCAAGGACGATACGCTTGTCAAGGAAGGTGACGAACTTCAGGTGGGAGATGTCTCGTTCAAGTTGCAAGTCGGGCCCAAGCCGGAGAAAGTGTCCCGCAAGGCAACCGCCAAGCCGATCATGCCGGGCAACAACGTGAAGCTGCCCGCCGCGAAGAAATCCATTCAGGTCAGCCGCGATGTGCCGGTGGCGATTCCGGATGAGGACGCTTCCTTTATCGTCGAGGAGACTCGCTCGAACCGCCCCCCCGCCAAGAAGAAGTCGAAGCCCGCGCACTTGTCGGACGATGTCATCGTGCTCTCGGACGAGGACATCGTCAGTGACTGACGCCTGTCACTTCGAACTACGATGATCGTCAGACAACGGATTTCCGATCTCGACTGCGTGCTGGTGGGTCTGCAGAAGGACCAGCGTCCGGATCTGGTCTGCATTCTCTGCCACGGCTTTGGTGCATCGGGGGACGATCTCGTTCCGCTCGGCGGCGAATACCTGCTGCGAGATCCCGCCCTCCGGGATCGCGTGTTGTGCGTGTTTCCCGCCGCACCGCATTCGCTCGCTGCTCATGGCATGCCCGATGGCCGCGCCTGGTGGCAGATCGACATGTTCAAACTGCAGCGGGCCGTACAGTCCGGTGAATTGCGCGACCTGCGCCGCGACACGCCTGCGGGACTGATCGAAGCCCGCGAACTGCTGGCCGCGACGATGCAGCAACTGCAATCGGAGTTGGGACTGCCTGCCTCACGATTCGTCCTCGGCGGATTCTCACAGGGGAGCATGCTGACCACCGACCTGTCTCTGCACATGTCCGACAAGCCGGCGGGACTCATCATCTTTTCCGGCACACTGCTCAGTGAAGACGATTGGCGGTCCCAGGCCAATTCGTGTGCCGGCCTGCCGATCCTGCAGAGCCACGGCCGCAGCGACCCGCTGCTCCCCTTCACACTGGCCGAAGAGCTGAGGGACATGTTCCAACAGGCGGGAGCCGATGTCGAATTCCATGCATTCCCCGGCATGCACACGATTCCCAATGTCGCACTGCAGGCGACAACGCGGTTTCTGTCGTCGTTACTTGCATCTCCCGCCCCGCCGGAGTGAACTTTCGATCGGCTGCGGTGTCACCTTCGATCCTGCTCTCGTATTGATTTTGAACGACGATCCCCATGCACGAACTTCCTCAAGGCTTTCTCGCGGCGGGCGGCACCTGTGGCATCAAGGCGTCGGGCAAGAAAGATCTCGCGCTGTTCGTGTCGGAGCGACCATGTACCGCGAGTGGAATGTTCACGCAGAATCTCGTGGCTGGCGCGCCGGTAAAGGTGTCGCGGGAGCGTCTTCCTTCGTCGGAAATTCGAGGCGTGATCATCAACTCCGGGAACGCCAACGCCTGCACGGGGCAGCAGGGTCTGGAGGACGCCCGCTGGATGACGGCTCTCGCCGCCGAGCAGTTTGATTGTCGACCCGAGCAGTTTCTCGTGTGTTCGACCGGAGTGATCGGGCACTTGTTGCCGCGAGCCGTGCTCGAGCCCGGCATTCCGATCGTCGCCTCGACTGCAGAGCACAGTCCCCAGGCGTTTCACGATGCCGCCGAGGCGATGATGACCACCGACACGGCGTCGAAGCAGTCATCGCGCTCGGTTCGTATTGGGAACCAGACAATCATCATCTCCGCCGCCGCGAAGGGTGCGGCCATGATTGCCCCCAACATGGCGACGATGCTCGCCGTCGTGCTGACCGATGCCGAACTCAATGTCGATCAGGCCAGTTCCTGGCTGCGAAGTGCGGTCGATCAGAGTTTCAACTGCATCAGCATCGACGGTCACATGAGCACCAGCGACACGGTGTTGTTGCTGGCCAATGGCGCGGCGGGCGTTCGACCGGCAGGAGCCGACGAACATCGATTTCGAGAGGCGCTCAACGAAGTGTGCCTGGAGCTGGCCCAGAGCATCATCCGCGATGCCGAAGGGGCGGGGCACTTCGTGACGATCAATGTCAGCGGTTTGAACTCGAATCAGGACGCGGCACGCATCGCCCGGCATGTGGCCGACAGCGCGCTGGTGAAGACGGCCATCGCGGGCAACGATCCCAACTGGGGCCGCATCGTGTCGGCTGCAGGTTATGCGGGAGTCCAGTTTGCCGAGACGGAGGTCTGTCTGCTGCTGAATGGCTTCCTCGTGTACGAACAGGGGCTTCCGACCCGGTTCGACGCGGCCGCTGTTTCGCAAGCTCTGCAGTCCGGCGAAGTCGAGATCGACCTGCGATTCGCATCCGGCAGCGGTTCGGCACGGTTCTGGACGAGCGAC
>JANNSB010000097.1:0-3266 GCA_031402175.1 Planctomycetaceae bacterium
GGCCCCGGCATGCACTGGTCCACCCACGGCGCCACCGCCATCACCGCCCTCCGCGCCCAACAACTCAACCGCCAATGGCACACCTTCTGGAAAAACTTAACCCTACCCGCATGACCACCACCAATGAACGGCTACACCCGCCCCCGAGGACCGGTGACTTTGGCCTTGTCGTGGTCGAAGGTTAGGGCGGAAAACTCTCCGCCCAGTAGCGGCGTCTGTACCCAGACGCCGAGGCAAGGCAAGATTTCGTGACCCTTTCTCAGCGGCCGCAGCAGAGGACTGGGCCACATTCGAGTTCGCGTCACCCCCACGGCGGATTTCAACAACATTGATTGCGTTTCGCTCTGATCCCCGCGTCTGGGGACAGACGCGGCTACGACACTTTCGCGGAGCGAAAGGCGACTTGGGTGCCGCATGAAGCTGCACAACGATCACAGTACTCTTGCCATCGCCGGTGCGCTGCCCGTCACTCGGGGCGATGTGGCGATGTTCGCGCGCGATCCCGTCGCGTGCATGAGTCAGCTCTACACGGACCATGGTGAGGTCTCGGCACTCGTCGACGACGCGATGCGTCTGCACTTCGTGTTCGGGCCACACTACACCAAGCAGGTGCTGGCGGATGAAGCCCGGTTCCACAGTCACTTCTTCGCCCTGCGCGGCGGCCGCAAATCATCGCAGCGCCGGCTCACGAGCGGCCTGCTCAGCATGAACGGCGACGAACACCGTCGCAATCGCCGGATGGTGATGGGGCCGTTTCAAAAGAAGGCGATCGCGAATTATCACGACACGATCGTCTCACTGACGCAGGACTTGATCGACGACTGGCAGCCGGGAGACACGATCAATGTTGCGAAAGAGATGGTCCAGTTCATGTTGCGCCTGACGAGCAGCATCCTCTTCGGCCTGGATGAACCCGAATTCGCGCACCACGTCGGCATGAAGATCGAGCGCTGGGTGTCGCTCAATCACGAAATCGGCCCCGCCGCCTTCGTTCCCGATCGCAGTCTCGTCGACCGCTATGATGAGCTGCTCCTGGCAGCCGACGAACTGGAGGAGGCGCTGAGGGAATTGCTCCACCGCAAGCGCACCGGAAAGATGGGCTTCGACGTGCTCTCGCTGCTCATCCACGCCCATGACGATGCGGGAGGTATCTCTGACGACCAGTTGATGGGACACCTCGCATTGCTCTTCGGGGCGGCTCATCTGACGTCGGCCCACACGCTTACGTGGACATTCTTTCTCTTGGGGCAGCATCCCGAAGTGGCGGACTTGCTGTTCAGAGAAGTGCAGGAATCGAACGGCGGCAGCCCGCCGGCGCTCGATCAGGTCGATACGCTGCGAACGCTCGACTGCGTGTTGAAGGAGAGCATGCGGATTCTGCCTGCTTCGTCCTACTCGCAGCGCATTGCCGCCGAGACAGTGGACCTGGGGCCATTCCGACTGGAGCCGGGCGCGATTGTGATTTTCAGCCAGCTCATCACGCATCATTTGGATAGTCTTTATCCACAGGCCGATCGATTCTTGCCGGAACGCTGGGAGTCGATCACTCCGAGTCCGTATGCATACATGCCGTTTGGTGCCGGACCGCGAATGTGCATTGGCGCGGCGCTCGGCATGATGCAGATCAAGCTGGCGGTGTCGACGATTCTCTGCCGCTGGAAACTGCAGGCCATTCCGCGGTCGACGGTCAATGCCCGCGTGCTGTCGACGATGTTGTTCCCCGATGGCGCTGTGCGGATGGAAGTCCAGCCCGCTGATGGCATACATCTCGCGCATCCCGTCATCGGCAATATTCACAACCTGCTGCAGTTGCCTGACGCGATGGAAGTCGCCGCCCGCCGCGCGGCGTGATAGTCGCCTTTCGCTCCGCGAAAGTAGAGTCGGAGCGAGATCCGGCATCACTCTCCATCTACTCGCGGATGTGGGGCTGACGACAATTCCTGCGCTGCTTTCGCGGAGCGAAAGGCGACTATTGGTAGCTCCGGTCGTGTCGGCAGTTCTGATTGTGCGGCGTGCGAACCGCCCATTGGGGACTATCGGCCACGGCTTCGATGCCGGGAGTCAACATTTCCAAGCTGTCGGCACATTACCGACCTACGTTAGAGCGTCCCCCATTGCGTGCCGCTCCATAGGTCATCCCGTGTCTTCGTTCAATGATCGTATCGCCGCCGGTCTCGATCTGCTGACGGAAGGGCTCTCCCCTTACCTCGAGCAGAAGCTGCAGACGATCTACAAGGACCGTTGGGTCAACGCGGCTCGATCGAGCTTTCGCGACGATCGCGACCGTGCCGGCGAGAACGGACATGGCATCAACTGGGACGCGCAGTCGCTACTCACCGTCATGTGGGACCAGTGGAATTCGCTGTTCCGGCACGACCTGGGCCATCATGAGCGGAGCCTGGTCAGCGAACTCAAGGAGTTTCGCAATCGCTGGGCGCATCAGTACGATTTCGATTTCGACGATACCTATCGGCTGCTCGACAGCGTGCACCGGCTGCTCAAGTCGATTCACGCGCCCAACATGGGGCGGATCGAATCCGAGAAGAAGGATCTCCTCGAATATCACGTCGCCAACACCGTGAACCTGGAGATTCAGCGCTCCGCATTTCGCTGGAACCGCTGGTGGATCACCGGCTTCTATGCATGCTGCGCGCTGGTGGTTGTCTTCAACGTCACTTTCGAGGGACAGACTGGCGCGATCGCCGTCGCCACCGCCACGATCCTGGCGCTGATCTATCTGATCTATCAGCAGTTCAAGATGGACCCGCCGCAGCTCTACGGTCCGCGGGAATGCAGGCGCTGTCACAAAATCATCTACAGCGACAACTGCCCCTACTGCGCGTCGCCTCAAGAGCACTGAATACGAGTCGCTCCGAAACGAGACGGCGACCGGCCGCATGTCGTCGACATGGCATGCAACCGGTCGCTCGTTACGTAAACAGGTGAGAAACTCGAGGCCTACCAGCCGTGGCTATGGCCATGCGAATGACCGTAGCCGCCATAGCCGCCGGAGACGTAACTATGACTATGGCCGTAACCTCCGCCGTACCCTCCATAGTGGCTGCCTCCGCCGTAACCTCCGCCATAACCACAGCCGCCGCCATATCCACTGCTATAGCCGCCGCCGTAACCTCCATGCCCGCCGCCATAGCCGGAGCTGCAGCCTCCTCCATAACCGCCGCCGTAGCCACCATAGCCGCCGCCATAACCACAGCCGCCACCGTAACCACCTCCATAGCCGCCATAGCCGCAGCCGGCTTCAGCCG
>JANNSB010000098.1:0-17468 GCA_031402175.1 Planctomycetaceae bacterium
CATGGCCAGCGCAAGTAGAATTGAAGTTTTCATGGTGATGTCACCTGTTCCTGAGAAGTGAAAGCATCCGCAAGGGGATGCACGTCTCCACATAGCGAAATCGGGAAGCGCGAGGGGACAGGAGCGGGCGACGATCGGCTACCAGACCAGTTCCCGAACGGGCGTCTTGACCTGGATCCGTCGGACTTCGGCGATACGGCCGTCGCTCATGGAAATCACCCGATCAGCCATTTCGGCGATGGTGGCGTTGTGCGTGATGACGGCCGTCGTCGTGCCGAGTTCCTGGTTCACCCGTTCGATTACTTCCAGCACAGTGATGCCCGTTGTGACGTCGAGCGCGCCGGTCGGTTCATCGCACAGCAGCACCGATGGCCGCTTGGCGACAGCACGGGCAATCGCGACCCGCTGCTGCTCCCCTCCCGATAGCTGAGAAGGGAAGTGATCCATCCGGTCACCGAGACCCACCAGCTTGAGAGCGTCGTCGGGCTTCATGGGATTCGTCGAGATCTCGGTGACCAGCGCCACGTTCTCCCGCGCGGTGAGGCTGGGGATCAGGTTGTAGAACTGAAACACGAACCCCACATTCTTCCGCCGGTACAAGGTGAGCGCAGAGTCGTCGGCTGCCGTCAGTTCCCAGTCACCGTAGAAGACACGTCCAGCGGTGGGCCGATCGAGTCCGCCGAGGATGTTCAGCAGCGTCGACTTGCCGCTCCCCGACGGTCCCAGCAGCACGACGAATTCCTTCGCATACAGCTCCATGTCGATGCCGCGCAGCGCATGCACGTCGACTTCGCCCATGTGGTAGACCTTGGTCACCTGTTGCGTGGAGAAGACGGCGGACATGCAGAAGGAGTCAGGGTTCAGGATTCAGGGGTCAGGGAACGACGCCAAGGATTCTCAATGAGCGAATCATAGCTATCCGGATTCGGAAATAGATGCACTTCCATCTTCGTCTTTGTACCCTGATCCCTGACCCCTAAAGGAAAAACCCAGCCGGGATTGGGAATCCCGACTGGGTCAAGAATTTCTCTCTCAGGCTAAGAACTAGTTGAGGAGTGAGAGGACGAGCTGCGGCAACTGGTTCGCGTTTCCGAGCACCGAGGTGCCGGCCTGAACCAGCACTTGCTGCTTGGTGAAGTTGGCGATTTCTTCCGCGAAGTCGGTGTCACGAATGACCGACTCGGCGCTGATGGTGTTCTCGAGGGTCACCCGCAGGTTGCTGGCGGTCGATTCGAGAGTGTTCTGCTGGAAGGCACCGAGATCGCCTCGCAGATTGGTTACGTCATCAATGGCCGAGTCGATGATCCCGATCGAATCCTGTGCTCCCGCGGCGGAAGTCACGTCGATCGAGCTCAGGTTGCCGAACTGGTTTCCGGTCACACCCAGGCCCAGCGAGCTGGCATTCACCTTGCTAATGCCGATCGTTGCGGTCTGGTTGCTGTTCGGGCCGATCTGGAAGACCAGCGAGTTGTCGGTCACCGCGATGCTGCCTTGAGCACCATCGACAGTCTCAATCGCGTTCGCGGGGTCAACCGCGAACTGCACCGTCAGCCCCTGAGCGGCGCCGGATGTGGCGCTCAGGATGTTGCCGATGCCGTTAAACGACGTACCGCCGATCGTGCCGACCACGTCGACGCCGGTGTCGTTAATCGCCGTAGTGCCGAAGCCGGAGCTGTCTGCGGCAGCGGCCGTGTCCGAAACCACGTCAATCGTATTGTTCGCACCGAAGCCGATGCTGTACAGGCGAGTGTCGCCCGCCACGTTCTCGGCCACCACACCGGTCTGCGACGTGAACTCGTTGACTCGGTCGATCACCTGCGCCTGGGTCAGTCCGGCGTTCAGGGAGATCGCCACGCCGTTGACGGTGAGTTGTTCCGCGGCGGTCAGTGCTGCAGTCTGGTTGGTGCCGTTTGAAGCCGTGGCACGCTCGCCCTCGGTCGTCACCACGACCGCGTACGATCCGGCCGACGTGTCGGCGGTGGCCCCGAGGAAGGTCGTGTCGGCGTCAGTCGAGACACCGTTGAGACCAGCCGAACCGTCGAGCAGCTTCTTGGTGCCGAACTGCGTGTTGTTCGCAATACGGTCGACCGTGTCGAGGATGTTGGCGATTTCGGCCTGGTTGGCGGCCAATGAGTCGGCGTCGTTGACGCCGGCGTTGGCGGAGTCGAGTGCCAGCGAACGAGCCTTGACGAGCAGGCTGTTGATTTCGTTCAAGGCGCCTTCCGCGGTCTGCACGACCGAGACGGCCTTCTCGGAGTTCTGAATCGCCTGCTTGAGGCCGGAAATCTGAGCACGCTGCTTTTCGGAAATGACCAGGGCCGCGGGGCCATCGGCACCGCGGTTGATCTTCAAACCCGACGACAGGCGCTCAACCGACTTCGCCAGGTTGTTGTTGGCACGGTTGAGGTTGTTCTGCGCGTTAATCGACGCAACATTGTTAGCAATGACCAGTCCCATGACGCCCCTTTCAAGTCAAATCGGTGGTTAAGATTGTCGCTCAATCAGTCACTTGATCGAGTCGTCCAAAGTCCCAGGGCGTGACTTGGTCTCCCTTCCCACTGTCGTTCATCCTGAACGTGTGCACGCTACGTTGTACGATGCTAGTTCCAATGATCTTGTCGCCGTCATGACGACGAGATTCGTTACACCTCACCACCGAGGATCGCCTTGGCCGTCGCTTCGGCTGCCGACCGCGTGAAGTATTCTCCACTGGCCAGCGTCCGTCGCACCTCATCGATCCGATCGGCCCGCACGTCGGGTACGTCCGCCCACCTGGTCTTCAGGATGGCGATCAATCCGCCGCCGGAGCCGTCCGATCGCTGTTGTTCAGCGGCCGGTTTGGCCCCGCCGGCCGATGTCGCATCTGCCGACTGGGTGGAAGTCCAATTTCCGGATGGTGTCAGTCCGGTGTGTGTACCATGAACTTGCATCGTGGTATTCCTCGATTCATGGCCGAATTCAGTTATCGAACTGTTTTGCGGCGACTTGCGTCCTGATTTCTGTTTCAGCAGGGCCATCCTGCGAGTCGATCAGATGTAACAGTCATATCGGTTGTAGCGTCATTGCGCCCGTAGGACTCCTCACTCGTGCAGGGTTTACATGCAGGCCTTGGGTAAAATTCGCACGCTGATCCGCATGCTCGCGGCTGCCACACTCGGGCTGCTGCTGGCCTGGACGTTGTTTTATGGATGGGTCGGCCTTGTCAGCCCGGCGTTGAACTCGCAGGATTCCTCGGTTTCCTCGACGACACCGGCAGCAGACCCGAACGACGATACACCGGCTCATCGCCAACTCAGCCAGCCGGACGGAGCGGTCATTCTGGCGTCGGGCTCGTCTGCCGGTCATGGTGAATCCTCGCATGCCGAGTCCTCACATGATCAACCTGCCCACGATGAAGCTGCAGAACCGGTAGCTCCCACCGAACCAGTGCATGGTCCTCCGATCGCCTCCGAGGCGACACTGGCGGCCGGAGACGAAACAGTCTCCCGGCTGGTGGAAGTCGCCGATCGCGCCTACGAAAACGGCAGTCTGGCCGACTGCGTCCGGAGATACCAGTTCCTGCTGCCCAATACGCAAGGCATTCAGCGCCGGATGGTGGCGGTAAAACTGGGGATCGCCGCCGAGAACCTGTCGGACCTCGATACGGCGGCAAATGCGTACGCTGTGTCGCTCGAAGAGAATCCCAACGATGAACTGGCCGCCCTGGCCCGCATTCGGCTGGGCGTGATCATCGCCGCGGGTGGGGACTTCGCCGGAGCACGCAGCCATTTGTGTGACTGGCTGCTTTCCGGAGGACTGTCGAATCGTTCGCGTTACGAGCAGCAGGGGCTGCATTTGATGGGCGAGGTCCAGGCGCGGATTGCCTGTGGATCGACGGCACACGATGCGACGATCGGTCTCTCTTGCCTGCGGGACGACCGGCCCGTCTGGCCCTTCAAGCATGATGCTCCGCTGGTCGAACTGAAGGAGCTCGATGCGACGCTCACGGCGGAGACCCCGCCGTCCACTGAGCAGGCGACGCTTATTGAGATTGTCGACCGGCTTTCACCGGCTCCTGAAGAGACGTTTGCCTCGGTGCAAGTCGCCGCGCGCCCCTTGGCGGGCGTCTGCGATGCACTCGCCAGAAAGGCGGGGCTCAGTATTGCCTGGTCCGAGGCGGCATACGGCCGTGCGTCCGAACGCAACGTCACTCTCACTCTGTCCGGCGTCAATCTCGCGGTAATCTTCGATCTGCTCACCCGGGGAACCGGTCTCGTCTGGTTGCAGAACAACGATGGCATTGTGATCGCGGCCGACAGTGACCTGAGCACATCCGATCTCGCGTTGATCGACTCCGCGGTCGCCCGGCGGCTATTGCAGTTCGCCATCGCCACGCATCCGGAAAACGAACGGATGCGGCTGACGGCGCTGTCCCTGGCCAACCTCGACTTTCACGAGGGTCGGCTGGGCGACGCTTCGAGCAGATACGAACAACTGGTGAACCTGGAGTCCGATCGGATGTGGACGACCGAGGCCGCGTTCAATCTCGGTAAAGTCCGTCTCCTGCTGAATGATATGAAGGGAGCCAACGCTGCGTTTCTGAGATCGAGCGACGTGGCGCTCGGGCATCCCCTGCAGCCGGTGGCGCTGATGTATGCCGGCCGGACGCACGTCGCCCTGAACAAGGTTAGCGATTCGTTGCCGCTCTTTTCTCGAGCCTGGACGCTGTCTCGCGGGAGCGAACTCGAACCCGAGGCGCTCATCAGTCTGTGCTCGATCTATGCGTATCTCGGCAATCCGATGGCCGCGAATCAAATCCTCGTCGATCATCGGGACGTGGTGCGCGACGCAGGACACTATCACGACCTCGCCGCTTTCGTCGGATGCTACTGCCGCCACAGTCTGGCGCAATCGAATGCCCGCAAGCTGCGCGACGGCCGCGATCTGCTCGATGCGTTGGCCAACGTCGACCCCACCGCGTTCTTTTCGATGCAGGGCTGGGCGCTGGTCATTCAGGCCTATCACCGGCTGGGCCTCGACCAGGAGAGCCATGCGGCGCTTCAGCAGTGTCTCACGGCATCCGAGGACTCGGTCTTCCTCAACGAACTTGTCCGCAGCGAGGCGGCGGGAACGATGCAACACGAAGGCGTGACGCGTTCTCAAGAATCCGACGATTTCGAACAGTACTCTGCATTGCTCGGCGACGAGACACTGCATCGCATGGAACGCGTCAACACCTTGCTCGACGCGGGCAGCCATGCCGAACTGCAAGCCGAAGCCGAACTCCTGTTGAGTGAACCGCTGACCGCGTCAATGCAAGTCCGACTGCTGGACATGCTGGGACGGAGCTATCAGCGGCAAGGCGAACACTACGATGCCGCCCTCTGCTTTGCCCGCATCAATCCTTTCAGCGAATCCGCGATCCGCTTGCGGCACGAATACCTTCAAGGACACACGATTCCCACGGGGGCCACTGCTCCATGAAACGAATACCGCGAACTCGATTCACCTTCTGCGTGCTCTGCGCCGCGCTGTGCGGAGCGACTGCATGGAGCACCGGAGACGACACCGTCGATGTTCCCGCGGGACCATTGCCGCTGTTCTCTCCTCCCGACTCGATACGTCAGTTGCCGATTCCGGAAGGAACCGCGGGCGGAGCGCGCGTCGAATCCAAGGACGAACTCTACGAAAGACTGCGGCAAAGTCTGCTCAATCTCGAGCACCATCTGCAGGAGCGAGAGCAGGAAGTCGTCGTCCCCGAACCGCTTCCGGAAGAAGTCGTGGATGATGGGACTCACGCCGAGACACAGCACGCCCCCCCGGAAGGACAGGCTGCAGAACCAACGTCGCCCGTCCCGTTGCTGGACCCGACGATTCCCGCAGTGCCGCACGGCGAGGAAACAATTCACACTGACATCACCGCGACAGAATCACCATCGACCACTCAGTCGCCATTGACGACCGAGATTCCGCACCCGGCCGAGTCGACCGACGCATTCGACCCACACTCGACGATCGAGTCGACGCCTGAGAGCGATCCGCCGATTGCCCACACACCGTTGCCGATCGCGTCCGATGCGGTGGGCAACCCGAACATACCTGCTCTGGCGGACAACTTGTTCGCCCTGGGTGAATACCAGCTTGCACAAAGCAGCTATGAACAACTCGACATCGAGAGCCTGCCCGAAGAGGACAAGATCTGGGTGACCTATCAGCTCGCGGGTTGCCAGCGGCACCTCGGCGAGACAGAGGCGGCGGGAAGTCTGTACAGGCAGATTCTCGCCGACTATCCCGATCACTATCTGGCCGGCATCAGTCGCTGGTGGCTGGATGCGATGGAGGCGACCTCCGAGCAGACACAGGCGATCGGCACGATTCGAATGGCTCTTCAACGCATCAATGAGGCTCGCGATGCCGACGCTGCTCCCTGATGAACATTCACTCCGCGAGAGGGTCGACCGGCTGCGCAGCATCTACGATCGCGCGCGGCAGCGACTGTCCGCCATGAGCGCCGATGCCGCGAAGGGCAAGGCACCGATCCCGTCGGCCGCCGACATCTCGAACATTCTCGGTGAAATCAACGGGGCCGACGCGATGTTGCGGCAGCTTGTCGACGCATGGTCGCGAAGTCCGTCGGCGATGCGTCGAAATCTGGCTGTCGATGTCGAAGAACTGCGGCAGAGCGCGGCTTCATGTCTGGCGCTGGTGTCGACCGCCGAGCGCGAGTTTGGTCAGCGACGTGAACGAGTCGTAGGCCAGATGGACGAAGGAGTCACGCGCAACCGCGCGGTGCGCGCTTACTCGCATGCCATGCGTCAGTAATTGTGCGCGCCTGTCCCGATGAGATTCCATGAACCTCGTGTGCCATTCCGCATCGATGCAGTCGCTGGTGGCACGGGCCAGGTTGCTCGCGAACTCACCGGCCAATGTCTTGATTTCCGGCGAGAACGGCGTCGGGAAGAAGTCTCTGGCCCGATTGATTCACGAATCGGGCCGGCCCGATGACGCGCCGCTCATTTGCGCCTCCTGTTCGTCGATCGACGGTCACGAACCAGCGAATCACGAGACTTCATCGCGACGGATGCAGCACTTGATCGCGTCGGCCGCCGGCGGAACGTTGCTGCTCGACGAAGTCGCGAATCTCTGTGAGAACGCTCAGCACGCACTGTTTGAGCACCTGCAAGACCGCGAATTGTCACGACGCGGCAACGAGGCGCAGCGGTTGCCGCCGCGCTGTATCTGCACCACGCGAGTGAGTCTCAATGACCTGGCTCACGGAATCTTGCGTGAAGATCTGTTTCACCGCCTCTACGAGTTGCATCTGCCGATCCCTCCTTTGCGAGACAGGATCGACGACATTCCCATTCTGGCGGATCATTTCCTCTCGCAGTTGCGGCAGCAACAGTTGATGACCGCGGTCATGCTGGAAACCGCCGCCGTTGCGCGACTACAGCAGCACGACTGGCCGGGCAACGTCCGAGAATTGCGGAACACGCTCTATCGCGCCTGCTTCGTCTCGACCCGCGAAACGATCGGCGTCGAGGCGATCGAGGCGGCCCTGCTGCCCGCGGCCGTCGAAGCTCCCCAACAGTACGATCAACTCAAGCTGGCGGATGTCGAACGCCGCATCATCCTTCGCCGTCTCGACCGATTTCACGGAAACAAGGCGAAGGCCGCGATCGATCTCGGCGTCACCGACCGCACGCTCCGTAACAAGATGCGGCAATACCGCGAAAGCGGACAGTTGGATGCAGAGAGAAGACAGACGGCGAATCCTGCCCTGACTCCTGACTCCTGACCCTCACGCTTCTTCTCTCGGTGCCGCGTACAAGTACTCGAGTCCTTCGCGGCGTTTGAGCCGATCGGGACGCAGGATGAGGGCGTCCACCGCCAGCTTCGTGATCGACCAGGTGGAGAAAAGCCGAATCTTGCGCGATGATGTATAGACCGGTTCCCAGACGATCACGAACTTGCCCAATCGCTTGAGGGCGCGCGTGATCTCGCGTTCTTCGGCCGCGAAAAACTTCGGATTGAACCCCCCGACCTGCTCGAATGCACTGCGTCGTGCATAAACGCAGCAGCCCGCCGCCCAGCCTCCGAGGCGCTGCCAGAAGATGCCGAACAGAACAGCGAGATAACGCTGTAGCCAGTTGAGCTTGCCGTCGAAGCGAACCGACGCCCCGCCGCCGACCGCTCCGCGAGCCAGCGCCTGCAGGATCGCGCGCAGCGTCCGTTCGGGCAGGAGTGTATCGGCATCCAGAAAGATCAGCACGTCGCCCTTCGCCACGGCCGCACCGGCGTTGCGCACCGCGGCGATGTTGTGCAACTCGACGGAGACGAGCCTCGCGCCATGCTGCACCACAATCTCAGCCGTGCGATCGGTTGACGCATCGTCCACGACGATAACCTCGAACGGCCGCCCGACGGCAGTCGCCGAATGTCGAATCTGCTCCAGCGACTTCGCCAGCAGGAGTTCCTCGTTGCGGGCGGGAATAATGAACGAGATCGCAGTGTCGGCGGGGCTCAAGACTGCCACCTCTGTGGGCGGACGCACATGAACAGGGATTGACTGGTGTGGATCATCGAATACGGATGATTCTGGTTTGTTGCGAGAAAAGTGCTTCCAGATTGTCGGCTCAAGGGGAGTCCGGCTGTCCAGAAGCGCCATTCTAAGTGCTGTCCCCGCATCATAACCGGATCGCCAAGTTGAATGAATTCACATCTCGGCCACTGGGTGGTGCGTAAGTGCATGTCTAGAATAGTCCAATCATCAAACGACGGCGGTCGCCACATGGAGTCCACGGAATGAGCAACGCACACACAGCGATCAGTTCGTCACGGAGAATAGTTGCCGGGACATTGCTGCTGGTTATGGTGACGATGGCTGCCATAATGCATGTTGTTGCAGACGATTCCCAAGCCCCAGCGTCATCGCAGCCCGCGGATACTAACGCATCACCTCCGCCGACGGACGAGAGCAACGACTATCAGGCATACATCGCGTTGCGACCCTTTCGCGCCGGCTACCGGCGACAGGAATTCGAGTACGCCGCTCTCGACGGATCGATGCTGAGACGGCAGCTCGATCTCTGGTATCCCGCCGACGAGCGGGAGGCGGCATACCTCTATCTCTACCAGCGCGGCCAAGTGGCGGTTGACGCCGATGTTGCGGAAGGCAAGCACCCGCTCGTGCTGTTCTCTCACGGCTTCATGGGTGCATCGGACCAGAGCATCTACATCATGGAAGCGCTCGCCCGCGCGGGCTACATCGTGGCGGCGGTGAACCATAACGACGCCTTGCTCAATCAGCGGGACCAGAGCGTGGTGCCACCGCGGGCGTTCGACCTCGATGAATGGAACGACATGATGTATGCCGACCGCAGGCACGACGTGGTCATGCTGCTGGATGAACTACTCGCCTGGAACGAAACGTCCGATCACCGCTTCGAAGGGCGGATTGATCCCGAGGAGATCGGAGCGATCGGGCATTCACTGGGAGGCTACACTGTGATGGGCCTTGCCGGGGCGTGGCCGAGTTGGCGGGATGAACGCATCAAAGTCGCGATTCTCTATTCGCCGTTCGTGCATCCGTTCCGGGAGAACGGCGACCTTGGCAGCGTCACCATTCCTGTGATGATGCAAGGTGCCACGTTCGACATCGGCATCAGCCAGTATCTGTTGTCGATCTATCGCAGGTTGGAATGTCCGAGACACTACCTGATCCTGGAAGGCGCGACGCATCTCGTCTGGACGAATCTCGTGTCGGTGCGCTCGACGACGGTGGATTGCCTTGAGGAAGAGAACCCCTGTCTCATCGTCGAATACAGCATTGCCTTCCTGGACCATTTTCTGCTCGGCCAGGATCGCAGCGAAATGCTGGAAGCCGACGAACCCCGCCTGCACGACTGGGCGGCTCATCTGGATGTCGAGCGGCAATGAATTGATGCACTTGTCGACAAGGCATCGCGGATCTGACGATATCAGCCGGAAAACAACACACCCCACCGGCACGAATCCGGAGGGGTGTTGTTTGCACTTCGAGTGTTGAAGCAGCACTCGCGACGAGGTCAGTTGTCCGTTCCGGTCGCTTCGTCGACGGCATTTTCCGCGTCTTCCACGGCGCCTTCCGCCGCTTCGGTCGTATCTTCGACGGCGCCTTCGACCGCGTCCTGGGCGTCTTCCACGGCACCTTCAACCGAATCCTGCGCATCTTCAATCGTATCCTCGGCGTCGTGTGTCGCGTCCTCGATCGCGTCGTGAGCATGATCAGCCGCGTCGTCGATGGCGTCGTGGGCGTGGTCGGCCGCATCGTCAACGGCGTCCTCGGCATCGTCGACTGCGTCTTCCACTCCGTGAGCGGCGCCATGCATGCCGCTGGCTGCATCATGTGCAGCGCCATGCACGGCGTCAGACGCGTCTTCGGCGGTCTCCTCGCTACAGCCGGAGATGGCAAACAAGGCCAACGTCAACGGAACGCAGTACAACCACATACTCGTTTGAAATGTCTTCATCGCATGCTCCTGTAGGTAACGTGATACGAATTTTTTCCAGACGTCCCTGCCAGGTGAATCCGACTTGAGGCCCGACTGTATTCGCCAGTGCCGCAACAAGCCTGTGTCCATTGGAATTCAGCGTATCACAATTGCCACCGGATTGCACACAAGACCCGATCACGCATTCGTTTGTGTTGTTGTGACCGTACTGCCCATGAGAATCCCGGCTCGCCGCCGCAGTTCCGCCTTGCGGAAGCGGAACTGCTGCGTGGAACCGGGATTGCGCGTGCGAATGAAATGGGCTAGTTACTGCGCGGCGGTGCGGTGGTCGCGGGAGCCGGCGGCAATGTCGAACCACCACCTTCCGGCGCGGCAGGCGTGATGATATGCACCGGTTGCGGCAGAGATACGCCGGGCACAGCTTCTGGCACTGTTGTGAGTACACCACCAGGCACAACGTAGTAAGGTGATGGAGATCCATACGCTGGCAGAGCATCATCGAAAGTTGCACCTGGCACTATCGTGGGAACCGGATACCCCTGCAGAGGCGCGACCACGGGATACGCGAGTGTCCCGGGCTGCGGGTACATGGTCGATCCAGTGCGCCCATCGACCGCATTCAGTCGTTCGATGATGTCCTGCGTGATGTCGCGCGGCTCGTCGGCGGAATAGACGATGTCGCGATTGATCCATTCGAGAATCTGTTGCGCATTCATGTCCTCTTCCGTGACGGCTGCACTCACTCGGCGGACCGTCTGAATGCCGTTCTCGCGAGCATATTCGGCGATCACGGTGCGCACGCGGCGGTACGTGTTGAGATAGATCTCGGCTTCGGCCTGCTGCATGCTTTGTTGGCTCTTGGCGCTGAGCACCATCTCGACTTGCAGTTCGACCATCTGTCGCTCGAGTTCCGCGTGCCTGTCCCCCTCGGTATCGTTCAGCAATCGCTGTTGTGCTTGAAGTCGCGCCCCCATTTCTTCCATTTGTGATTGCAATTGCGCGTGCGCGGCCTTCAACCGCTCGGTTTCGCTGGCGAAGTGGATCGACCGGCGGAAAACCTCGGACATATCGATCACGGCCTCGGTCTCGACCTTCATGGTCTCCGCCGGCATCGGCATGGCGACAGGGGGACCGGCGGCGGGAAAGTCCAACGACAGCGGCTTGACTTGCGAGAACTCGTCGACGGCGAAGGTATAACCCGTCAAGACATCGGCAGACTCTGCGGCGATCGGAGCCGGAAGAGTGCTCGGATCGACTGCCGGCTTCAACTCGGCAGCAGGCAGAGTGATCTCAACAGGGACTCCCGAGTCGTCAAAGACGAAATCGATGCCGAATGAATCAACGGGGACATACGAGCCGGCGGGAGCGGCATCGGACGCTCCATCAGCCGATGGATCGATTTTGTCCGGCGAAATCTCCGCGCTCGGCTGCGCCTCCAGCGGATTGTTGGCATCGATCTTCTGGTCAGCCTCCTGGGCCGACAACCTCACGAAGTTGGCGGCAGCACACAGCATAAGGGCCACAATGAGTAGAGTGCTCTTGGTCATCGTTCTCTCCGGTTTCGATGGGGACAGTAGCCGCCGCATCCGCTCTGCCAGCGGATGCCCATTGGCGGCCGCGGAAAATTGCGGACGCGCGTTCTTCTCGACAGTCAACGACAACAGGGCTTCGGCGAACTCCGGCGCGCAGGAGCCTTGATGTTTCAGCACAAATTCATCACAGGCCCATTCGGCGGCTTCATCGAATCTACGGATCATCCGCCACGCCAGCGGATTGAACCACTGCGGCAACGCCAGCAGTCGAATAGCCAGCGAACGCCACAAATCGCCGCGCTTCAGGTGCCCGGCCTCATGCAGCAGGATCGCCCAGCGCTGCTCGGAGGTGAACGTCTGCCAGCGCTCGGTGGGCACGAACACGACAATGCGCCGCTGCATCAGACCGCAGGCCGGACCCAACCCAGCCAGGCCCCACAACGGAATCGCGGTCGACAAGCCGCACAAGCGCCGAACCTCGCACCACTCGTGGTGGAATACAGAATCCAGTTCTTCGATGGCGGGCAGTCTGCTCTGAAAGTGCACATACCGCGCCAACGACACGATGATGGTCAGCAACATGCCTCCGAGCCAGACGCCTGCGATCCAACTCTGCCAATTGATGACATCGCGTGCGAGCGTTGATGTTTCGATGGGAGTATGCGGGATCGATTTTGCTGGTACGACGCCACTCTCGAAGTCCCGCATTGCCTGGTCGATCATTGTCGAATCGACCGCGTTGTTAACGGTCAATGCTTCCGTCAGATGAGTGACGACCGCAACCGATTCTTCCGCGGGCAACACCGGGAGTTCCCACCGAAACCAGACCCACCCCTGCAGCAGTATGACCACGCAGATGACACGATGAGCCAACGGCGACCGCAAACCACGCAATCCCCACAATGACAGCAGGCTCGCCACGCTCACGCAGCAAGTGGCGCGAATCAACCAGTCGGCAGCAAGTGGCAAGTCGTTCATGGTTGGAAGCGAATAGTAAATAGAAACGACTGAGTTTTCCTGACTCCTACTTCTCTTTCCGCCTTTTCTCAGCCTCTCGAATCAATTCCCTCACTTCAGCGATCTCCGACGACGTGAGTTCGCGGTCTTGCAGCAGGTGAGCGATCAACGGTACGACGCGGCCCTGTGTGACGTGCCGTACCAGTGTCGACAGATCATCGCCGCTGACCTGCTCGCGCGGGATGGCGGCCTCGTACTTTCCCGGCCGGTCCTTCGTCTTGGTAGCGAGTTTCTTGGCCACGAGCCGATCGAGCCGGGTCTGCACGGTGGTGTAGCCGACCTGATGCCCGAACGCGTCCTGCACCTGCATGATCGTGACCCCGTCGTTGGCCCACAGGATTTCGAGCAACTCGATTTCCCCTCGGGACAGCCGGGGTGAATTGGATTTGCGTTTGGTCATAGTCGCCTTTCGCTCCGCGAAAGCAGCGTAGCGGCGTCTGTCCCCAGACGCCGGGATGCAAAGGCAGGTCAACCACTTTGATGCGGCTCGATGATAGATGACGCTCACTTGCGTCGCCCCGTGTCTGGGGACAGACACGGCTACAAAAACTGACGGCCTCTCCGCGAAAGGCGACTTACTACGACACCTTTCGTAATTGCCGCATACTATGACAGGTGTCGTAGCTCGTCAAGCCGATTCTTGCGGGAGCATTCGGATTCGATCAACGTCCGCAAAGCACTTTGGTTGTCGTCACGGGCATTCAATCGCGATGATCCAGTCATGTCGAAGCCAACCACGCCACTCCCCGCCTCACTGCACGACTGGCTCCAGGCCGTCATCACCGACGGTGGCTCCGATCTTCATATCGCCGCCGGTTCACCGCCGGTGCAGAGACTCCATGGCGATCTCGTGCCGCTTTCAACGACGCCCCTGTCGGCTGATGAAACCCAAGCTCTGCTGTCTGCGCTGTGTTCGGCCGAATTGCTCGCCAGGTTGAACGCCACCAAGAATCTCGACCTCGCGCTGCATGTCGACATCGACGGCACGCCCCATCGCTTTCGCGGCAACCTGTTTTTTGCCGACGGGGGTTTGTGTGGCTGCTTTCGGCATGTGGCCGGCAGAATCCCCAGTCTCGCCTGGGCGGGTTTTCCCGAAGCGCTCGCAAAGCGCATCACGAATTTGCTCGATGGCCTGGTGATCGTCACCGGCGCCACCGGGTCGGGGAAATCGACCACACTCGCGATTCTGGTCAACATCATCAATCAGGCCGGCGGCCAGCGGATCATCACGATCGAAGAGCCGATTGAATACCTCTACCCGCAGGCGAATCGTTCACTCGTTACGCAGCGCGAAGTGGGCCGCGACGTGCTGACGTTCGCCGATGGACTGAAGTACGGCCTGCGGCAGGATCCCGATGTGATACTGGTGGGCGAGATTCGCGATCAGGAGACTGCTCAGATGGCATTGAGCGCGGCCGAAACCGGGCACCTCGTCTTCACCACGCTGCACACCCGCGATGCCAAGGGGGCGATCAGCCGCTATGCCGACCTGTTCGCGCAAGAGACGCAGCGCGACATTCGGCACCAACTCGCCCTCAGCCTGCGGTCGGTGCTCGCACAGCGACTGCTGGCGAACGTCGAACTGGGCGGCAAGCGGCATCTCGCCCTCGAAGTGCTCTGGAATACGAACCCCATCGCCAGCGCGATCCGCCAGGGGAAACTCGAATCGATCGACAACTACCTCCTCACCGGCCGCGATGAAGGGATGCTGAGCTTCGACGAATCAGTCCGCCAACTACTCCGCGCCGGCAAGATCACCCGAGCCGTGGCGGAGCAGAATGTGAGGGATACGAGCGTGCTGGGGCGGTGAGTGCAGGCAGTGATTTACTTAAGGAGTGCCCGCAGTTATGGAAGTCCTGGGTCGCCACGAACGGTAAAAGTAGGAGCGCAAATCCTGGTCGACGATCGACCCAGAGGTCATTACTTCGACGAGACTTGGCATTTGTCGAAGCAAATCCACCGTGTGATATGTCACAACATGCGCGGGCAACCAAAGGCTCTTCAGCCCTGATAACGCGGTGATATGTTCGATCCCCAACTCGGTGACTTTGGAGGAATCCTGAATCCACAAAACTTCGAGTGCGGGCAATATCGACAGTTGTGCAAGCGCTAAATCGGTCACCTCGGTCTCGCTGAGTCGCAGGACGCGCAGTCGAATGGACTGCGACAACCACTCTGCGCCGGAAACGGAAAACTCGCGATTCGAAATTGATACGTTTTCCAGCTTCAATAACGGATCGAGTCCTTGAAAATCCTCGTCTACCAAGCTCGTACCGGACAGATCTAATTCCTCGATGGACTGAATCCTCGCCAATGCGTGTAGCGTTTGCCTACCCGCCTGAGTTCCCCAAAGTCGCACAGACCGCAGCTTCGCCTGCGATGCGAAGAATTCGGCGAGAAGGTCATCGGTAAAACGGGATCCTGAGAAGGTGATTTCCTCGAGGTGCTGAAGGCGCTTTAAAGAATCAATTCCACGAGATGAAAGGATTCCATGGTTTCCGTCTTCTCCACAGCACAGCCTCGTTACGTCACTAAGCCTGCTCACATGCAGGAGCGATTCATCCGTCGTATGGCGTAATAGGACGTACTCCACGCCGCGAAATCCATTCGCCAGATCACCGTAACGCTCGGTCATCCACACATTGTCGGCTGTCAACTCGTAACGTCCCTAGTGCTCGTGAACGTAGGCGAGAGCCTGATGACGCCGAAAGACTGGAATGAAAACCGCAAGCAGTGTCGCCGTGAAACCGACGAGGAACACCGAGATCCACAGCCTTGACGACGTCAGCCGGCGCACGAATGGAGAGGGCGGCCGGACCATGTCGGGCGGGAGATCGCTATCAATCAAGTGATCTGCGTTCTCGGCCATTTGTCAATTTCGTCAGTATCCGATCTTTGACATCCTATTATACCGTGTCCAATACGGACTCGCATTCGGATTCGATCAGTCGCCAAACACATCCGCTGGTCTCCTTCTCACTGGTTTGGCACTTGGCCCTTGCCATTTGTTACTTTGCATCAGAGCCACTCCGCCATCCACTTGAAAGCATTGCCATGCCCATCTGGCTCATCGCAACTCTCGACACCAAGGGACAGGAACTGGCGTTTGTGCAGGCCGAACTGGCCCGCTGCGGCGTGAAGGCCAAGGTGATCGATGCCGGTTGTCTCGGCGAGCCGACGATGCCGGCTGATGTCACTCGCGAAGAAGTGTTCGCCGCCGCCGGCTCGTCGCTGGCCGATGTCCGGGCCGCCAACGATCGCGGTCAGGCCGTGACGCTGGCTGCGAAAGGGGTCGCCGCCGCCGTTGCGAGACTGCACCAGCAGGGACAATTCGACGGCGTGCTGGGCATCGGCGGGTCAGCCGGTACGACGATCGCCACGGCCGCGATGCGAGCGCTGCCGATCGGGCTGCCGAAAGTGATGGTCAGCACACTCGCTTCCGGTCAGACGCGGCCCTACGTCGGCGTGAAGGATCTCTTCATGCTCAACTCGGTCGTCGATATCGCCGGCGTCAATCGCGTCAGCCGGCTGGTGTTGTCGCAGGCGGCAAGGGCCATGGCAGGCATGGTGAATTATCCGCCGCCCGAGACGTCTGCCGCCGAGAAGCCCCTCATTGCCGCGACGATGTTCGGCGTCACCACTCCCTGCGTGCAGCACGCGCGGCAGCGACTGGAAGCGGCCGGTTATGAAGTGCTCGTCTTTCACGCGACCGGCACCGGCGGCGAGGCGATGGAAGCCCTCATCGATGATGGTCTGATCGCCGGCGTCCTCGACATCACCACCACCGAACTGGCCGATGAACTCGTCGGCGGCGTACTCACGGCCGGTCCGACCCGGTTGACCGCGGCAGGCAGGCGCGGCGTGCCGCAGGTGGTCTCCGTCGGCGCGACCGACATGGTCAACTTCGGCCCGCCGGAGACGATTCCCGAATCGTTTCGCCAGCGGCTGTTCTATCAGCACAATCCGACCGTCACACTGATGCGCACGACACCTGATGAGTGCGCGAAGATCGGGTCCGACATCGCCCGCAAACTCTCCGAGGCCACGGGGCCGGTCGAAGTCATCCTGCCGCTGCGAGGCGTGTCGGCGATCGATGCAGTGGGAAAGCCGTTCCACGATGCAGTCGCGAGGCAGCGGCTCTACGACGCGATCCGCAGCTCGAAAGAAAAGTTCCGCATCACGGAAATGGATGCCCACATCAACGATCTACAGTTTGCCGAAGCGGCTGCGGATGCGTTGTTGCGGATGCTGCCAGCAAAACTGTAGGGAATGGACTCCGTGCCATTCCGGCGGCGGGATCGCGTGCCGCCAAAGGACAACCGCTCTCGTGATGCGACGCGTGCAAACAATGCAACCCGCAAGCACATCGAGTTGACTCTCACGACATCGCGAAGTTCGGATGGGGGACTGATCCCGCCGAGCGGAATGGCACGGAGTCCGTTCCCTA
>JANNSB010000099.1:0-1951 GCA_031402175.1 Planctomycetaceae bacterium
AACCCCGCTGTTCACGAAAAAAGACTCGGCGGCCGCGTAGCGGCGGCTGTCCCCAGCCGCCGAGACCAAGGGAAACGACGCGTTTCCTGTTTCGGCTCGACGCCCCGATGACGTCCACCTGCGTTGCCCCGCGTCTGGGGACAGACGCGGCTACAAAACTGACAGCCTCTCCGCATCAAACGCCGCTCGCAAGAGCGGCGTTCTTTTTTGCGACCTGTCGCAAATGCGATCAGTCATCCGTCTCATCAGCCCACTGCCTTCCACCTTTCAAGAACCAAGTAAACGGACCGGCCGGTCCTGGACTTGATCGTGTGAGTCGCTTGAAGTTGGGGCACGATTGCACGTGATGACGGGGGCCAATGTGTGCGCACACGTTTCGGCAGCGGGGAAACCAGCCTCCCCAACCACCGCGAGCGGGCCATCATCACGCCGCCGAAGTGTTTCACGTTGAAACACCCCGCCAGCCTTCAACAGACGACTCAGTCGATCTACCCCTACCGTCGCGGTTGCGCGCGCGGCCGAGAACCGCACCCACCAGTCAATCGCGCGCCACGGCGACATGCCTGCCCTGCTGCGCGATGCAGGCATGGCACCCCAAACATGCCACCCCGCCGGAGTTGGTCTGAATTGGGTGCCACTGCTGGCTCGTCCAGCAGTGAATCGGCGTTACTATGGAAGGGATGGCCGCATCTCACCGCCTGGTGCCACTGGTCGGCTTGTCCGCCAGTGCGAACGGTAATCGGACGCGGCTACTTGCTTGCGCCCTTCAGCACGTAGGCCACCAGCCGGAACTGATGGCACTCCATCGAGCGGCCGATTGCTTCTCGAAGCTTACGCCTCCACAGTTCGCCGGTGAGAAATTGGTCTCAACGGTAGCAGGAGAGCATCCACTCGTGACGGTCCCGCGGCTCTCGAATTCTGGATCTGCTTTCGATGAGTCGTAATAGCTGCGTCTTATCACCACTCGCACTGGCGGACAAGCCGACCAGTGGCACCCAAATCAGGTCAACTCACCAGTGGCACCAGGCGTGGAGTCAGGAGTCAGAGTCAGGGGCCACTTGGGTTTCGTTGCGCGTCCAACCAATGAGCCAGTTGCAAACCGGGAGGGCGAGGCTCCGGCCGAGCCGGCACCAGAGAAGAAAGCTGCAACCTCGTGCGGCTCCGCGGGAGCGTCGCCCTCCCATTGGGCTACGTCAGTCCACGAACCAGAATTCGTTCGTCAGCAGCATCACCTGGGCGAGTTCCTCGAGTTCGGCGGAGTCTTCGCAGGCGTAGGTCTCGAAGAGTCGCTGCTCGTCGACCGTCGGGCGGCGGGACAGAACCAACTCGAACATGCGCGTGATGCGCTCGGGCGTCGCCACATCCCCCTCTGAAGCCCGCCGTGCGACCTCGCGCGACAGTTGTTGCACGAAGGGCGAGTTCATCGCGAACAGAGCCTGTTGCGGCACCGTGGTCTCGGGGCGTTCGACGCTGCAAGTGTCGGGGTTGGGGAAGTCGAACGTCCGCAGCAGCGGGGAGAAGTTGTTGCGATCGATCAGGGCGTAGACGCTGCGCCTGCGGGGGAACGGGTCGCTTTCGAGGTCGACAGGCTTGCCTCCCTGGGTTTCGTCCAGCGTCCCCGAGACGAACAACAGCGAGTCGCGCATGGCTTCGAAGTCGATGCGGCGGCGATTCATCCGCCACAAAAGCTGATTGTCGGGATCGACGGCGGCTGCGTCTTCGCGAACCAGACTCGCTTGCCGATACGTGGCCGAGAGCATGATCTCGCGATGCAGTTGCTTGATCGACCAGCCCTCGTGCATGAACTTCGACGCGAGATGATCGAGCACATCATGATAGACCGGGGCCGGCGTGCGGACGCCGAAGTCTCCGGCCGACTCGACGAGACCCTGATCGAAGTGCAGCATCCACACGCGGTTGACGAAGACCCGCGCGGTGAGCGGATTGTCGG
>JANNSB010000100.1:0-1617 GCA_031402175.1 Planctomycetaceae bacterium
CGAGTTTACCGAGCCGAACGTGAAGCAGTCGGAACTGGTTCTCTCTCGGTCCGGTCACACTCGCGACGGCCTCGAGGCTGATAATCCCCCGCCAGTCTTCCCAGTTGACTTCGACGCCGAGGTGGAACCTGCCATTGTCGACGACGATGAGCGGACGATAAACGCCTGCGGGGAGGATTTCCGGATTCCGCTGGGCCTCATGCTCCAGCCAGGAATTGAGTTCATCCTGGGAAAAGTTCTCGCTCCACTCGGCTGACTGCCGCACCGTGTCTTGCAGCGTTTCGATCTTGTTCGCGAACTCGGCCGCAGCCGCAGCTCTTTCTTCCGGATCGGCGACCTGAGCCGCCGCCCTGCGGTAGAAATCCGGCACCTGCTGCACGGTCCAGAGCATGTAACCGGCACCGACCAGTGCGCTCAGAATGAGAACCAGGCAACCGGTCAGCAGTTTGCGCCCCTTTCGCGCAGGGACGGCGGGGGCTTGCGCCGCGGTTTGACCTTCCGATCGCTGAAAACCGTCGCTCATCAGTTCCTCATGCAGTTTCGTTCTGCTCCTCAGCACCATTATTCCGACTGCATGCGGATTCACAAGACGCCCTCTGTCTGAAATGATCCACCCCATGACCATTCGTTCATTTTCAACCAAAGAGCCGTTGGCGTTGGCCTTGCTGGCCGTCGGGGCAATTGTGGTCATCGCTGTGTCGGGGCCGGTTGCTGTGGTGGGCATTCCATTCATGGCACTCGGCTGGTGGCTGTGCTTCGCAGCCGTCGATCGAGCGGACGCATCGCTGTTGATTCGCCGGCGACGACTGGCGTGGATGGCGACCTCGTCAATCTTCATTGTCATCGGGAAACTGGGACTCGATTTTGAGTTTGTGCAGCCGTTGTCGTCTCTGGTGGTCTTACTGGTCGGCGCATCGGTTTGGTGCCTGATTCCGAGCCATCACGGACTGATCGCCGAAGGCGATGGCCCAAAGACGTGGACATCGCTCATTATCGCGGGCGGACTGAATCGCTGGGCGGCTTTGACGCTGGTTTCCCGCGCCATCCGCGATGGAATGACGCCGGGCGGTGCGCTCGTCGACTCGGCAGGGCGAGTGGTCGAATGCCTGATCGTCGCGGGTAGTGCCGCCTGCGTGTGCTGCATCGGGCAACTATGGCTCGGCCGAAAGCGATCGGGGGCGTCGATCGCCTGCATCATCCAGCTTCAGACCTCCATCGTGCTGGCGCTACTCGCGGCATTGGCCTGGTCACGGACATCTTCCGGAACGGGCGGGATCGAATTGTTGTTGCCCCGCATCGACGATCTGCCGGCAATTCTGATTGCCTGGGACTCGCTGCTGATCGCTCTGCTTTGTGCGTGCATGGCGTGGGAAGGCCAGAAACGTATGCGGCGGACGGCATCGCTCGTCAGCGCTGTCGCAATCCTGGACCTCGCCGGCATCCCGCCGCTGCCGGGTTTCTGGCTCAAATGGTGGACCCTCGAAGCCTGCCTGTATCCGTATCATCTTGAGCCCTTCGCAGGGATGTTCGATCTGCATGAAGGTTTTCGGCTGCTCGCCCTGCTACTGGTGTTCGGGCAGTCCTGCCTGACGATACGACTGCTGACATGGTTGTCGG
>JANNSB010000101.1:0-2326 GCA_031402175.1 Planctomycetaceae bacterium
GACGTTGCGAACGTCGCACCGCTCGCCACGCCGCTCCCGATTGTCGTGGCGTGCCACCCGACCGCCCACTCCACGATCGCACTGGCGGACAAGCCGTCCAGTGCCACCCATATTGCGCCGACCCACCAGTGGCACCTGGCAACAAGCGGCCCGCGTTCGATGCTCACCACAGACCCGAAGTACCGAAACTCCCACTCACTCGGGCAAGAAGCCATGAATATCGTCGGATTCAATCCGGTATGTCACTTCTCCGCTGGAGGAGAACCTCTCGAGGTCAACTGTCAGAATCAGATACTTAGTTGCGGACGGTGGAACTTCGAATACCTCAATGTGCGTTGTCTCGTCACCGGGATTGAAGTCGTTCGAACGGTTCATCGCGCCGACGACTGTTGACGATCCAAACGAAGCGCTGCGAATCGTGTTTCCGGCATCGTCAACCAGCGTAAACGCATCGTTCGAGAATATGCTATCGGTGAAACGCACGATCCTGCGGCCGGAAATGTTGCGGACGGTGAACGTCGCAATGAGTTGATCTTCCTCTCCTTCGGTCTCGTTGCCGAACAGGTCCTTTAGTTGTGGTCGGCCAATCTCGACGCGTGTCATGGTCACAACCACATCGCCCGGTACAGGTTCAGTTTCGGCAACGCCATCGCGATCTTGCTCGTCGCTGTCATGCATGTTCCTGACGAGTGCGATGCAGCCGCCACACCCGAGAATCGAAGCGACAATCAAAGCGCCGAGCACTCCGAACGTGCCAAAGAATCCGGAGCCGAATTTGGATCCCCCGCTCGACTGAATGACTACCGGTCGATCGACGGAGAATGAGATAGGATCGGGGACTGGGGGAACGTCATCGAATCGAGAGTCTGGCACTGGCGGCGGTGCGTCGGCGAAAAGCCCCTTCACCTTCCGCGCCGGCATCCAATCATCCAGTCCGTCTTTCCAGACAAGATCATCAGGCTGCAACTCTCCACTCGCAGCGAGGGATCTCAGTTGTTCAGCGTCAAAGGGGCCGTCCTTCTGGCCGTAGAGAGTTCGATACCAGCGAGTCGCCATTGTCGCACCTCCGATCAGTAGGTCGGGCTATCCCTAACGAACCACAGAGTTAACTCGCATCGGACGCCTTCGCGGATCACACCGGCTGCCAATGGCAAGATCAGTTTCCCTGTTCGACGGATGATGGGACATTAGGCGTCGCTGTCGATTCAGATGCTAATTATTCAGGAGGTGAAACGTCGCCGTCTTCCTTAGACTTCCGCGTTCGCAGTGCCTTCCCTGCCACCCTGGCGATTTTCTTTCGCGCCCAATCGGCCTCGTCTCCCTCGGCCACATCGCGCTTCAGCACTTCGGCTACAAGTACGGCTTTGATCTCTTCGATCTCGACGCGGACATCAGGTGACATGCGGCGTAGCTCGCGACGCAGCACTTGAAGCACCGGATCGCTCAAGATCATAGCGGTGATGAAAAAGCGACTGAGCGCCTGCTTCTGTGTGTGGTATTCGCCCAGTACTGACTTGATCCAACCTTCTTTGCAGAACAGGTGCAGCAATTCGATATCCTTCGGACTCTTTGGATTCAAGTTGCAGAAGTCGATATCGATGACAAGTTCCTGGTTGATCGGCTTTGCGAAAGTCACCTTGTAGACACGCCAGGAGATCGCGTTTGTGAGCACGACCCAGTCCACGCCTTGATTCGCTGCGTAGTCGATCGCCTGCTTTACGTGCGACTCTTTCAAGTCGAGGCCGATTGCCTTCACCTCGATCAGCATTTGGAGCGCACCGTCGATCTTCGTCGCCAAGTCGCAGAACGTGCCGCGGATCGCATGCTCGGATGTAATCTCAGAGTACTTGTCGTACCCGAAAATGTCGGCGAGCATGTCAACCACGATCGTGACGGTGTCGGACTCGCCGACATCTCGCGATTTAGCAGTGGAGAGAATCGGTTGGAAACGCTTGACGCCCGCAGCGATGCGATCAGCGATCTTCGAGGGAACTTTGGCCATGGTCATTCCAATCGATGAATGGGGATACTGGAGACGCCGGATCAGATGGCCGACACCGAACGTGTGCTGGCGCAAGGCGGATGTATGAGATTGGCCCTTCCGCGAGAGGGAAGATCGATCGATGGGCGCTGATGCTACCGAGCGGGACAGCGCGGGTCCAGCGAACAGGGTCTAGGGAACGGATAGGCAGGGGCGAGCAGGCTCCAGGCCGGGATGCAAACGGTTTTGATGGCACCTGTGACCGGTGGTGTCGTCCCTGCTCACCATCCCGGATGCTTAGAGCATCCGGGATGGTTGCGGCGGGGTGGCATGTTTTGGGTGCCA
>JANNSB010000102.1:0-8895 GCA_031402175.1 Planctomycetaceae bacterium
CGGTTTTGGTCGGCGTGACCCGCACGTCGCGCCAGCCGTCCAGCGGCTCGTTGAACATCCACACGCAACACACGCCGTGGCGGACATATTCATAGTCCTGTTTGCTCGTCGCGCCCGGCTGAAGCGGGAGCGACGGCTGAATTCTTGCGAATTCAGCGACTTGGTCTTTGACCTTCACGTCGGCGTTGGCAGGCAGCCCCGGCTACGCGAATTCCGGTTGCCGCTGGCGGAGCTGGTCCTTGAGGCGCTGGACGATGCTGCTATGCATCTGGCTCACGCGGGATTCCGACAGTCCCAGGGTCGTGCCGATCTCCTTCATCGTTAGTTCCTCGTAGTAGTAGAGGATGATGATGAGCCGCTCGTTACGGTTGAGACCCTTGGTGACGAGCTTCATGAGATCGAGTTTCTGGATCCCGTTCGTCGGGTCTTCGCCCTTCGCGTCCTCGACGATGTCGACCTCGCGGACATCTTTGTAACTGTCGGTCTCGTACCACTTCTTGTTGAGGCTGACGAGATTGACCGTACACGCTTCGCTCTTGAGGCGATCGAACTCTTCGAGCGAGATTTGCAAACGGGCGGCGAGCTCGGCGGCTTGGGGCGGGCGGCCTTTCTCGGCTTCGATCTCCCGACGGGCGGCTTCGAGTTTGCTGGCCTTGCTGCGCACGAGGCGCGGCACCCAGTCCATGGTACGCAGTTCATCGAGCATTGCGCCGCGAATACGCGGGACGCAATAGGTCTCGAACTTGACACCGCGCTCCATGTCGAAGGCTTCGATGGCGTCCATCAGTCCGAAGACGCCGGCGGAGATCAGGTCGTTCAGGTCGACTCCGTCGGGGAGCTTGGACCAGACGCGTTCGGCGTTGAAGCGCACGAGCGGGAAATAGAATTCGATCAGTCGATTGCGGAGATTCTGATCCGTGGGATTCGCCTGGAACGCTACCCAATACGGCATGATCTCCGGAGCAATCCTGGGCTGCAGTTGTTCTTCCATGAACGATTACCTCTGACAAGTATGCCGCTGAAAATCGGCGTGGTAGTTCTTTCGGGGGGATGTCGATCAATTCGCGAGACGAGGGACGCGAGGAGCAGTCGCTGGGAAGTTCTGTTCGGGAAAATGCGCCAAGCGCAGCATGAAGCGCCCTGGCGGAAGGGATAACTGTTTCATCGGCTGTTCGGGATGACGGGGTTGAATCGAAACGGGAAACACAGGCATTACAATTTCGTCAGTTCGTCTGCAATTCCTTCAAGTCACGGAGAGTTCGTTCGTCACGGATCATCAGGCCCGCGATGCGCAGGGGATTGGCGACTTCGATATCGTCGGGCACCGCTTGACCCGTGGTGATGTAGCTGACGGCGGTCGACAGCCTGCGGGCCGCGGAGTAGATCGCCCCGGGTCCGGCGGCTTCGTCCAGTTTGGTCAGCAACAAGGCCGTCGGGTTCAACGAGCGGAAGTGTTCCGCCAGGTCGGTCATCGTCCTGGGACTGGTCGTCAGGCTAAGCACAAGGTGCATTTCGTCGATCGGGCTCCCGCGCAGCATGGCCTTCAATTCAGCAAGCCTTGGTTCGTCTTTCGGCGATCTGCCGGCTGTGTCGATCAGCACAAGTTCTCGGTCACCGAGCCGAGCGAGAGCCGCCTGCAACTCTTCGGAACTGCCGGCGACTTCCAGGGGAAGCCCCAAGGCGTCGGAGTAAGTTCGCAACTGATCAACCGCGGCCGATCGGAAGGTGTCGGTCGTGACGAGGCCGATGCGGATCCCTTCCTGGAGATGAAACTTCGAAGCGAGTTTGGCGATCGTGGTGGTCTTCCCGACACCCGTGGGGCCGACCAAGGCGACAATGCGTCGCGTGCCTTTGTGACAACGAATCGGTCCCTGACAACGGAGTGAAGACTGAATCGCATCCCTGATGCAGGAGCGGGCCAGTTCGCGCCGCAGCACTGTGTCGCGATCCACCGAGACCGACATGATCAGGTCGCGGGCGTCGGTTTGCTCCACGCCGGCGTCCAGCAGGTCGGTAAATGTCTCGAACAGTTCCGCGGGAATGGCGTCGACATCGCGCGAGGAAGAGACCGAGAGGTGCGAGATCAACTGTTCGAGCTGCGCGATGCGGGCCTGATTCCTGAGCGACTCCTCGTGGTCACGAGTCGTCTGATCGGCGTTTCCAGGGTCCGTCGCGGAATCATCTGTTCCGTCCATGTCGAACGGGGAGTCGTTCATCGCCTCGACTTCGACCAGCGAATGGCGGTTCCACGGCCACCAGCCGACCTTCCGGCGATGCGTCCGCAGGATGATCGCGTCGTTACCGAATGCGTCACGCACCAGGGAGTACGCCTCTTGCGTCGATGCGGCACGGAAGACTTGAACATTACTCATGGCATGCCTCCTGCAGCGGAGTGCCCGCGACCTCGACCAGGTTGCCTGTCTTGGCGTTATGGAACTTCGATGTCAGTGAGGGCGCGTCGATCGTCCCCGCAGGGACCAGTTTGGTGTCGCGAGTCAATTCGCAGCGGCTCAGTATGTTCACGGAGAGCGACCAGTGATCCACGAGTCGATTGAGAGGGGCACGAATCGCCGACGCGGTCACGAACACGACGTTTGAGTTGGCACTTCCGACATGAGTGAATTGCCTGCGGAATTCCTCGTGCAGTTGCTCATGTTCGCCAGGCGAAAGGCGCAGCTTACCTGCCGGCATATCCAGTCGTTCGAGCAGCAGTTGTTCGCACGCTGCGCTCAGGACCACGGCTCGCAATTCGAATTGTTCATTACGAAACCGCTGGCAGATGCTGCGGGCGAGCGAGCTGCGGCAGGCCTCGATCTGCTGGTCGAGCGTCGACGGTGGGGCGGTGAACGACAGTGTCTCGAGAATGCTTTGCAGATCCCGAATGGGAACCTGCTCACTGAGCAGGCCGCGCAGCACCTGATGCAGTCGCGGGATGCTCACCAGCGTGGGCACCGTCTCTTCCACCAGCTTGCGGTTGAGTTCGCGACATTGATCGAGCAGTCCGTAAAGCTGCCCGCGAGTGAGAAGCTCCGGTGCATGCCGCAGCACGACCTCGTGCAGGTGTTCGGCGATCACGTGCTGCGGGTCCAGAATGCGCAGGCCGGCGCGGCGGGCTTCGTCCGCACGGGCTTGATCGATCCACGTTGCCACCACTCCCGTTGCCGGATGGCGGGCGGCGATGCCGTCCAAACTGTGTTCGGCGTTGCCTTCATCGACGGCCAGCACGGCATCGTGATAGGCCGTCCCATGTGCGACCGGAACGTCACGCACACGAATGCGGTACTCGCGCGGATCGAGTTCGACGGCGTCGCGCACCAGAATCTTGGGAACGATGAAACCGAGTTCATCGAGGATCGTACGCCGCAAGGCGGCGATCTCGTCCATCAGCTTGCCGCCGCGATGAGAGTCGACCAGACGCAGCAGCCCGACGCCCAGTTCGAGCGTCAAAAGTTCAACATCGGGGACGGCGTACTGAGTCGTGGTCACGGGCGACGGCTGCTCGCGAGTAGTGCGCGGTTCCGTAAAGCGAGCTTCCGTGTGGGGAGTACCTCGCGACATTGTCAGCATCGGAGCCACGACGGGGCGAGCATTGTCGCCAGCGTGCCATCCCAACCACAGACATCCGCACCCCAGGCACAGCAAGGGCACGATCGGCAGCCCGGTCGTGGACAGCAGAATCAACAGACCGCCGGTCAGCAATAGCGGCAGGCGATGGGCAGTGACTTGTTCGACAACTTCGGTCGGAAGGTCAGAAGATGATGATTTGCGAGTCACGATCAGTCCCGCGGCAATCGCGATCAGAAGTGCGGGAAGCTGCGTCACCAGGCCGTCGCCGATGGTCAGGCGCGAATAGATGTCCGCCGCCTCGCGAAACGACATGCCATGCTGCAGCAGTCCGATCGCAAAACCGCCGATCAGGTTGACTGCGGTGATAAACAGACCTGCCGCTGCGTCTCCGCGGACGAACTTGCTCGCACCGTCCATCGCGCCATGGAAGTCGGCTTCCTCTGCCAGATGACGGCGCCTCGCGTCGGCCTCTTCAGGCGAGATCCGCCCGTTGTTGAGGTCGGAATCGATCACGTTCTGTCTACCAGGCAGGCTGTCGAGCATGAATCGCGCCGAGACTTCGCTCACACGCGTGGCTCCCTGCGTGATCACCAGAAACTGGACGGCGACGAGAATGAGAAACAGCACCAGTCCGACAAGAGGCGAACCACCGGTCACGAAGTTACTGAAGGCCGCCACGACGCTGCCAGCCGCCGTTACGCCCTGTTCCGCCGCGGAACTGAGGATGAGGCGCGTCGTCGCGATATTGAGCACGAGCCGAAACAGCGTCGTCCCAAGCAAGATCGTCGGAAATGCGCTGAACTCCAACGGCTCACGGACTTGAATCGCCGTCAGTAGAATGATCACCGACAGCGTGATGTTCACCGCCAGCAGCAGGTCCAGGACGACAGTCGGCATGGGCGCGATCACGACGACCAGTGCCACGATGAGTGACACCGGGACGATCAGTCCCAGCCAGTTCCTGCTGTGATTGCGAGAAGTCAAAGACATGACGACGAAAGGAGACATGCCCCAGGCGGGAATCCGCCAGGGCGAGGGGCGGGATTGATACCGGAACAATGCGAAGAGTGTCTAGCGCGAGCCGATATGCCCCCAGTGCGTACTCCGCACTGCAACACGTTCATTTGCAGGCGGTTACGCGCATCTGGCAGCACTCCACTGCGCAAATCGCACCGCAGAAACTGCCGACTAAAGAGCGCATGCTGATTGGACGGAGCCGGTAGCTTCGCATAATCTCACAGCAGCATTTTTTTCCGGTCAGGTATTCATCCCGCGTCTACGTCGCATCACGTCCATGAACGATTCGCTATTTCCCGACAGCATCGAGTCGTCGGAACCATCCGCGCAGCCCATGCGTAAGTGGCTGACATATCTACTAGTTGCAGCCGGAGTCCTGGGAGTGATTCTCTTGCCTGTCCTATTCGGCGGCAGTGGTGACACCACCGTGGAAGAGCAGGAGGCCGAGAATCCCGAAGAGGTCGCCGAACAGGAGGAGTTGTTGCTCTTGGAGGAAGTGGTTGAGTTGATCCAGCCCGAACGCCTGGGTGTCGATACCGACGAAGCCACAATCGCCCAGGAACTCAATCGCTGGTGGATCCAGTACGGTCCTGGGAGCGAAGAGGACTCCGAGATTGTGGCGGCTCATCGGGAACCGCTGCTGGCATTGCTCGGAGACGATGCCGCGCAACTCGCTTTGGATGACGTCTTCGGCCGTCGAGATGTCGCGCATATGACGACCGCCTTGGCATTTCGGCTGGCTGGGCTGACGATCACGACCGGCCAGGCAGATGAGGCAGAACAGGCGACGACTTGCTTCTATTTCGTGATTCGCAACATCCAGCTCGACAGGATCGCAGCGAACGTGAGCGAATCAGGTTGGTCGGCGGCGTTTCCTTACCAGACCCTTCTCTGGGGACGTGGCCGTGGAGAAGATCGCGTCTGGGCGTTTGCGGAACTTCTACGGCAAATGCGATTCGACAGCGTCGTCGTGCTGCCGGCAGACGGGGACGCCGGTCATCCGCTGGTTGCAGTGAGCGTCGAGAACGACCTGCTGTTGTACGATCCGATCCTTGGATTGCCCATTCCGTCATTGAGCGTGGAATCCGACGAGACCGCATTGCCTGAGACACCCGCATCGTTCACCGAAGCGCTTGGAAACGACGCTGTGTTTCGGCAACTGGATAGCGCGGGTTCGCCCTATCCTTGGACCTCCGAGGCCTTGCGGAACGTCCAACTACTCGTGGTGGGGACTGATTCCACGTTTTCACCACGAATGGAAGCCTT
This sequence comes from Planctomycetaceae bacterium, assembly GCA_031402175.1. Taxonomy (GTDB): domain Bacteria; phylum Planctomycetota; class Planctomycetia; order Planctomycetales; family Planctomycetaceae; genus JANNSB01. Next base: position 5,851 of record JANNSB010000102.1, read on the forward strand.
GCAACAGATGCTCCCCAGTCAGTTCAGTTTCGTGGTGTTCGACGGTTGGTCGGCGAGCGAATTCCGAGAATTGCCGTTGCAGGCTCGCCTGGAGGCCATCGTGATGGAGCTTCCCGATGTTGATGCCTCGCTTGGGGTTTGGACCTATCCGCTGGCCCAGGCGGCCACTTACGACCACGACAATGGCCTCGATGGCGAGTTCCTCACCGAACGCGAATTGTGGTTCCAGGCACCGACTATTCTCATTTCGCAGCCACTGGAGGATGGCACCACTGTAGAGTCCCACAGGCCCGCGGATCGAACAGTCCAAACGGTACGTTCGACTCACATCGAGGGTGATTTCACCGAAGCCATGAAGGGATATCTTCCCATGCGGAATGCCTACCTTCAGTATCGAGTCTCTGAAAACGGCAGAGCCGCGGAAGTCGCGGTCTTCTGGTCGGCGCTCTGCCAATTTGAGTTCGGACGCCCCGATCTGGCGGCATTGGGGTTTCGCGATTACCTGCGCGACTACGGAACCGGGCATTTCGCCAAATCGGCCGGCTATTGGCTCGCCGTTTCGCATGCAGCCAACGGCGATGTGACGGCGGCAGTCGAAACCCTGCAGTCACCCGCATTGCAAGCAATGCCGGCGGGACATATCGAGTATCTCGCCAGGCGTTGGTCTCCGCCGACTTCACTCGATGAGACGGCGTCGCCAATACCCACTGATGATCCGACCGTGACCGAAGAGACCGAAGAAATCGGCACGCCTCAGCCAATCGACGAAGTCGCGTCGCCAGAAGAACCATCCGCGAACGTCGACGAAACGTAGTCAGGACCACGGCATCATGGCGACCGAAGGTCTCTCCGACACGCAGGACCAGGACGAGTCGGCCCTCGGTCAGTCGCGCAAGATCAGCCGTCAGCACCTCACGCCGCTGCGGGTTCCCGGTTACGAAATGCTCCGCTGTCTGGGGGAAGGCTCCTTCGGCACGGTCTGGCAGGCGCGAGCCGTCAACACGGGCAAGATCGTCGCTGTCAAATACTACACGCGGCGTCGCGGCATGAACTGGGCCGTGCTGAGCCGCGAGGTCGAGCGCCTCGCGGCTCTGTACACTTCGCGCGACATTGTGGAACTGCTGGATGTCGGATGGGATGCCGATCCCCCCTACTTCGTCATGGAGTATCTCGAGCACGGTTCGCTGGCGGACAAGCTGCGAAGCGGCCCATTGCCGATCAAGGAAGCGACCCGTATCGGCGAGTCGATCCTGCGGGCGCTCGTTCACGCGCATGGTCGAGGCATCCTGCACTGCGACCTGAAGCCCGGTAACGTCCTGCTCGACGCCGGTGATCATGTGCGCATCGGAGATTTCGGCCAGTCGCGAATGACGAATGATCAGTTGCCGGCGCTCGGAACACTGTTCTATATGGCCCCGGAACAGGCCGCGCTTGACGCGACTCCCGATGCGCGGTGGGACGTCTACGCAGTCGGGGCGCTGCTCTACGAAATGATCACCGGCCAGCCGCCGCTCCACACACCGGCGAACGTCGATCGCATCCGTCAGGCCGAATCACTGGCCGACCGGTTGCTCGTCTATCAGCAGATCATTCGCGACGCCGACCCGCCTGACGCGCTTCACCAGATTCCGGGCGTCGATCGCAAACTGGCCGACATCATCGATGGCTGCCTGCAGCGAGATCCCGAGCGCCGCACTGGCAACGCGCAACTGGTTCTGGAGCAGATCCAGCGTCGCGAACAATCCCGACAGCAGCGCCCCTTGATACTGCTGGGCTTTCTGGGGCCGTTGTTGCTGCTCTTGTCGATGTTCTGGATCGTGCGCGGCGTGGTGCCCAAGGCGATTGATGCCGCCACCGAGAACCTGGTCACGCGCACGCTCGCCGGAGACGTCGTATCAGCCCGCATTCTCGCGCGGAGCGTCGATCAGGAACTGGAGATTCGCACGCTGGAACTCGAGCGGCTGGCCGCTCAATTGGGCGATTCGCCACCGGACGCGACGGAATTGTCCCCGGATAGGATTGAGCTGCTGCAGTCGTGGAAAGACGATGCCGACGCTGCACTGCCCCGCGCAGGCCGCACGCGGGATGAGAGCCTCTTCCTGACGAATGCCGCCGGCCTGCAAATCTTCCGCGCGCCGGACGGCGACACCGTCGGAGAAAGCTTTGCCTGGCGGGACTACTTTCATGGTCTCGGAAGGGAACTCGATCCCGCCGACGACTTGTCAGACGTCCGGCCCCGCGAGACGTCAGGAGTGTCAGTGCCGTTTCGCAGCCAGAATACCGGGCAGTTCATGGTCGCCATCGCCGCCCCGGTGTGGAACGGAGATCGTTCACAGGTCGTCGGCCTGCTGGCGCGAACGCTGCACCTGTCCGATCTGCTCAATCAATGGGAAGTCCGTCACGAAGGGGATCCGCTGGGTGCGTCGAACACGCGATTCCTGGCGCTCGTCGACACGCGGGAAGAACGAGCGATGCTGCTCGACCATCCGTGGCTGACCGATCATCTCGCCGAACTGCACGACCAAGATGTGCAAGAGCAATTGCGATTTAACGCCGCGAAATCTGCCAATCTGGTCGAGCAGACGCACGATGATCGTTATCAGGATCCGATGCGCCGTCAGGATGCGGCCTATCAAGGCGACTGGCTCGCCGCCTTCGCTCCGGTCGGCGACACCGGTTGGGTCGCGGTGGTGCAGGAGCGCCGCGATGTGGCGCTGCAGCCGATTGATCGTATTCGCCAGGTCTTCGTGAACGCCGGCCTGACGTCGCTGCTGCTCATCGCCACGATGTTCGCGGTGCTGTGGTACCTGATGCAACGGGCGACGCGGTGAGCACAGGGGTGGCGATTGAGCAGACACAGTTGCGACAGAGTTCGCTACAAGCGCGCGCAGCCCGCTCCTCTCCCCCTCGTTGTACCACACAAGTCACGGCCCGGCTCTGGTGTCTGGCCCAAATAGATCCCAGCAGCGTGCGAGGTCGTGCATGCGTTGCAGGCCCAGCCAAGTGGTTTGCGGTCCGGGCGCGGCATTCCGTTGGCGGTTCACA
>JANNSB010000103.1:0-12073 GCA_031402175.1 Planctomycetaceae bacterium
GCGGCCCGCGGACATCGATCTGATCGAATGTCACGCGACCGGCACCGTCATCGGTGACACGACGGAGATCCAAAGTTGTGCCCAGGTTTTCCGGGATCATCCGCGCGTGGCGCTCGGGTCGCTCAAGGCGAATATCGGCCACCTGCTGCCGGTCGCCGGCGTCGCCGGGTTGATCAAGGTGCTGCAATCCATGGCGCACGGCCTCCGGCCCGCGATTCCCCACCTCGACGAACTCAACCCCGCCCTCGCCGGCACGCCGCTGGCGCCCACGCTCGCGAACACGGAGTGGCCGTCGTCCACCGTGCGCCGCGCGGCCGTCAATGCCTTCGGCTTCGGCGGCAACAATGCGCACCTCCTCGTCGAGCAGGCGTCAGCGGCCAAAGGTGTCACCGTATCCATCGCGGCACCACGCCCTCCCGCCGGCCGCTGCGCCATCGTGGCCGTCGCGGTCCGCACGGGGAACGGGGCCGACGCGGCCGATTTCTGGCGCACCGCGATCGGAGAGCCGGATGCGCCCCCCGCCGGAGCCATGCGCGAGATTCGCGTCCCGCTCGCCGGACTCGTGTTTCCGCCGCAGGACCTCGAGCAGACCCTTTCCCAGCAAGTCGTGATGCTTGAGGTCGCCCACCAGGCGCTCGTCCAGGTCACCACCCTGCCCCTCGAACGCACCGCCGTCTACGTCGGCATGGGGTGCGACGCGGAGGCGTGCCGCTTCGGCCTCAACCTGCGGCTCGTCTCCCTCAATCTGCGCGGCCAGCGGCGTCAATCGCGTCACATGATACCTCCGGCTTTTGAGAACGTCGGCCAACAGCAGGGCGTCGTTCTCGGCATACGGGAGAAGATTCAGTCCCTGCCCTGCCGAGTAGGCCGGCACGCCGACAACGATCGCCTCCCGGCTGACGTCTTGGGCCGACAATGCGCCGGTTGGCAGACAGGTCAGAACCAAAAGAGGCAGTATGGGTCTCATGCAAATCTCGCAGGCCAAGGACGAACGAACGCCACACCAGAATGGGCGAGCCGGCTGGCGGAATCTAACGCGAATAGTGCTTGACAACCGCTGGTTCATCCTTCATAGTGCACTAGTGCACTTGTTCCCTCATGGGTGACCGAATGATTGTTGACCCTCAGAGTCCGATTCCAATTTTCCAGCAGGTTGCGTCGCAGTTACGGCAGCAGATTGCTGCCGGTGTCTATAAGCCGAACGAAGCCCTCCCGTCGCAGCGGCGTCTGGCCCAGGAGATTCACGTCAACCCGAACACCATTCAAAAGGCCTACGACGAACTGGCTCGTGAAGGGTTCATCGAGTCGCGGCGAGGCGCGGGCTTGTTTGTGGTTGATCGATCGCGGGCCGAAGTGGCGGGGCAAGCGGAACGGCGGCTCGGCCGCGACCTGAGTCGCGCGATCGCCAACGCACTCACGAGCGGCATCTCCCCTCACCGGATACGAACGCTGTTTCGCGAAGCATTACAGTTGGAAGTCGCCTCGTCATCGCGGAGGCTCACTTGACCACACCTCCGATTCAGTTGGTCGACGTCACCAAGGACTTTAAGGGGCACCGTGCCACCGACTCGCTCAGTCTGGAGTTCAAGAGCGGGACGACCGTGGGATTGCTCGGCCCCAATGGGGCGGGCAAAACGACGTGCTTGAAGATGATGCTCGGCTTGCTGCGTCCGACATCCGGCTCGATATCCATCCTGGGCCAGGATGTCGTTTCCAACGGCCCCAAGGTACGCCAAAAGATTGGTTACGTTCCTGAAGATCCCTGGCTCTATCCGTGGATGACGGTGCAGCAGGTCGTTCGGTTCGCATCGTCCATTTATGAAAGTTGGGATGCTGCTCGAGCGACCGAGTTGCTCGGCCAGTTTGAGCTGCCGCCGGACCGTATTATCAAGAAGCTCTCGAAAGGCATGCGTGTCAAAGCGGCACTTGTCGTCGCGTTGGCGCATCGTCCCCAGGTGCTGGTGTTGGACGAGCCGATGTCGGGACTCGACCCTTTGGTGAGGGACGACCTGATCGCGACGCTGTTGAGTGCGAGAGCAGAGAACACCGAATGCATTGTCCTGTCCTCTCACCAGATCGACGACGTCAATCGGCTGGCGGATGAAGTGGCCATCATCCATGCCGGGAAACTCCTCGTGCACTCGTCCATCGATGATTTGCTGGGGAGTACGAAACGCGTGGAAGCCGTCTTACTCGATGGTCGGCTGCCGGAAAAACCGCTGCCGCAAACTGTGTGGCAGAACATCGATCGGCGGAACTGGTCGATGACCGTGCATCCCTTCGACGAGACGATGCTGGCCGCTCTACAAGCCAATAACCCGATTTCATCGGCACGTATCGTTGACTTGAGCGTGGAACAGATCTTCAAAGACATGATTCGAGGAGCGATGTCGCCATGTTTCGTGCATTGATCTGGAAAGACGTTCGACTCAATCGGCTGCCGTTGATTTTCGCCGCCGCAATGGTCGTTGTCTCGTACGCGGTCGTGGTATTTCAGTTCAGCATGGATCCCGTCGTCAAAGCGGGAACCTGGAATCGTGTGTTGGTCACGATAATCTTCGCCGCCAGCGTGGCCAGTCACGCTGTCTCACAGTTCACGCTGTCGGTTCTGGCGGGCAACCTCGTGGCTTCCGAGAGAGTCGATCGATCCGCGGAGTTCCTGGCCTACACGCCGGCCAGCCGCGGGACCATCTTGCGGGCCAAGGCGGTGTTGCTGGCGGCAGTCGCTCTCGGACTGATGCTGCTGCATCTCTGTGGAATGCTGATTTCGTTGGTCTTTGCCACCGACATGCCGAAGCCGACTACCGGTACGTCAACGGCCACCATTTGGATCCTGTTCGCCAGTATCACCGCTTACGGATTCTGCGGTGCCGGAATCGGTTGGCTGGCCTCCTGTATCCTGAGCAGCAACTCATCCGCGGTGCTGTTTGCGATTGTTACTCCCGCGCTCGTCCCGATCGCGACGATCTTGTCCATGCAGGTGATCGACAGACACGAGTCGGAACAGACAGTGAGGGTGGCCGCTTGGTGCGCGCTCGGGCTGGCTGGATTCCTCTGGGGCACCAAGCACTACCTGGGCCGTGTCGAAACTTGAATCGAAAGGCAGGCCATGAGCCATGCACGCTTGTTTCGAGGATTACGCCTCATCGCTCTGGTGATCGCTCCCCTGGCTGTGTTTGCGATCGCCTTCGCGTTGCTGCGTGATTCCACCGACGGCGCTGACGGAGCACCGAAATTCAGCCGAGAGGAACAGGTGCTGCAGATTATCGATGCCTTCCGGCTGTACGCCGTGGCATGCGGAGAGCGATTCCCTCCGGGTGAGGAGTTTCAAGGCGATGTGCTGCTGGCGGAGATCGAGCGAAAGTTAGACTTGCCCGTCTGGGCGGGACATTCGCCAAGGTGGGGCTTCAGCCACCTCACCGTGTTGCAACACACCGACCCGACGTTTGGCTACTACGGTTCACAAATCACCTTTGGAGATGGCAGTCGTGTCCTCGTACATTGGTCTCCGTCGGATAATCAGCATGAGGTGATCTTTGGCGACCTCAGCCATCGAGAGGCAGACGACAAGGAACTGGCGTCTCTGCTGTCGCCCTGGCAAAGTCTCGCGAATCAGTGCGTGGTGAGCATCGGTCCGGGGGGATCAGGAACTGTTGTGTCTCGCGATGGACTGATCCTCACGGCGAATCATGTCGTCGATCCGGGCAGCGATACGATCAATGTCTACTTTGTTGACGGTCGCATGGCGGAAGCAGCCGTCCTGGAAAGAAGCCTGCGTTTCGATGTTGCTCTCCTGCGGATACCGGTCGACCAGCCGATTCCTTTTGTCGAACTGGAACTGGATGCTGTCGACGCGGGGGAACAGGTGTGGCTGATCGGGTACGGAGGAGGTCGATCCGATCCACTGATCCGCGAAGCGAAGGCATCGCGATACGTTCTGAACGAATTCATCACAACGTGGAACAACATCATCGGCGGCGATTCCGGAGGCGCGGCGCTCGACTCGCAGGGCCATCTCGTGGGGGTCATCTTGGGACCAGGCGAACCCGACATGCGGACTCTGCGCACGTGCTCTACTCCCGCGATCCGAGACCTGCTCCCGGTGCTGGCAGAGGCAGCGCAGGGCAACACCGATTGCCACTGACGTGGCTGCGGAACCGCAAAGGATCTGAACGCGAATGCTCAGACCTTACTGTGCAACCACCAGCGGCGCGCCGCCGACGCTGAGGATCGTGAAGTTGCGTGCCGGGTGGCGTTCGACGTAGTTGACGACATCGGCGACGGTGATGGCTTCGATCTCCTGGTGGATTTCGTCCAGGGTCTGAATGCGGCCCAGGTGGAACCAGTCGCGGGCAATCGAGTTCGCGCGGGCCATCGTCGACTCCTGCTGCATCACCAGCGAACTCTTGGCGCGGGCCTTGCATCGACTCAATTCGGCCGCGTCGATATCCGACCCGATGCGACGCATCTCGGTCAGGCAACAGTCGAGCGTTTCCTGAGCTCGGTCGTTGGTGGTGCCGGCATAGGCGAGCACGCTGCCGTGGTCCTTCAGGCTGTTGAGTGTGGCGTACACCGAATAGCACAGGCCGCGTTTCTCGCGAACTTCGGTAAACAATCGTGAACTGCTGCCGCCACTGAGAATGTTGAGCGCGGCCCATGCAGGGTAGTAGTCGGGATGCCCGTATGGAACGGCGTCGTAGGCGATACCGATGTGCGTTTGCGTGGAGTCGGCGGGAATATGGAACACGCCGTGCCGCGGTATCACTGGGGGCATGTCGCCTGTTGTTCCTGGCTCCCAGCGGGCGAATGAGGCTTCGATCTGGCTCAGCACGCGATCGGGATCGACGTTGCCGGCGATACCGACGATCGAGTCGTTCGCCCGCAGTCCGCGGCGATACAGATCTCGAACGCTGTCGAGGGTGACGTTTGGCAATTCAGCCAGGTCGCCATCCGACGGCCGGCCCCATGGTGATGGATAGCAGGCTTTACGAAGCTCGATGATGACACGACGTTGAGCTTCGTCCTCGATGGCCCGCAGGCCGTGTTCAATCCCCATCAGCACGGCCGGAAACTCGTCCTCGGGGAGGCGCGGACGCAGAATGACATCGGCATACAGCGGGAGCACGGAATCGATGTTGTCGGCGAGCATGGCAGCCTGGAGCGAGATGAAGTTCCAGCCGACGCTTTCGGTGCGCTGCACGCCGAGATTGTCGAAGATCGTGGAGAGCGATCGGCTGTCGCGTTCGCCTGCACCGCGCGTGATCAGGTCGCACAGTGCGGCGGCCGTGCCATTTGCCCCCGCTGGCTCGTGGATCACCCCCATCGGCACCAGAAAAGCCAATGCGGCTGACTGTACGTCGGGCATGCGCTCGATGACGACGGTGAGGCCGTTGGGCAACTGGTGATGGACGATCGTCTGCTGCATTCTGGCGAGGCAAAACTCGGTGAATCGACAACGCGGGCGAGGCAGGATTGAATCGAAAAACGGGCCTCGGGCGTGCGGCCTATCCTCACGAGTCGGCGCAGGGGAGTCCAGTCTGTTCGTTTCCAATGCGCGATTTCAGCGCACACGCAATCTGCGAATTCTGCTGGACTGATGCTGTTTTCCGGGCTTGGCCTTCACTCAAGGAGAAATCATCGGTAGGAGCACCGGCTGGCAATCGAATTTCCTCAACGGACTCATCTGGAACCGCACAGAGCCATGGGCAAGCGCAACACAAACTGGTGCCGCCGGTACGTTGACATGTGGATTCTCGGCAGTCTGCATCCGTCGAACATCAATCTGCTGCAGCGCCTGAAGTCGGCCGACGACCGGCAGTTCGGGACGAACATGGATGTTTGCGGCACCGCCTCCGAATTCGACATCGAAACCGAGGACTGGAGTAAGACGCACATCGTGGGCATTCGCAGCGACATGTGGACTCCCGACGAGAAAGAACTGGGCAAATCGCTGAACCGCCTGCAACGTGAGCGTCGCGAGCTGCTGCGCCGCGACGTGAAACGATCAGGCAGGCTGAATGACGAGCAAAAGCAGCGTCTGGATGCGGCAGTCGAAGTAGACTCCGTCATGGACATGTCAGTGGATCAAATCGAAAAGCGCCGGCTCATTCTGAAGCTCTTCAAGACCACGAGCGAACGCCTCCAATGGTGCGGAACTCTCGAAGAACTCACGACTCGCGAGATCCACAATACGATCGGTTCACGTCGTACGCTGCTGTCGCTGGCCACCGTACTCCCCGGTTACGAGTATCTGGCGGAAGTGCAGCAGAACCATCGCACGTTTCGTATTCCCTCGATCTTTACCTTCTGCTTCCACGATGTGAAGGAGCAGCGACCCTGGTATGTAAGCATTAGGCGTCGGTGGTTCTCGTTCGGCGCGGACTTCGACATCGTTACCGAAGACCGCAAGATAGGACTGATCGACGGCAAGCTGATTGGACTGGGGTATAACGCCTTCATCACGGTCTACGAGCCGGCCCTCGCTGCGAACGGCGACTTTATGGACCTGCTGACGCTGTTTGCCTCGTCCGTGGGCTATCACCGCGCGATGCGCAGGCAAGTGCGAAAACGTGTCTCCGCCGCCAAGGTCGGCCCCATCCACGGGCACGTCATCGAAGATGAAGAACGCTGGCTGCTGAAGAATCCCCGCCGCCGCGCGGCGTGAGCGGGTTGCCCTGCATCGTCTGCAGTGTCTCAGTGTCGGCTGCCCTCACCCGCGGAGAGAGAGGGGTATTGAAACCCCGCGAATCAGTCCAGGTTCAGGTAGCCGAAGAGCGTTTCGCCATCCCGCAGGATGTAGAACTTCACGGGACTGAAGTCGGTGCGTTGCGGGTTCTGAACGACGAAGTCGACATCTTGCTCGCTCACGGTCGACCAGACATGCAGGCCGACGAGAATGTCGTTCACCTCGATGCCGTTCTCGAAAGCCGGGCTTCCAGTACGCACGTCAGTGACTCTCAGACCGCCGATGTAAGGCTGTCCGGAGAACTGCGACTCAGAGCCATCCACTGCCTCGACCTTGAGCCCGACAACGGTCCACGACTGAGATTCCTGTTCCTGATCGGGGCGAGTCGGGGTGGGCCGATTCGAGGTCGCCGGCGTGGTAATCGGAGTTGATGTGTTCGACTGGGCGATGGTTGAGATTTGCGACTGCGACTGTCCGAGACCGGCTACACTCAGGCTGAGGCTTTGTGGATCGCCGTTGCGCTGGACATTGACACTCAGCACGTCGCCAATGCCTCTCCGCAACAGCAATCGCTCAAAATCGGCGGCGTCGAGCGTGGGTGTGTCGCCGATGCGTGTCACTACATCGCCGATCTGCAAACCGGCACGCTGGCCGGGAGAGTCCGTCTCGACGTTGGAAACGACGAGCCGAAAGTCGTCCCCTTGTTTGATGTTCGTAAACTGCACACCGTGATAGTGCTCGTCCAGCCTGCGTATATCGAGCAGGCGGGCAATCGCGACGCGGGCTTCATCAATCGGAATCGCGAAGGCGATACGCTGAGCTGTGGCTCGTATCGCAACATTGATGCCGATGACCTTGCCGCAGGCATTGATCAACGGCCCGCCACTGTTGCCCGGATTAATGGCGGCATCGATTTGAACCAAGTCCTGGTAGGCCTGTTCCTCCGCCTCCACATCACGGGACAGCGAGCTGATGATCCCCTGAGTGACCGTATACTCGTAACCAAACGGGTTGCCGATAGCGATGACGGTTTCGCCCAGCATTAGGTCGGACGAGGTACCCAAGGGCATGACAGGCAGCGGCGAATCGTGATCGATCTTGATGACCGCCAAGTCATGGCGGGTGTCGTAGGAATCGATTTCCCCGATATGCGTCGAGCCATCGTGGATGGTGACCATCAGCACATCCACATCCTTGACGACGTGATAGTTGGTGACGATAAAGCCGCGCTCATCGACGACGATTCCGGTCCCCATGCCATTGAGTTTTCCGGAAGCGGATGGAGGATCCCCCTGTCGCGCCCGGCGCTCGGTGTGGATGTTGACCGTTGCGGGGAGAGTGTCCCGGATGGCTCGAACGACCGGCGTTTCGCGAGGGTTGGCGGGAACGATCGCCGCATCATCAGCGATGAGACGGCCGCCGCCATGAGCGAGGACCAAAAGTGCGAGGCAGATGCCGACGTGAGCGGTTCGTCTCGTCATCTCCGGACCTGTGGAGGGTTTCGATCATCGCTGGAGCGTCGCGAGAGAATGACCGACCAACAGGGCTGGAGCATCCATGCGCCGTCCGCACTACAGGGCGAAGATCGGCGTTTGAATCGAGGCGACTTCACACGGTCGAGTGGGACCGGCGCAGCTTGCCCAATTCTACTTTTGGCAGCTTAGGCAGGAAGGTGCGGCCGCCGACAACCACTTTCAGGTTCAATTGGGTTCGACCGCATTCCCGTTGAATTTGGTCTCGCCGGCCTTTTTGAAATCCGTTCCGGAAATCGCATTAGTGCGGGCGATCGCAGAACTTGGGAGTGCCACCGGCTATCCCTGCTGCTGGTTCGGTTGTCATGGGGCGGAAGAATGGTCTTGACCGGATTTCACTCATGTGGACAATCCCGCAACTTCTGCCGGAACTCCGTTCCCTCCCTTCCTCGTTCCGGCCTCAAGGTTGCGAGCACATCTCGTCGTTGGCCCCTCCCAGAATGGACTCGACCGTGAAAGCGACGACTCTGCCCGTTGCCCTCCTGCTGGTTTGGCTACTGATTCCGCAACAGGGAGCCGGGGCCGATCCGCTCTTGTATCAGGCATCGAGTGATGCGGGGCAATTCTTCGACTTCGAGTCGGATGAACCCATCGTTCGGGGCCAGACTCCGATGTATGAGGCTCCCTACCAGGGGACCACGTCGTTCTATCAACCCACCTACGCACCGGATGGCTTGGCAGCGCCGAGCTATCAGGGGGATCCCTGGTTGAACGGCGGCTCACCCAGCCCCTATGTCCAGCCCACCCCAGGCTACGGGACGGGAATGGGTGCCTACGGGCTAAACGGACCGCAGCCGTACCGCATGGGGTGGACACACTCGTTCGAATCCGAGTTTCTCCCGAGCGTTTCCACGAGCAGTCCTGACGTCGGTGATTTCGGGATATTCGGCGTGGACATCGAGTCCACCTACACGATGGCCGAACCCGTGTTCTGGATGCCGATCCCCTACAAGGTCTTTTCGATCGCACCACAATTCAACTATCGCGCCTGGGACGGACCGCTGGGGACGGATGGTTTGGCGGCGATCTCTCACCTGCCGGGCAGCGTCTATCGCATCGGGATCGACCTCAAAGTGGCGACCCCGTTCTTCTATGACTGGTCGGCGGAAGTGGGCTTCAACCCCGCTGTGGCTGCCGACTTCAATGGGGCCACGACATCAGCCGCTTGGCTCTTCGACGGACACGCAGTCGGCTACTGGCGCTGGGGGCCGCAGTGGATGTGGGCGATTGGTGCCGCGTATTGGGACCGGGTGGACGAGATCGTCATTCCGTATGCCGGAGCTGTGTGGACGCCAAACGAGTTCTGGGAGTTCCGTTTGTTGTTCCCAGAATCGCAGATCAGCGTGTTTCTGGGTACGCCCTATGGAGTCGCCACTTGGTTCTACCTGTCCGGTGAATATCATGTGGAGGCCTACCAGGTCGAAATTGAGCCGACGCTGGCGGGGCCGGCAACGTCATTGGTTCAGATCGAGGACTGGCGCGCGATGGCGGGATTGAAGTGGGAAGCCGGCTGGGCGACATCGTTTCTCGAATGCGGGTGGGTCTTCAACCGCAGTGTCGAGTTCGACCGCGTCGGAACCGACTTTGACCCGGACTCGGGCTTTATCGGTCGGGTCGGCATCCGTTTCTGACGGCTCCCTCCTTGCGACGATTGGGGAAAACCAACGTCCCGGAATCGAGGCGGCAATGGTGGAAGCGCGACCACCCCGTCAGGGCAGTTTGCAGTCATAACAATCGCCCCTTATGCGACTAGATCGCATAACTCTATAGGGTGAAATTATTTGCGGCATGGAAACGCTCTTACAGCCGACCGTGGCACGGCAAGTGCACTCTGCGGTTTCTGAAAAAAGTTCGCAAAAATTGATAAGCATGCGAACTTTTCCGTGAAACTAACACTCCTTTCTCGCGTACTAGGTATGGAGGCGCGTCAATGTGACTCGCTCAAGACTGTTTTCACCTGGAAGCGCACACAAAAGTGCGATTCCAGCACAAATATCCCGCGACAGGGATTCAACCGGAAGATGTCGCGGAACATGCTCGGATTGGCCGGCAATGACGTCGGCAGTCCGGGACAGAGAGGGATCGGCCATGCAAACCTACAGAGAGCCTGCACTTCGACAACTTGCCGACCAGATGAAGCGATTCACGCCCGTGGACATTCGCCTGGAGCAGATGGACAACGCCGAACGGCTGATGATCGACATGGAGCCGGAGCGACAGTACTCGTACCGCGAATTGTGCGAGAGCATCACGTCGTTCTGCCCGAAGATGTACCCGGATCTGACGATTCGCGGCGCGGACGCGGCCCACGATCTGCAATTGTTGATTGAAGATCTTTCCGGCAACGCCGACCTGCCCGCTGATCGTGCCGGCGAACCTGTGCTCACGGTCGACGATCTGAGCGAGCGCTTCAACGTCTCGACCAAGACGATCGACCGCTGGAGAAAACGTGGACTTGTGAGCCGGCGATTCCGGTTCGGCAACCGCACGCGTCTCGGTTTCCTGGAATCATCCGTCGCGCGCTTCGTGGAAAGTCACGAGGACGAAGTCGAGCGCGGCGCCAGGTTCACTCAACTCGATGATCTGGAACGGGCCGAGATCGTCGACCGCGCCCGCCGCCTGATGGCCGAGCACGACAGTCAACCCAGTGACGTCGTTCGCGATTTGGCGGAACAGTTCGGCCGATCTCCCGAAACGATTCGTTACACGCTCAAGCGATACGACCGCGAGCACCCTGCTGACGCGGTCATGCCCGCCACCCCTAACCCCCTTGATGACCGGCAGCGCGAAGCCATCTTCGAGCTGCACCAGGACGGACAGACCGTGGACGCCATTGCCAAGAGATTCGGACGCACCCGCAGCACGATTTACCGCATCATCGGTGAAGTGCGAGCCGAGGATTTGCTGTCCCGGAAAATCGACTTCATGGACAGTCCGGAGTTCCACAAGACGAATGCCGATCGTTTGATTCTCGGCTCGCCGCCGGAATCCGAGGCGAAGGCGTCGCGATTGAAGGCTCCTCCGGGACTCCCTTCGTACCTCGCCAGCCTGTATGCGTTGCCGCTGCTGTCGCGGGAAGAAGAAGCCTACCATTTCAGGAAGATGAACTTCCTCAAATACCAGGCGTCGAAGCTGCAGACGCGGATCGTTCCGCAACACCCGCGGTCATGCGATATTTCGCGTCAAGGCGCGCTTGCGGTGGCGACTCTTGAAAGTTTTTGCGAAGCAGCGCACTTAAAGCAATTTGCCCGCGTTTTCACGCCCCCAAGCGCTACCCAAAAGCTGGTACTGACGGGCAATAGCGCGGCCTTAATTGCGTTGTGTGCACAAGCCGCTGCGGCGACAAATTTTGAATTACCCGCCCTGCCCGCAACATTAATTCGTCGCTTGCGCCCCTTGCTTGCCGCGCGAAGCAGCATCGTGAATCCGCTGGACTTAGGCCGTGATGCGAATCCAACGCGCTACACGCAAGTGGCGCATGTGCTGGCAAGTTTTTCGAGTGCGCTAATGTTTTGCCACCATCCCAACGCTTTTTCCGATGGCCACGAGATTGCCGAAGCGCTCTGCTCTGAGGTGTCATTTACGCAAAGCAATACCGATCAGCTTCACGTAGCGGTATTCACCGGCAAAGCGCAGGCCCCGGCACGCGCGCACTTGCGGGCGCACGGCTTCGCCGCATTCGATGCGCCGGAAACCGCAATGCGCAGCTTGGCCCTGCGCGCACGCCTCCATGAAATTCGCGCCGCTGCTAAAACACCAGCGCCTCCAACAGACGTCGCCAGCGAGACCATGATCAGCGCGAGCGGGATTCGCATGGTTTTGCGTGATATTCAAGGTGCCGACGAGGCTGAACTAC
>JANNSB010000104.1:0-2224 GCA_031402175.1 Planctomycetaceae bacterium
GGCCGGCAAGGAGTTTTGCTACTCACCGTCGGGCGGAGCGGTGTACCGACAATGGAGCGAGCAGACCGTCTGCAAGAAGAACCAGCCCGAAGTGCATCGCCGTCGCATGGCGATTACTGATGCAGCCGAGACGTACTTGAACGAGACGGCTGCAATAACGCCCGATCGCCAGTATGGCATCAACATGGGCCGATTCGAGACGGCCCGCAGCGTTTGGAAGTACGATCGCGCCTACGCCCGGCAGATCGTCGGCAAGATCTGGAACACCGACAATCGCTTCGTCCCCACGGGAGAGGCGG
This sequence comes from Planctomycetaceae bacterium, assembly GCA_031402175.1. Lineage (GTDB taxonomy): Bacteria > Planctomycetota > Planctomycetia > Planctomycetales > Planctomycetaceae > JANNSB01. Next base: position 300 of record JANNSB010000104.1, read on the forward strand.
CTCCCAAATCGTACCGCGTGATGCTGAAGGCGCTGGGTTTCCCGCTGACGGAGACGATCGCCGGTTGGCGGCGGTCGTTGTCGGGAGCGAAGGGGACCGTGCGGCAAGGGGTTGGCACGAGATGACATCGCCGTTCTTTTCTGTGGTGATCCCGGTTTACAACCGTGCCGAAATGCTGCGCGATGCGCTGCGATCGGTCTTCGCTCAGGAGTTTAAGGACTACGAGGTCATTGTTGTTGATGATGGTTCGACCGAGGATCTCCATCCTGTCATTGCAGAGTTTGGCGATCGTATTATTTTGATCCGTCAAGCGAATAGCGGCCCAGGCGTGGCTCGCAATACGGGGGTCGAACACGCTCGTGGCGAGTACATCGCGTTCCTCGACAGTGATGACATCTGGTTTCCGTGGACTCTTTCCTGTTATGCGAATGCCATCGAGAACACGGGCCTGCCGGCAATGCTTTCCGGTCGAATCATGGAATTCAATTCGCAGGCTGAACTCGACCGTGTCGAATACACGAGCGCTGAATGGTCGCAGTATGTCGACTATCTCAACTCGAGCTCAGCGCTGGTGCCTTCCTCGTCGTGCCAGTTGGTTGTCCGCCGCACGGAGTTTGTGCGGGTCAACGGATTCACGAATGAGAAGATCAATGCAGAGGATCACGATTTCACATTGCGTATGGGAACATGCGAAGGATTTGTATACATCAGTGCTCCGGCGCTCGTGGGGTATCGTCTTCACAGCGCATCCCTCACTGGAAGTATTGACAAGACCTACTGTGGAGTGCTGCATCTGGTTCGAGAAGAGAATCAAGGGCACTATCCTGGACGTCATCAAAGGCAAATCGATCGCCGCCGACTCTTGACGGCGCACATTCGTCCGGTGAGTTTGGCACTTGTCGAAAGAGGGCAACTCTCGAAGGCCTGGCAATTGTATTGGGAAAGTTTCACCTGGCATTTTTGGCTTGGCCGATTGAAGTATCTGGTTGGCTTTCCATTGCTGGTGCTCACTTCGCACATTCGTCGGCGAGTGTCTGGAGGTTCTTGAATGAAGATTCACGGCATCATGCTCGTCAAGAATGAGGCGGACATCATCGAGTATACCATCGAGCAATCTCGAAACTGGTGTGATTCGATTTACGTGTATGACAACGGAAGCACGGATGATACCTGGGACATTGTGCAGCGATTGTCGTCGACAGATAAACGAATCGTCCCCTTCAAACAGGATGATGCTCCGTTTCGGGACGCACTGCGCGGTGAGGTATTTCGTCAGTTCTCCAAGAATGCGAGCACCGGTGATTGGTGGTGTCGCCTTGATGCCGACGAAGTGTACATCGACGATCCTCGGACGTTTCTGCAAAGAGTTCCGACTGCCCACCATGTCGTGTGGTCGCTTCATTACCAGTACTATCTGACAAAAGACGAGGCCGCGCACTTTGCAGATCCCGATTGTGATCCATCATTACCGAGAATAACCGAATCGAATGTCCCAAAGTATTTTCGGGTAAATGGTTCTGAGGCGCGATTTTTTCGCCACCGATCAAGGCTTCGCTGGGGAAGCGACTCTTCCTGGCCAGACCACATGGGCGTAGTGCATTCTCGGAGAATTCGTTTACGGCACTACCAGTATCGATCACCTGCACAGATTCAAGTCCGACTCGATACCCGACGAGTCGCGGCGTCACAGGGTTGGAGGCATTTTGATCACAGCCTTGAATTGGACTGGCGGGAGAAGCTTGTCGATAGGTGCGGCCTGGAATACGAAAACTCAACCGCCGCGTTAGACGGAGCAAGCGTCTGCAACACCACACCGTCCCATATGGAGCCGAAATCTCGGCGCCTGATGAAGCAACTACTTCATGGATGTGGGTACTGGCCGTAACCGCGTCGACCTAAGCCTAAGCTCACTTCTTATTGCAGAT
>JANNSB010000105.1:0-9728 GCA_031402175.1 Planctomycetaceae bacterium
CGCGGCATTCGCGCAATTTGCCTCCGACCTTGACGAAACGACGCGCAAGCAGCTCGAACGCGGCCGCATGGTCACGGAACTCATGAAGCAGCCGCAGTACCTGCCGTTGCAGGTCTGGGAGATGGTGCTGACGCTCTTTGCCGTGAACAACGGGTACTTTGACGATGTCGAGGTCAAGAAGGCGCTCGCAGCCGAAAAAAGCCTGCGCGATCACGTCAAGGCCAAGTACTCGTCGCTGGTAGATGGCATCGAGTCGAAGAAGGACATGAACGCCGAGGAAGAAAAGGCGTTGCGTGCCGCCATCGACGACTGGAAAAAGACCGGCAGCTTCTAGCACGACGCCGAACCCGCGTACGTCAGGGAACCCACGACATGGCAGGCTCGAAAGAGATCCGCACCAAGATCAAGAGTGTGCAGAACACTCGGAAGATCACCAAGGCGATGGAGATGGTCGCCGCCTCGAAGATGCGCAAGGCGCAGGAGCGCATGCGTGCGGCGCGACCGTACAGCGACAAGATCCTGTGGTTCATCGACGAACACATCGAGCGCGGCGCCAGCCACCTGGCCGGCTTCGATCGCATCCGCCAATGCGTCTTCATCGACGATGCCGCCGCGAGCGCAGTTGATGATCCGCACTCCCTTCTTCATCCGCTTCAATCGCTCGGCCCCGATCAGACCCTTCGTCTCAGCGGTGAGCGATGTATGCACGGTGACGTAATCGCACTGCACAAGCAGTTCATCCAGATCCTGATGCAGCCGAACGCCGTACTCCGCCGCCCGCTCGGCCGTGGTGAACGGATCGAACCCGAGGACCGTCATCTCCATTGCCCGGCAGCGGCGGGCGACGGTCATGCCGATGCGGCCGAGGCCGACGACGCCGATCGTTTTGCCGGCCAGTTGAGTCCCTGTGTAGAGCTTGCGGTCCCAGCGGCCCTCTTTCATCGACTGGGCGGCCGGGGCGATGCTGCGCGACAGCGCCATCAGCATGGCGATCGTGTGTTCGGCAGTGCTCGTCGTGTTGCCGGCCGGAGTGTTCATCACGACGATGCCGGCCCGCGTGGCGGCAGTCAGATCGATGTTGTCGACGCCGACGCCAGCCCGCACGATCGCCTTCAGTCGCGTCTGCCCTTCGAGCACGTCGGCGGTCAGTTTGGTCGCCGACCGGATGATGATGCCGTCCGCCTGTTGCAGTTCGGCCTTGAGCTGGTCGACCGTCAACTTCGACTTCTCGATCACCTCGATCCCGGGACAGTCGCGCAGGATTTTGAGGCCGCCGGGGGAGAGACTATCCGTAATCAGAACACGCTGCATGAGATACGTTCCGCTGCCTATAAATGTCCGTAGAACTGCCTGAGGAGGGCATTGACTCCGCGTAGCATAGGCGACCCTCCCACTGCGGCAAGGCAACGGGAGCAAGGAGAGTTCGCCAGACCAGCAATCTTGGATCGGCCTGCCGGCCGCCGCTGGGGCTAGTCGAGCCGGCCTTCGAGTGTGGTCATCGTCTCCTGCAACGTGTATTCCAGATAAGAATCCTGGTCGTACAGCAGCGACTCGACGGCGATGTCGAGGGCTTCTTGCGAATCAAAGAAACTCAGGGCGCGGACGGCTTCGAGCCGCACGCGGGGATGCTCGTCGTTCACCAGACTTTGCAATCGCGCCAGCGGGGCGTCGACTCGGTCGCGCCAGTAACAGAGGACACGTGTTCCCGCCGCTCGTGCCCGAAAGTCACTCGACTGCAGCACGCGAGAGAGCAAGTCCTGATCGACCACGTCGTGATGCTGCTTCACCCACACCGCCTCCAGCAGATGATGCACCTGCTCGGCGTCATCGGCATTGAAGCCGGCGGCCCAGGCATCGAGGGCGGTCATCACTTCGGCCGTGTCGCGCGAACGCAATTCCGTTCGTACCTGATACCGCGTGCGAATCTCGGGCGACTTGAGCAGTTCCAGCAGTTCGGGAATCGGCCGGCCGGCGATCAACGGCGGCTCCAGCAAGGCCCGGTCGCGACACGTCACCCGCCAGATGCGGCCGTGTACGTGATCGCGATTCGGATCCCGCAATGAGTGTTGCATGTGACCGACCAGCGGGTTGTACCAGTCGAGCACGTACAGCGCGCCATCCGGTCCGAATTGCAGATCGACCGGACGGAAGTTCGGATCCGAAGATCGCAGCAGCGGCTCGATCGGCTCGGCGACGTATCCTGAACCTTCGTCCCGGAAGCGGTACTGCAGCACTCCCTGGAAGCCGATGCAGTTGTTGAGGAGATAGTCCCCCTGCATTTCATCAGGGAAGTGCCGGCTCGATACGATTTCGCAGCCGCAGGTGGGCCGCCATTGCTTCACGAGAAACTCCTGCAGTCCCGGATGCTTCCGCGGATAATCGACATCGCCCGAGAACGCAGCGGCGAAGTAGTTGGCGCCTCCAGAGGCATCAGCCACGAAGTTCTGTCCCCAATGATCGAAGCAAAGCCCCCAGGGATTGGCGAAGCCGTACGATACGAAAATGTCGACCTTTGACGTTCGCGGCTCATACCGGAAGACGGCGGCATCCAAGACGCGTTCGGGGCCGTAGGGCGTTTCAATCTGCGTGCGATGAAACGTCCCTTCCTCGAAGTACATTTCTCCGCCCGGCCCCCACTCGAACGCACTGATCGAGTGATGCGAGTCGGCCGAGTCGAAGCCATGCAACACGATCTCCTGTTGATCCGCCATGTCGTCGCCGTCGGTGTCCTTGAGGAACACGAGGTTCGGTTGCTGGGCGACGTAGGCTCCCCCATCACCGAGTTCGATTCCGGTGGGAACGTGCAGGCCGCGGGCGAAGATAATCTGCTCATCCGCCTGGCCGTCGCGATCGGTGTCTTCGAGGATGAGGACTTTGTCGTCCACGGGATGCCCCGGCAGATACATCGGGTACGAAGGCATCGTCGTCAGCCACATGCGGCCTTGTGTATCGAATGCGAACTGCACCGGGTCTTCCAGGTCGGGGAACTCGACTTCCGACGCCCACAGGCTCACTTCGAAGCCTTCCGCGAGCGTGAATGACTGCTGTGCCTCCTCCGGCGTGGTGATCCGAATCTCATTCGTGTAGTTCGTTTCGATCGGGGAGAATTCCAGCAGGCCAGTATCGTCAATCGGGGGCAATTCCTCTCCCTTCGCAACGGCCCAGATGCGTTCATCACGAGCCGCGATCATCTCCCGCAATATCTGAAACTCACGTGGGAAGTTCACGACGCCGAAGGGATCCTTGCGTCCGCCGTAAATGTAGAACCCATTGACGGCCCGGTAGTCGTAGAAGAACTGCAGGTTTTTCTCTTGCACTTCGGCGTGCAGGGCGTCCTGATCGCAGAGGTAACTCGGGGCCGGTCCAAACAGCGCGGAATCGAGAATGCCCGCCAACACATCGCTGCCATAGTCGCTAAGATGAATGCCATTGATCGTCAGCGGCCGATCCCCCGGCTCTAACTTGCGAAACCATTCCCCCGTCGGAGTGAACAAGTCGACGAATTCGACGTTGTTCGCGGCAGCCACTTCTCCCATCGCCGCCGTATACATTTCGATGTTCGCATTGTTCCAGTCGGCCGCCAGAATGTTGCGCTCTGGCACGTTTTCGTTGGCGATGGGCGAGATGAGGACCAGTTTCGGCGGATGTTCGCCGTTGTAGGCCGTCATCGTGGTCTCACGCACGAAGTTCTCGAGGTCGGCCTTGAACTTTTCCAGTCCGTCGGCGCCGCCGAACGACTCATTGAATCCGAAGAACGCGAGAATCACATCGGGTTTGTGATCTTCCAGCCGATGCCCGTGATTCTGGAAATCCTGTGATCGCGGGCGGAGGGTGAGTTCATCCGCCGACCACCCCAGGTCTCGCACGACCAGTTGATGCTCGGGAAACCTCGCGTGCAGTCGAGTCTCCCAGTGGCCGTAATACTGCATCCGCTCGGCGAGCGTGTTGCCGATGAGGACGATCTTGTCTCCGGGTTCCAGGTCCAGGGCCGATGTGGGCCGGGTGACGGCGAGGGAGAACAGCAGTGCGACGGCAAGCGGAAGGTGTTTCATCATGGTTGCGGAGCGTGTTTTCGAGTCGAGAAAGATCGAGTCTGATGTCAGGACATTCGAGAAGTCGACTGCCGTGGGATTCTCCAAATCAACAGTCACGGATGAATTGTGGCGAGGCCGCCGAGCCTTGTAAACGCACGGGCAAGGTGTGATATGCCGATATGCCGCTGATTTGGCGTTCGCCGGCGGCAGGTCGATTTCGAGTTGTCCTGATGTGTCTCCGGCGCGGCTGTGTTAGATTTCATGCATGATTGCCGGCGCTTCCTCAATCTATCTCGACAACAATGCGTCGACCCAGCCGTTGCCGGAGGTCGTCGATACGGTGTCACGAGTAATGCGAGACTCATTCGGCAATCCCGGCAGCCGGCATGCCGCCGGGCGTCGCGCGCGGCAGGTGCTCGAGGACTCTCGGGAGAAGATGGCTGAAATCCTGGGCGCGTTGCCCGAGGAGGTTGTCTTTACCGGTGGCGGGACCGAGGCAATCAATCTGGCGCTGTTCGGCCTCGCGGCGGGGAGAAAGGGCGTGATCGCGACGACGGCGGGCGAGCATCCTGCCACAAGCGAAGCGCTCGGAGTATTGCAAAAGCGAGGCTGGAGACGACATGTACTTTCGCTCGATAGCGAAGGGTTGATCTCACGTTCGTCGATTGATGCAGCGGCGTGGAACGAGATTCAACTGGTCACCGTCATCCTCGCGCACAACGAAGTCGGAGTGATCCAGGACATCGCGCCTCTCGTTGACGTTTGCAGTCGCGACGGCATTCCGCTGCATCTCGACGCAGTGCAGGCCGTCGGGAAGATTCCGGTCAACTTTCATGCGATGGGAGCGACCACGCTGGCTCTCGGGGCGCACAAGTTTCATGGCCCGCGTGGGGTCGGCGCACTCCTTGTGAAGAAGGGTTTCACACTGCCGCCGCTGCTGGTGGGAGGGCATCAGGAACGCGGTCGGCGTCCGGGAACCGAGCCCGTGGCGTTGATCGCGGGCATGGCGAAGGCGCTCGAAATGTGGCACCAGTCCGCAGCCGATCGCACGCAACAATTGACGCAGTTGCGTAATCGTCTGCAGGCGGGGTTGAGCGAATCGTGCCGGCCGGTCGTCATCAACGGTTCGCAGGCTCAGCGGCTTCCCAACACCTTGAACATCGCCTTTCCTGGTTGCGATGGCGATGCCCTGCTCGTAAACCTCGACCTCGAAGGAGTCTGCTGCTCGATCGGCAGCGCGTGTTCGAGCGGATCGAGTGAACCTGCTCCCGTTTTGGTCGCGATGGGCTGTCGGCCCGAGGTGTACAAGTCGTCGCTGCGATTCAGTGTGAGCATCTTGAACACGATGGAGGAAATCGATCTGGCGATCGATAAAGTGGCCCGCGTGGTCGCACGACTGAGGGGACATGCCTGATGCCAGATCGCACAACACTCAAGCTCGATCGCTTTCATGTTCCAGGCGAATGGCCCAGCGACGTGGTCGCGATCGTCGCGAGCGAAGCACATCATCTGCTGCACGTTTTGCGCAAGTCGAGGGGCGACCGCATTGAGATCTTTGATGGATCCGGGCGATCGGCGGAAGCCGAAGTCATCGATCTCGGACGCAGGAACGTCGAAGTTCGGATCGTCTCGCAGTCAATAACTCAAGATGTCGAGGCAAAATCGCAGGTTTGGCTGGCGGTCGCGCCTCCCAAGGGGGAACGGCTGAAGAACATGATCGAGAAACTGACCGAGGTCGGCGTCGATCGCATCCTGCTCCTCGACACCGAGCGAACAGTCGTGCATCCCGGCGAGACCAAGGTCGACAAGCTCGAACAAGTCGCAATCGCGGCCTGCAAGCAATGTCGGCGGAACACGCTGCCGGAGATCGTGACTCCGCTGTCGATGGATGACGCTCTCGCGATGTTCCCTGCCGGGGCGATGATCTGGGTGGCCGACCAGAACGGTCGTCACGCATTGCAGGACGACAGCGGCGCGACCATGCAGTACGAGTGTTGTCTTGTCGGTCCCGAGGGTGGATTCACTCCCACAGAACTGCATCAACTGGACACTGCGGGGGCGAAGTCGGTTTCCCTCGGTTCTTATGTGCTGCGAGTCGAAACCGCCGCCGTTCTGGCGGCAGGTTGGCTGATCGCGCGAAATCGGCCAGAATGAGTCGCCCCATGACCATCACACGGAGGAACTGATGTCCGTCGTAAACACCTGCATGACGCTGACTGCGATCATTGCGTGCCTGTGGTCGAATAGCTGGAGTGCAAGCGCGGCCGACTGGCCGCAGTGGCGTGGTCCGAACCTCGATGGCATCTCGACAGAGGCCAACTGGTCGCACGACTGGCCGGCGAGCGGTCCCGAAGTCGCCTGGCGTGCGGAAGTCGGCATCGGCTACAGCAGCTTCGCCGTCGTCGGCGAGCGAGTCTACACGCTCGGCCATACCAATGGAGAAGAGACCGTCTTCTGCTTCGATGCCGGCAGCGGCGACGTCGTCTGGTCGCATTCGTATCCGGCACAGCTCGTCGACAATCTGCACGACGGTGGTCCCGGAGCGACGCCGACCGTGCACGAAGGACGAGTCTACACCTGCGGCAAGGATGGCCGCGTGTTCTGTTTCACCGCAGAGGAGGGTGATGTGCAGTGGGAGGCCAACCTGCAGCAGATCGCCGGCGTGGAACTGCCAGAATGGGGCTTCACGTCGTCGGCCCTCATTCATGAAGACGAGGTGATCTTCGAGGCGGGCCGAGTGGTGTCGCTGGCGCAGTCGAACGGGGAAGCGCGGTGGCGCGGGGAACCTTATCGGCCCGGATATGGAACGCCGACTCCGCTCTCAGTTGACGGAGAAGACTACTTCACCAGCCTCAACAACGATGGACTGGTCGTGGTGAGTGCCGAGAATGGCGCGCTGCAGGCGTTTCATCCGTGGGAGACCGACTTCGCCACCACCTCGACATCACCGATCGTGGTCGACAACCAGATCTTCATTTCGACGGGCTACAACCGGGGCTGTTCATTGCTGGGCTTTACGGGTCAGCGATTATTGGTTGCCTACGAGAACAAGGAACTCAATAACCATTTCAATCAGAGCATCCTGATCGACGGCTGCCTGTATGGAATCCACGGCAACTCGCATACCCCGTCACAATGCACGCTGCGCTGCGTCGACTGGGCGACCGGGGAAGTGAAATGGGCCGAGCGCGGATTCGGCTGCGGCTCGGTGACTGCCGCAGGCGAACGGTTGATAATCCTCACGGACCGCGGCTTGCTGTCGGTGGCCGAGATGAATCCAGAAGCCTATCAGGAACTGGCGCGGGCCGAGGTGCTGCCCAATCCGGAAAGTGTCTGCTGGACCGTGCCGGTCATCGCGAACGGGCGCATCTATTGCCGCAACTCTCACGGAAACGTGGTTTGCGTCAACGTCGCGAATCCTTGAGCGAAACGACCCGGCCGCAAACGAGCGACCGGGTCGGTTTCAATTAACGACTCGACTCTTACTACTGCGGCGACTGTACTGCAATACCAAACAACAACAGCAGCGGTTTTAGCTGCGAGGCAGGGATGCTGATGCGTCCCAAGACCGAACTCCCCTCGGTCGCGGTCGAGAACGTGATATACGACTCTTCCAGTTCGAGTTCGTTGACGCCGTCAATCACTTGCGGCGGGATCGGAATCTGGCCGCCGCCGGCTTCGGCCACGAAATTCAACATCTGCCGCGCGAATGTGGGCAGGTCGAACAACACGAGCAGAGTCGGGTTCTCGAGCGCGCCGTCCGACCAGGTCGAAAAGTCCTGTTCGCCCGAATCGTAGGCCGCGATTGCTGCTTCCATCAGTTCGCGGCCGCCCCCCATCGTCGTGAGGACAGCGTCGTCGTCGAAAACGATACGGCTGACCATTCCATCCCCACCGAACATGTACTCGTTGATCTGTTCCTGCTGGGCAGCCGCCGCTCCGTCGTATTCCTGAATGACCGTGATAATGTCGGCGGTGTAGTCGCCGTAGGTCTCGGCTTCGGCTTCGACGGTTGTGGTCTGGCGGAACATGCCGAGATCGATGTCGCTGAAGGCGGCGTTCATTTCGGTCATCAATTCGCGGTAGCCGTCCACGTCGTCGAGTTCCACCATAGTGACGCCACGCAAAGGCATGTCGCCGTCCGGCAGGCTGACGCATCCCGACATCGTTCCAAAGCCAAGTTCCGAGAGCCGGCCGATGAGTTCTTCCATTTGAGCGGCATCATCTCCCTCGACCATCGACAGTGAGAATTTCATGCCGAATTCCATCATGTCCGACAGGCCCGAACCCGATGTCGCGTAGTACAACGGCATGCCTTCGGGGAGGCTGGCAAACGCAGCGGCCAGATCTTCACCTCCGGCGACAAGTTTCTCGGCCGATTCGGAACCTTCGCGGTACATCAGACGCTTGTCGATGACTACCTCGGTGTCGTTGATGCTGACGATCAAGGTGATCGCCTCGGCGTCGGCCAGCATGTCGTCCACCCATTCGAGCATACCGCGGTACATGTCGACGACAGTCCCCATTTCGATCGGCGAATCTGGGATCTGCAGTCCCTGAAGTTGATCGAGCGCCTGATTGATCTGCCTTTGGGCCATGTCGATCTCGTTCGCATACGTCGAGACCAGATGATCGGCATTGACGAAGACCGCGACATGCGCACTGTTGAAGGCATCGATGTCCGGGATCTCCTTGAGCACCGAATCGGCTTCGCTCGCATCGAGCAGCGACTCGACGTCTCCCGTGTTGGGGGAGGCCAATACATAGCCGTCGCGGCTTACGCCCGCGGCTGGAAGATTGGACAGCACTGCATCAGCATCGGTGGCGGGAATCATGAGCACGACGCTGGGGGGCTGGGGACCATTGGCGAAGAGCGCGATGTACCAGTCCTTGGTCGTGTCGACCCCTTCAAGCTCTCTGTCCTGCACGATCTCGCCGAGAATCTCATAGATGGCAGCCGAGGCACCGTCTCCCGCGCCTTCCTGGATTTGATCCGCGAATGTGGTAACGGCTTCTTCAAGCGTTTCCACAGAAGCGATCCGCACGACAACCGCGGCATCGGCGGGCACCGAGGCCAGCGGCGACTGAGCCGACGCCGTCGACAAGGGCCACATTCCCATCAGACACAAGCACGCCAAAGATCGAAGCAACATGTGAATGCACCTCACGGGCGGGCTGTTGGGCGATCACCGTGCCTCCGCCCGGAGCTACGGGGATACTGGATTAGGTTGTTTGAGTTGTATTGTCTAACGGAATCAGTAATCCATGTGGTCACTACGTCGAACGGACGCAACTCGCGGCGGGTTCACTGCAATTCGCAGCTTTGATTATCGTTCCACGGGAATTGCCGGTCGCCGTTACTCTTCAATTCCGAGCAGTCCGGCGATTTCCGGCCAGACCGTGGTGCGAATGCGTTCGAATTCATCTGCGTCCCGCGGGGCGTTGGATTCGACAAAACGCTCCAGGGCCTGCGCTTGGCGGGAAAGCAGGCCGTAGATCTCGATCATCTGATTCACCACGGCCAAGTCTTCTTCAATCAGCCCGACGTCGCGCAGGGCTTCGAGACGCGTCTTGCAGTTGTCGCACATCAGTGCGATCTCTGGAGTCAGTTCGGCGATCCGCTCTGCCGGATAGATGCGATGGTTCTCGCCGTTGACAGTCACCCCGACATAGCCGTCCGCCATCACCCCGATG
>JANNSB010000106.1:0-1945 GCA_031402175.1 Planctomycetaceae bacterium
ATCTTGCTGTCGATATGCAGCGTGACTTTCGCGGCGATCTGCCCGGCGAGCTGGTCGGAATCGAACGACGGGCCGGACTTCGACGCGGCCGCGCAGCCAGCCGTTGCATAAAAAGCAACAGTTGCCAGTGCCAGCGTCGCGAGCATCGACCAGATTCGTCGGCGTCCGCGCGTCACTTCGTAGCCTCCGTCGCGTCGAACCGAGGCCGCTCCAATTCAAACACCCGGTGCCGCAAGTCGATCAGCTCGGCCCGGAACTCGGCGTGCTCGGCGCAGCAGCCGGTCAGCGACGCACTGAAAACGAACACCGCTACCAAAATGATGACCATCACCCAGATCGCCAGCCAGATTCCACGGCACGGCTCTCTCATGGTTTCTTGCCTTCGATCGTGTCCATCCGCCGGGCGTTCGCTTCCACCCGGCCCATAATCAGGTCGAACCGGGAATTGAAGGCAGCCTGTATCGAAGCATGGTCCCGAGCCGCGTCTCTGGCCCGGTATCGGTCATCGACACCCTTTTCGATGCTCGCCCGAACCTCAATCATTTGGGACGAAAGAAACGAGACTTGGGCAACCAGTGACGACAGTACCCAAATCAGCCCAGCGGCCTGACCGGCAAGGAAAATGATGATCGCGACGGTGGCCCCGACAAATTTGTTGGCTGTCTGTTCTCGTTGCATACGGGCTCCATCAAGTTGCTTCGCTTCCGCAAGTCGCGGCTCGCTTGCAAACATCATTGTGAACTCCCGAGAAGGTGCCCCGCCGCCGAGCGACTGGCAGCGGGGCAGGGCGATGGTAGATCGTTACTTCACATGCTGGCCTTCGACGCCACGCTCCCGTCGCTTGGCCGTCCGCGATTCGAGTGCCGCGAGCGCGTTCGCGCAACCATCAATCGCCGCTTGGTTTTCCTCGCACTCGAAACCGCCCGCCTGAAACGATCGGAGTCGATCGAGGATCACGGCTAGCAGGCATTCATTCGTCCAACCAATGACGCCAATCGCCGGGATGGCGTCGTACTGAAAGTGGATCGCGCCAACTTCCTCGGTCGGTATCCCCGCGATAACGCGATAACGGGTATACGCGCCGCCCGCCGTTCGCTCGCCAACCTGCTGCACGATTCTGTTGCCGTCGCTGTACATCATCGCCCCTTTTTCGTTGTGCATTGGCACGGCTCATACTTGCTCGTGGTCAGGTTCATTCCCGTGTGCCCGCGCCCATAGCATCGCTTGCACCTCGGGTCCGGTGGACCAGCCAGCGGGATAGCAAAGCCAGCGGCCTCTGCCAGCGATTGAGTTTGAAACTCTCGGATTTCACCGGTGTTACTATTCATAATCGTTCTCCTTTTGTTACGGACTCGGCTGGCTCGCCGGAGCCGACCTTGACCACGGAACCGCTGCCGCGATCGCTTGCGTCATCTGCGTGACCATCGCCGTCATCGCCTTGACCTGTTCGGTGTACGCCTGAATCTGCTCGACATTCGCCCGGCGCGGGTCGCTGGCGTTGTTGCGGATCGTCAGCTTGTCCACCTTGAAAGTGTTAGTTGCCGGATCGAAAACCGCGCCGACGATCTCAATGTCGTTGTCTTTTGAATCATGGAACTTGAACACCGACGAGAACGGGCCGATGCCGAACTCGGTGCGAGGGTTCGCCGGGAGCGAGCAGCCCGTATTCAGGCACCCGCCGACGAAGCACAAAAACAACGCGATACCGAGTCTCATTACAGTCTCCTTTTCCGCATGATAGCGGATCATCCGCAGATTACTCGCTGACTGCCGCCGCCTCCGCCGCCCGCTCCGTCGTCCAAGGCCGTGAGTTCTAAGAAAATGTACGGCCGTCGATAGCCGTCCGACCCGTTGTTGTAGGAAGTCCACGCCCCGGCGTCTGTCCGCTGCACCATGTAGTACGCAGTCCCGCCCGGCATCATCCCGAGGCCGTCGGCCGTCGTCG
>JANNSB010000107.1:0-32582 GCA_031402175.1 Planctomycetaceae bacterium
GAAGATGGAGCGATTGGATAGTGGCAATTGGGAAATGGCTATTCTCAGTGACAAATTGATGTGTGCGCGATAATCGACGAAAAGAGGATATGGGTGACGACACTCGCACGGGAGCCAAGACTTGTGTGGTACAACGTGGGCTTGCGCCCGTGGCTATCTGCTACCGCCGCTCCGCGGCTCTAGGATCGTCTCAAACGAGCAATGACCGCTCAACTCCTCACACGCGAAGAGTACATCGAACAGGCGTACTTCTTTCGTGTCTTCCGGGAGCGGTTGCTGGAAAGCGTCCCGGCCCAGGAAGTGCTCGCCGGCGTTCGCGAAGAAATCCTGGCCACAACTCGCCTGCCGATGGCGATTGACTTTCTGCTGGGCGAGCTCAAGCACAAGGGGCGCATCAATGAAGGTATGTTCCTGCTGGCCCATTACTTCTCGCAGTTCCAGGCGTTCGTCATCTTGAAGGCCGAGGAGGACGATGCCAAGTTCGACATGCGGGTCGCCCTCGAAGTGTTGGAGAAAGAGGCGGCCTATCGGGCCGAAGAGAACGTGCTGCCGGCGGCGTTGTTCGTCTATCAGTTCGAGTGCATTGCCCGCAACAAACTGGGTTATGAGAGCGGCATGAAGGCGATGGCGGCCGACCCGTTTTTCAACACCGACTGGCGGGAGTGGATGCTCAAGATCCGGCTGCAACTGGGAGCCGTCGACTTCGCCGACCTGATTTTTGTGCGATCGGAGCAATACCTGCACGACGTCCGCAAGCAGCGCGGTGATCCCGACCTGCAGCCCGATGTACCCCTCTTGTTCGGCACTCAGGCGGGCCGAATCGCGAAGGCCAATCGAGGGAAAGACCCGCTGTACATGTTTGCAGCTTTACAGCGTCAACTGGGATATCCGGCGGTTCCCCGGCCGAAACCACTCAGGTCCGGCCCATTATTTCCGGCTCCAGTCGAGCAACGGTTTCAGCGGATCGAAACCCGACTGCTCATGATCGAGCAGGAATCGAAAGGAGTGTTCGATCCGAGCCAGTTCCGTGGGCCCTTGCGAGGGGATAATCCGTCCTAGCCAGGAAAATTGCCTAACTTCGCGCGCGGATGAGATTGGACCGTCACTGGGGAAAATTACCAGTTGAAAGAAGTCACCAAAACTGCGCGAGCGGAAATGATTTTTGTTGACTTCGGGAATATTCCTTAACACAATTCGCTGCAGATGTGCCTTGAAAGCCGTTACTTGCAGTTCCCCAACGGCAGCCTAGCTGCCCATGAGTTAGTTTCCGACGGATTGGAACCAGCGATTGTGAATGCTGGGTGGGGTAAGGACGTTCCTGCTCATCCGGCTTTTGGGTGGTAGCCACACCATTCTGGTTTTGAACTTGAGGAGACAATCGCATGGAGTATTCGTTCGAAGTGGATCCCATTCTCGACCTTGCAGTCGGCGCGGAGATTCACTGGGATGATGAGGGGAACGAGTTGTCACAGGAAGACATCTCTATGATGGACGCAACCTCGCCCACGACCGCCAAACCCGGTTCGGAAGACAAAGTTCGTACCTTGGCAGCGCGCTATGCCGCCGGCATTGCCCTCTGGCACGAGGAGGACTGCTACGATCATGGCCCCAGCGAGGCCTTCCGAAATGGGGAGGGTGGCGAGTTCGGTCAAGAATCGGGTGAAGAAGAGGAAGAGGCGTTCTAGGCTTGGCCTCGCATCACTTTCACAGCCCCGATGCCCTCGGGGCTTTTTTTGCGCTGCCTCACATTGGCGTCAAGCAAGGCAATACGCGATTCCATTCGTTTGCAATCATTGAAGCGCCGCGTTTCACTAGGACGATGAACATTCTCAATCACGCAACCTTCGAAGCATTACAGAATCGCATCGTCGATTCCGTCGATCAGATCGTCACCGAGGCCGAGCGGGAATCCAGGCCGCTGGAACTCAATCCCGCTCGAAGCGAACTGTTTGCGCTATTTGCCGACGCGGAGGCTGCGGGTTGCCTGAAGGAAGACGCCGACGTGAACCTGTCGGCCGAGGCACTGTGCAGCCTGTTAGGCGAGCGCTGGGGGCTGAAGGATGCCGCCCGCGAATCGGTGGAACAGGAATCGAGGCTGCCGGGCAACCACCTCAGCCGCATGCGCAGCCTCTGGTCGTTGATGCGAATGTGGATCGAATGGACCTATGCCTGGCAGCGCTGGGATGAATTCCACCATTCGCCGCGTCAGCCGCGCTGACGCATGCATTGAGCCGCGCACGATAGTAAGCCAATCGGCTCCGCTGACTGTCGTGCGCGACTCCTCGTCGACCCGCTACCAGCCGAGCACGTGGGCGAAGATCAGCGGGGCGACGATCGTAGCATCCGACTCGACGATGTAACGCGGCGTATCGACTCCCAGCTTGCCCCAAGTGATCTTTTCGTTCGGCACCGCACCGGAGTAACTGCCGTAGCTGGTCGTCGAATCACTGATCTGGCAGAAGTAACCCCAGAGCGGGACGCTGGTTCGCTGCAGATCCTGATGCAGCATCGGCACCACGCAGATCGGGAAGTCCCCCGCGATGCCGCCGCCGATCTGGAACATGCCCAGCAACGACTTGCGAGTCGTTTCGGTGTAGAAGTTCGCGAGCCAGGTCATGTACTCGATGCCGGTTCGCGTCGTGTGCACGTTCTTCACGTCTCCGCGAATGACGGCGGCGGCGTACATGTTACCGAGCGTCGAGTCTTCCCAGCCGGGCACGATCATCGGCAGGTTCTTCTCGGCCGCCGCAAGCATCCAGGAATCCTTCGGATCAATCTGATAATGCTCGGCGTATTTGCCGCTCTTGAGAACCTGAAAGAAGAATTCATGTGGGAAGTAATGCTCCCCCTTCCGATCGGCGGCAGTCCAGACCTCGAGCATGGCGGTTTCCATCCGGCGCATTGCCTCCCCTTCGGGGATGCAGGTGTCCGTGACACGATTCATGTGCCGCTCGAGCAGACCCTGCTCATCGGCGGGCGAGAGTTGCCGGTAATGAGGTACCCGCTCATAGAAATCGTGAGCCACCAGGTTGAAGACATCTTCCTCCAGATTGGCGCCGGTGCAGCAGATGAGATGCACCTTGTCCTGGCGGATCATTTCCGCGAGCGACAGACCAAGCTCCGCGGTGCTCATCGCGCCTGCGAGACAGACCATCATCTTGCCGCCTCCAGCCAGGTGGGCGTGATAGCCGCGCGCCGCGTCAATGAGGGCGGCTGCATTAAAGTGACGATAATGATGCTCGACGAACCGCGTGATCGGGCCGCCGTCTGTGTGTTTTGTGCTCATGATTTGTTGTCCTCTTGCAGCGACGAATCTTAGTCATTCGCCACTGGCACGACTATTCACCACACTTGGCCAAAAACGGTGCTGATCCAGGCAACCGGCTGCTTGATTCATTGCATCGAATCCAGTCGAATGGCCATCTGATTGGACATGGTCTTGCGTGACAACTTCGTATTTCAGGTGAATGAGCATGAATCGATCAACGTGCTACGGTCTCGCAGGTCTGTGGGCGACACTGGCACTTAGCGCGCTCCCTGCCGTGGCGCAAAACAACTGGCCGGCGTTTCGCGGCCCGTCGGCGGATGGGCATGCCGATGACGCTGATTTGCCCGTCACCTGGAGCGAGGACGAAAACATCTTCTGGAAGACGCCGATCCATGGGAAAGCCTGGTCGTCTCCCATCGTCTGGGGCCATCAAATCTGGCTGACGACCGCCACCGCCGACGGACACGACTCGTCGGCCCTTTGTCTCGACTTTGAAACCGGCGACATCATTCACGACCTGCCGATGTTCCACGTCGAGACTCCCGTTGAGTCACACTCCTTCAACAGCTATTCGTCTCCGACGCCGTGTATTGAGGATGGGCGGGTGTACGTGAGCTGGGGCAGCGCTGGTACAGCGTGCATCGATACGGAGACAGCCGATGTCCTCTGGAGCCGGCGCGACCTGGAGTGCAATCACTATCGCGGGCCGGGATCGTCACCGATCATTTTCGAGGACTTGTTGCTCTGTCACTACGACGGTTTCGACTATCAGTACGTCATCGCTCTCAACAAGGCCACGGGTGACACTGTCTGGCGAACCGAGCGCCCACACGACTTCGGCACCGACAACGGCGACATGAAGAAAGCCTTCGCGACGCCGCTCGTCATCGAAGTCAATGGCCGCCAGCAGCTCATCAGCCCCTGTTCGAAGGGGACGTTCGCGTACGATCCGCGCACGGGAGAAGAGATCTGGCGGGTGCGTTATGAGGGCTTCTCGACGGCCTGCAGACCGCTCTATGAGGATGGAATGCTCATCATCAGCAGTGGATTCAGCCGGGCGGAACTGCTGGCTGTCGATCCGACCGGCGAAGGGGATGTCACCGACACGCATATTCGCTGGATCGAGACGCGGCAGATGCCCTCGAAACCATCACCGCTCTGGGTTGATGGCCGCATCTATACGATTCATGATCAGGGAGTGATCTCCTGTCTCGACGGCATGACGGGCGAAATCATCTGGTCTGACCGGGCGGGCGGGAACTTCACCGCCTCGCCGATCTACGCCGGCGGCCGCATCTACATTCCCAGTGAGGAGGGAGGCACACTCGTCGTCGCACCAGGAGACAGCTACAACGTGCTCGCAACGAACATGCTTGATGCCGGCGCCCTGTCGTCACCCGCGGTGGTGGGAGACTCGCTGCTGTTGCGGACGACGACGCACTTGTATCGGATCGGCGATGCATCGGCCGGCGAGTGACCTTTCATCTGGACTGTATTGCGCTGCGCAATCTGCCACACTCCCCGCTCACGTGCTCACGCGTCGGGCTACCGCCTACATCAGCATCGGCGAACGACCATTGTGGTACACGGCCGACATTTCGCGGGCGTGCGAAATCAGGCCGGCGACATCGAGGCCGAGGTCGGAGAGGAGTTCCTCGCGCTCGCCATGCTCGATGAAGCGGTCGGGAATGCCCAGCCGGCGGATGTGCTGAGTCCGCAGGCCGTGCTCGTTCGCGGTTTCCAGCACCGCCGAGCCGAATCCTCCCTGCAGCGTACTTTCTTCCACGGTGATGACGAATCCGTTCGTTTCGATCGCCCGTGTGATCGTTTCGACATCGAGCGGCCGCAGGAACCGGGCATTGATGACGCCGACATCGAGGCCGTCGCGGGCCAGCAGTCGGGCGGCCTCCAGACAGGCGGGAACCTGCGAGCCGAAGACGAGGAAGTTGCCGTCCTCGCCGAACTGCAGGACTTCAGCCCGTCCAAGTTCGATCGGCGTCAAAGTGCGCTCGACGCTCTCGGCTGTTGCTTTCGGATAGCGAATCGAACTCGGCCCATCGAGCTGCAGCGCGAAGTCGAGCATGGGGGCGACATCTTGCTGATCGCCAGGGGCCATACAGACGATGTTGGGAAACGCCCGCATGTACGTGTTGTCGAACACGCCATGATGCGTCGGCCCATCGGGTCCACACAGTCCCGCGCGGTCCATGCAGAACACGACGGGCAAGTTCTGCAGCGCCACTTCCTGAAAGATCTGATCGAAACTCCGCTGCAAGAACGTGCTGTAAATGTCGACGATGGGACGCATTCCCGCCTTCGCCATGCCAGCCGCGAATGCGACCGCGTGACTCTCGCAGATGCCGACGTCGAAGAAGCGTTCGGGGATCTCATCGCGAATCTTGCCGAGCTTGTTCCCTTCGCACATGGCGGCCGTCAGCACGCAGACCCGTTCGTCCCGCTTCATCACGGCATGGATCGCATCGCTGACGATGTTCGTGTAAGCCGGCGCACCCCCTCCTTTGATGTAGACCACACTGTCGTCTTCCGTCCGCTGGAACGGTGACGGCGTATGAAACCGCACGGGGTCTTCGCACGCTTGTTTGAAGCCGTGCCCTTTCTCAGTGAAGACGTGCAGCAGCACGGGGCCTTTCACGTCGCGGACCAGTTCGAGATACCGCTTGAGCGACATCAGGTCGTGGCCGTCCACCGGGCCGATGTAGCGGATGCCAAGTTCCTCGAACAGCATGCCGCCGTGGAAGAAGCCCTTTAGGGCATCCTTGAAGCCGCCCAGAAACTTCTCCGTCGGCTCACCGACGAGCGGCACTTTGTTGAGCAGCCAGGAGATGTCCCGCTTGAGGCCATTGTAGAATGGAGCGACGCGGGCCTTGTCGAGATACGCCGCCAGGCCTCCGACACGCGGGCAGATCCCCATCTTATTGTCGTTGAGCACGATCAGCAGGTCGTTCTTCATACCCGCGGCGTTGTTCATCGCCTCGAAGACGATGCCGGAGGGGAGTGCTCCATCACCAATAACGGCCACCGATCTGCGGCCTTCGGCGGGCCTCAGATGCGCGTCGGCTGCGGCAACCCCGAGCATCGTCGAAACACTCGCCCCCGCATGACCGGTCATGAACAGATCGAAGTCGCTTTCGTCGGGATTGGGGTAGCCCATCAGCCCCCCCTTCCTGCGGATGGTGTCGAACCGCGGAAAGCGACCGGTGATGAATTTATGCGGATAAATCTGATGGCCGGTGTCCCAGATCAGCCGGTCTTTCGTGAAGTCGAACGCCAGATGGAGTGCGATGGCGAGTTCGACGACGCCGAGGTTGCTGGCGAAATGAGCGGGTCGGTCCTCGCAGATATGGCACAGGGCTTCGCGGATCTCGCGGGCCACCTGTTGCAGTTGAGGGCCGTCGAGAGTGCGCAATTCCTCGGGTGAGGCGATCATCGGCAGCAGCTCGAATTCCATTAGTGGTCCCTTTCGATGATGAATCGTGCCAGGGCATCCAGCCCCAGGGCGCGCTGTCCAAAGATCTTAATCTCCTGCCGGGCGTTGTCGATAAGTTTGCACGCAAGTTGACGGCTCCCCTCGACCCCCAACAACGAGGGATACGTCAGTTTACTGAATGCTGAGTCTTTGCCGACCCCTTTCCCCATTTTTTCTTGTTCTCCGGTAATGTCCAGCAGGTCGTCGATAATCTGGAACGCCAATCCGATCGACTCCCCGTAACGGCGCAGACTGAGCAGACTTTGCGGGTCAGCCCCGCCCACGAGGCCACCCATGGCGAGAGAAGCCGAGATGAGTCTGCCCGTCTTTCGGCGATGAATCGACTCCAGCAGCGTGAGAGTGGGCTGCGTACATTGCTCGCCGAGCAAGTCGGCCATCTGCCCGCCGACCATGCCCTCGGGGCCGGCTGCCGCTGCCAGTTCCCGCACGCAAGCGATCGACCGGTCGGCGGGGTGGATGTGCGTCGCAAGCAATTCGAACGCATAGGTGAGCAACCCGTCGCCCGCGAGGATGGCGGTCGCCTCGTCGAACGCCTTGTGATTCGTCGGTCGGCCGCGTCGGAGGTCGTCGTCATCCATGGCCGGGAGGTCGTCGTGAATCAGGGAATACGTATGCACCATTTCAATGGCGCATGCGGCGGGCAATGCTTCGTTCGTGTCGCCACCGACCGCCTCGCAAGCAAGTAGACACAGACAAGGACGCAGACGTTTGCCGCCGGCCGACAGGCTGTACTCCATCGACTGCTGCAGCCGTTCGGGACAGTCGTCACTCAGCTTGATGTACCGGAGCAGTTCGACTTCGATCTGCGTGTGCCACTGGTCAAGCGAATCGGACATGAGTGAGTGAATGTGCGAAGCCGGCGGCGATCAGGAGACTTTGTCGCGCAGAAAGTGACCGACATAGAATACCACCAGCCAGGCCACGGTGAGCATCGGCATCCACAAGAGGCTGAAGCCCACATTGAGCTGGTAGATGACCATCACCGGCAGCGCCACCAGAGCCGCGAATTGCAGGACAAAGCCGATCATGTTCCTCATGGGATTATTCTGGCCTGCGGGAAGAGAAACCTCAATCAATGAGGCCTTCCTGCCATTGGCATCCCACTTGCTC
Source organism: Planctomycetaceae bacterium (assembly GCA_031402175.1). Lineage (GTDB taxonomy): Bacteria > Planctomycetota > Planctomycetia > Planctomycetales > Planctomycetaceae > JANNSB01. Next base: position 7,887 of record JANNSB010000107.1, read on the forward strand.
ATTGGGACCACCAATCTCAAGTCATCTTGGTGACCAGCGTTTCGTGTCCGGCCGGGTGGGGAATTGTAGGTTCTACAATTCCGCCTGCGCGGGATGTTGTAAGCGTTACAACTCCAGGAACTGTGGAATCAAGACGGCGCCCGAGCACGAAGCCCGGCGGCCTGCTCTGACAGACTCACACGATCGGAAGGGACTCCCACATGCAAGCCGCTTCGCTCGCCTTGGCGCTGTTGTTGGGATCCGAACCAGAGACGGTGCTCTACGATTTTGGCGGTCCCAATTGCATCTACTGCCAGCAAATGAACCCCCTCGTCGATCGGTTGATCGAAGAAGGTCATCCCATCGTCAAGGTGAACTGCGATCAGAACCGGGAGCTGGCACGGCAATACAACGTGCGGGATCTGCCTACGTTCGTGCTGGTCATCAATGGACGAGAAGTCGATCGCTCCGTCGGCGGGCCGACCAATACACCTGAGAGCCGCCTGAGGCAGATGCTCGCCCGTATTCCAGAGGCAAATCCTGAAGTGCAATCGCCCCCCGCAGCCGGCGCGACACGTCAATCGCCATCATCTGCCGCTCCGCCGTCATCGGGTCATGTCGTGCTGGGGGAATCAGGACCGTTTCCGGGCAGTCAGACACAGCCGCCAGCGCAGTCCAACCAGCCGCGACCTGAAGCGAGTACGCCGCCGATTCCACCAGCTCAAGGCGTGGCGCGAGATCGCACCGAATCGCCGAGCATGCAATTTGGACTGCCTCCCCAACAGCAGAATCAACCCCTGGCGCGCGGCAACGACGAAGGCGCCGCGGCTGCCGAACCCGCTGCAGTCAGCGGCAGCGCCAGCATGGCGGCCAGCGTGAGGATTCGCGTCATTCACAACGGTCGGGTCAATCTCGGCAGCGGCACGCTGGTCATCAGCCAGCAGGGGCGATCGCTCGTCATGACCTGCGGACATATCTTTCGCGACATCGGGTCGACCGCGAAGATCGAAGTCGACGTATTCATCAACGGCGAGCTGCTCACCTATGTCGGCACATTGACGGACTACGATCTCGAAGCCGAAATTGGATTGATCACAGTTCCCTCCGACCGCATCCTCCCGGTTGCGAAGATCGCCCCCATGAATCGGGTGCAAGCGGTTCACGACCGCGTGGCCAGCATCGGCTGCAGCGGCGGCGATAACCCCTCGCGCGAGCAACACCAAATCACTGCCGTCAACAAGTACGAAGGACCGGACAATCTCGAATGCAACGGAACGCCCGTGCAGGGCCGCTCGGGGGGTGGACTGTTCAACACGCAGGAAGAACTCGTCGGCGTCTGCTTCTCTGCCGGAGTCGACGAGCCGCTCGGACTCTATGCCGGCCCATCCGCCATGTACGCCATGCTCGACAAGATTGGCCTCGCTGCGTTGTATACTCCGGATGCCACTCAGCCCGCGCCGACCGTCGGCCAGCCGAGTCAGCAGATTGCCACCGGTTCCACGGTTGCCGATCCGTTCGCCCGCGGCGGCGCGCAGGGGAACGCCGTACCGCCGATCAGTCTGGGTCAACCGTCGAATCAACCCTTGCAGCCCTTTACGGCAACACAAGGAGTGCGCACTCCCGAGACCAGCGGCTCCGGCCCGTTCGCGAGCACGACCGAACCGCTCGATTTTGAAACCGGCGATGCAGAAGTCGTATGTCTTATCACTCAGTCTGATGGCAGCCGCCGAGTGGTCGTGTTGCACCGAGCGAGTCCCAAATTCGTGGCGTATCTCAATGGTGAACTCGATGCGAGCGAGAGCATCACGTTGCTGGAAGACGAAACAACTGAAGGTAACTCGATTGACTTGACGGCGCAGCGAGTTCCGCGTCCCGAATCAATTCCAGTGATGACGTTCGCCTACTCGACGCCTGAGCCGGCCCCGCGTGCTTACACGACCGAGAACTTCCAGCCGACCTCACTCGTGCAACCGATGCTGCCGCGAGCGTACGTGCGGCAACGGTAGCTGACAGTCAGGTGGCCCGGACCTTCCTGTCTGGGCGGACTGCGATTCGCTGTGGCGTCAGCTCCAGACTGCAGACGATAGACCGCAGATTGGGCGGATGACGCGGGTCTTCGCGGATCTGCACCAGAGTGGAGAATCGTCGCCAACGCTCTCAGATCCGTGGGAATCCGCCAAATCTGCGTCATCCGCGGTCTGTTTCCTTGACCTCGTGAAACGGTAGGTCAATCCGAGTTTCGCTCTAGGCAAATGGCGAGTGTTGGGTCGTGCGCTATTCCGCCGGCATCTCAACGAGATTGATCACGCACTCGATCTCGCTGGTGTCAGACATCTGCGACAAAAGCACGTCGCAGCGCCAGGAGCGGTCGTCACGTTGGATGACAGCTGATGTCTGCAAGCCGTTGGAGTTGCTGCTCCAGGTTGATTCCCCGCCCCCCTGCTCGATAAGCCATGCGGCATAGAACTTCCGCCAATCGGAGAGTGCTCCCGAGCCGCGAAACGTATCGATGCCGCCCGCGTGCGGATCGCGAATCGACAGCACTCGACTCGCACCCGCGGGGCAGGGGACTTTGGGACCGAGATCGGCTTCTCCGGTTGTCGTACCACGGGGATCAATCATCCATGCCGACCAGAGGGGTTGCCGATTCTCGGTTTCGCCCGATCCTGTCTCTATCAGGGCTTCACCTGCCGGCAGCGCCAAACCCCAGCAGGCAATGCGGGCTACGGGCGCGGCGTTATCTGTAGGCTTAGCATTGATGACGCCGAACACTGCCAGTAGCGGGCCGTCAAGAGCGTAGACCTTCCACGATTCGTCATCCGCTTCTGCGATTGGCGAAAGTGCAACGAGCCGTGTAATAAGACTCGCTTCCTCCGGTGTCGGTTCCGGCAGCGACGTGAACACGGTGTGCTCCTCCAGTCGCTGCGCGCAGTCAGCCACCACTCGTTGGCGTACTTCATCAGCAGTTCCCAGCATTGTGATGTGCCGGGCCGACCAGGTTGCGTCGCCGAACGACAACGATGCTCCCTCCTCACCGAGCCCCCACGGGAGTTGAGACTGAGCGTTGATGCCAGATGCCGCCGCCGGGTCGGCGTCGTTCACCTGCCACCAGCTCGACAGTCGAACTGCAATTGTGATCAGCCCGACGGTGACGATGGCAAACGCTGTCAGGTCGAACGTCCTGCGCGTGATCCGCTTGCCGAGCGACTTCAGCCCGGTCAGTTCATCAGGCTCGGTCTGTGGTCGCGGGTCGGCCATGGTTTGTCGCCTTTCGCTCCGCGAAAGCAGCGCAGGCAGTGGTTGAGGTCTATCAGTTAAGTCGATTCACCGGGTTCATTGCATCAGCCACTTCGATTTTGGGAACGCAATAAACATGCCTTCGCGCATTTCGCGGAGCGAAAGACGACTATCTGGCCAACACCCGTTTCACATTCTCCGCCGTCACGGGCCGGATCAATCCCTTCTCGGTGATGATCGCTGTAATCAACTCCGCCGGCGTCACATCGAAGGCCGGATTGTACACGTTGATACCTTCCGGAGCCGTGCGGCAACCGTAGAGTGCGGTGATCTCCTCGGGCGATCGCTCTTCGATCGGGATCTGATCTCCCGTCGCGAGCGACAGATCGAACGTACTCGACGGCGCGGCGACATAGAACGGAATCTTGTGCCGCGCGGCCAGCACTGCGACGGTGTACGTGCCGATCTTGTTGGCGGTATCTCCATTCGCGGCGATGCGGTCGGCACCGACGACGGCGGCCTGTACGCGTTTCTCTTTCATCACATGGCCAGCCATCGAATCGCAAATGAGCGTCACGGGCACGCCGCGCTGCTGCAGCTCCCACGCAGTGAGCCGCGCCCCCTGCAGGAGTGGCCGTGTCTCATCGGCATAGACTGCCAGCGTCTTTCCCTGAGTGACAGCCGCATAGATCACCGCCAGTGCCGTTCCGTCCCCGGCAGTCGCCAGCGACCCGGCATTGCAATGCGTGAGAACGCCCATCCCGTCAGTCAGCAATTCGGCCCCGTGCCTGCCGATGTCACTGCACATCTGACGGTCTTCATCCTCGATCGCTCTCGCTTCTGCCAGCAGCCGCTCCGTCATGTTCGTCGGCGAGAGACCTGGCTCGGCAGCGGCCACGCGCCGCATGCGTTCGATGGCCCAAAAGAGATTCACCGCCGTCGGCCTGCTGGAGGCAAGATAATCGCTCACTTCCCGCAACCTGCGATCGAAGGCGTCGCGATCGTCCCGCACCTCAGGTGATGCGACAACCGTCTGCAATCCCACGATCATTCCGTATGCAGCCGACACGCCGATGGCCGGCGCGCCGCGGACCCTCAGAGAGCGAATCGCCTCGAAGACATCTTCAACCGTTTTGCAGTTGCGGTACTCACAGCGCGTGGGGAGCAGAGTCTGATCGAGCAGGACCAGCGTCCCCTCAATCTCCCCGCGCCATTCGATAGGTCGTGTCATGTCTGCATGCTAACCGAATGCGAATTGGGGCTGAAATGAACGGTTGCGCTGCCGATCTGCTGCCTGACAACAACTCAGTGGAGTCTCAATGGTGAACCCACCCCAAAGACATCGAACGGTCAGGATACCTTTCGCGGCATTTTTCCAGTGCAAACTGGTCGATATCCGTCTTGCGACCCTTCAGCATCGATTGACAGCGATCAGAAATCTAGTAATCTCAGAGAGTTAGGTAGAACTCATTTCATGCTGTTCCTACTCGCCATGTTCGGCTGTCTCCAGACCCGTTGCGTTGCGCACACGTACCTGTTGGCCGTGCCGGTGATGTTGCTGCTGACAATCACAGTGAATGTCGCTTACGCAACATGCGGTGATTACCTAAAGCTGCCTGGTGAGGAACGCCACAATTCCGCGGGTGAATTGGTTTTCAATGCGTCCGGAGATATGCCCTACGAAGGGCCTGCTCCCTGCCGTGGACCGAGTTGCCAGGGCGTGCCGCATGCTCCGCTTCCGACGGCTCCCGAACGTTCTCTCAACTACGATTTGGAGCGCTGGTGCGCTTCGCTGGCGGAAGACGCTCATTCCGCCGACGACTTTACTCGCCTGCAAGGCAATGAGACTCTGCTGATCCCGAGCGGCTTCGCTTCGAGGATCGATCGTCCTCCGCGCGGCTGACTTGGTCGGCGGAGCGCAGCGCTGCGCGGAGAAGACAGGCCTTCGTGCAGCGCCTGCTTCCGGTGATGCGTCGCATCCAGGAGTGCAAACCTGTGTTCGGACCTGCAACAAGTTGCTGTAGGCGGACCGCGACGCAACTGCTTATATTCAACTGGTAGTCATTCTGACGCATTCAATTCTCTGTGGGGAGTTCATCATGAAACAGTCTCGTCGCGGGTTTACTCTAATCGAGTTGCTCGTCGTTATCGCCATCATCGGAATTCTCGTGGCATTGCTCTTACCCGCCGTGCAACAGGCGCGGGAGGCCGCTCGCCGTACGCAGTGCAAGGACAACCTCCACAACATCGGCCTGGCGCTGCACAACTACCTCGAGGCCCATGAGGTATTCCCCTTCGGCAAGGGAGCAAGCTACCCCGGTGCGCCAGTCTTCGCGAGATGGTCTCAGCACGCAATGATCCTGCCATATATCGATCAGGCGCCGCTCTACAACACGATCGACTTCAGTTATCCGCCGGCCACGCCGGGCATGGGAGGAGTGGTGGCGTTCATGCCGGCATTCGATAATCCCAGCGGAATTAACAATGCCGCCAGCCGGTCGGCGATCGAAATCTTTACCTGTCCATCCGATGTCGCCGCTGGAACCGGATCCGCGGGCTGGCCGGGCCAGAACAACTATGCGGCGAACCAAGGGGGATGGCTGTGCGATCGTTCCGACAATCCCGCACTGCCCACCGATAACTCTCCCAATGAACTGCAGACGGGGGTGTTCTATTTCCTCAGTCGGTGCGGTGACAGAGACGTAATCGACGGCATGTCGACCACCGCGTTCTTCAGCGAGAGGTTGCGAGGCAGCGGCATACCTGATCCACAGACCGACATGTTCCTCGTTCAACATCAGACGTCGCTCGATGCCCTCTTCCAGACCTGCAATAACCTCAATCCCGCAACGGCCACACCGCTCACGAGCAAGTGGGGATTCAGTTGGACGATGGGGGAAAACTGTTGCACGCTGTACAACCATGTGCAGGTTCCGAACGGCCGGACCTGCGGCGGCGTGGGCTTCCCTGGCTCGATGACGAATATGGCGATGCAGGTCACCGCCAGCAGTCACCACGAAGGGGGCGTGCATCTGCTGATGGGGGACGGCGCCGTAAAGTTCGTCTCTGAGAACATGGACCTTGGAACTTGGCGGGCGATCGGGACACGCAGAGGCAAAGAAGTAGTCGGGCCGTTCTGAAGTTCGACTCACGCCACATGTCTCTCTCTCGACGAAGGCATCTATGCGGACATCGAGGCGATCGTCCAAAACTGAGCGCAGGATGATGCATCGTTTTCCTCTCGCACTTTTCTGCGTGTTGGCTGGCGGGAGTTGTCTCTCAGGCTGCAGCCAGGGGGACACTTCGGCCAAGTACACACCCTCCCCGGCGGACGCAGAGTCAGCAGTCGAAACGGTGCTTGATGCCTGGAAGGCGGGCATACCCGCGGGGCCGGTTCCCGACACATCACCCCTGATCAATCTCACCGACTCGTACCGCAAGAACGGCGAAACGCTGAAAGAATACGAAATCCTTGGTGAAGTGCCCGGCGATCTGCAGCGCTGCTATGCCGTGAATCTCAGCTTCGACCAGCCGCGCGAGGAGCAAGCGAAGTTCGTCGTGGTGGGTATCGATCCGCTATGGGTCTTTCGACTCGAGGACTATCAGTTGCTGACCCATTGGGATCACAACATGCTGGCGGATCCCCCGGGCGAGAATGGTGAGTCGCAATGACCGGCACAGCCGCCCACGAAGGATTGACTAGAGTCGACCAATCCAACGGGCCCGACCGACCGAAAGGGTTCTGGTGGTGGCTGCGGGCCGCTGAGGTGCGATTGCGATTCGTCTTGATCACGGGGCTGGCGCTCTTGGTGGCGACACAGTGGGGCCGGTTGCAAACTTGGTCACAGTACCTCGTTCACGCCTGGAGCGGGCATTCCGCGGAAGCGGCCGTATCTGGCGATACCGAGTTCTTCTGCCCGATGGACCCTGGGGTGATCTCCGACTGGCCGGCGATCTGTCCGATCTGCAACATGGACCTGGTCCCCAGGAAAAAGAGTGAAGCGCAATTGCTCCCGGAAGGAGTGGTCGCTCGCATGCAACTCACTCCGTATCGGATTCAACTGGCGGGCATTCGCACAAGCGCAGTTGTTCCCATGCCGCTGGAACACCAGATCGAAGTGTTCGGCGTGCTGGCGGGAACAGAGTTCAGGCTACTGTCATTCGATGCGCCCGTCAGCCGCGAGGACTTAGGCTTGCTCGAGCATGCCGTCGACGCCGTTGTGACGCCTCTGGATGAGTCAGGGAAATCGACAAGTGCGTCCGTGGAACTGGTGCGTCCGTGGGAATCGTCATCCTCCACTGAGGTGCCGAGAGTACGCATCACCCTCTCCGATCCAGACAATGCACTCGCCGAGGGAACCCGAGTCCGGGCAATTGTGCGCGTGCCGGTCGCAACAGGAATTCCGGAAGTTCAAGATGACACAGCCACTGCGGCGAACGGCATGGTTCTCGCAATTCCCGAGTCGGCTGTCGTCGATCACGGATACCAGCAACTCGTCTTCGTCGAGACAATGGACGGCATGTTCGACGCCGTCGTCGTGGAACTGGGCAGGCGTTGTGGAGACTATTATCCGGTGCTGAGCGGACTCGATTCGGGTGAGCGCGTCGTCGTCAACGGCGCGTTTCTCATCGATGCCGAGACACGTCTCAATCCGAGTCTCTCGGTGCAGTATTTTGGCGCAAATCAAGCGTCGGCTTCCGGACGGATGCCTCAGTTGCGCGTCGCCGGCGTTCCGACGGAGTTGTCGCCCGAAGACCTGCAATTGGCGGAACGACAATCGATCTGTCCCGTCACCATGAAGCCGCTCGATTCGATGGGCGGCCCCGTGCTCGTGATGGTCGAAGGACGCAAGGTCTTCATCTGCTGCCGAGGTTGCGAGAACGCTTTGACCAGCGATCCGGCGAAGTATCTCGAAAGGCTCCCCTCCGATGATTGATCGGCTGATCGCCTTCGCGGTCCACCGCCGCGTCTGGGTGCTGCTGATCGCATCCTTATGGGCGATCGCCGGAGTGTGGGCGATCTGGCACACGCCGATGGATGCTGTGCCCGACATCTCAGAGAATCAGGTGATCGTGTTTGCCGAGTGGGCCGGCCACGCGCCCGAGGAAGTCGAACAACACGTCACGTATCCGCTGTCTTTGTCGTTCCAGGGGATGCAAGGGGTGCGCGCCGTCCGGGGTTCGAGCGATGTCGGCTACTCGATGCTGCACCTCATCTTCGACGACAACGTCTCATTCAACGAAGCCCGCGATCGCGTGCGGGAGCAGCTCACTGCTGCGCCGTTGGATCTGCCTGACGGTGTCACGGCTCGCCTTGCGGCGGACGGGATCCCGACGGGTCAGATCTTCTGGTACACGGTGGAAGGCACCGGGTACGACCTCGGAGAACTGCGAGCCCTGCAGGATTGGTCGATCGCGCCGCAGTTGCGGTCGGTGCCAGGGGTCGCAGAGATCGCCAGCGTGGGCGGCTTCGTGCGAGAGGTGTGCGTGCAGATCGACATGCCCGCGCTCGCATATTCAGGGTTGACGCTGCGAGAGGTGTCGGAGGCCATCGAGGCCGCGCGAACGTCGTCAGGGGGCCACGTCATTCACAAGGGCAACGCCGAGTTCGTCGTGCAGGTGATACAGGAGAACTCCGCCGAAGACCCGTTCGGATTGTCGTCTATGGAACAGCTCTCGATCCCGACGCCTGATGGAAGCAGTATCCAACTTGGCGATGTGGCACGAGTTTTCCTCGGGGCTGCTCCACGCCGAGGCATGCTTGAGAAAGACGGCAACGAAGTCGTCGGTGGCATCGTCCACCTGCGTTACGGCCACAATCCATTGGAAGTGACGCGCCTGGTGAAGGACAAACTTCATGAGATTCAAGAGGGGCTGCCAGCCGGAGTCCGCATTCGTCCGTGCTATGATCGAACGCCGCTGATCATGGGAGCCGTGGGGACCGTCACGCGCACGCTGATCGAGGCGATTCTCGTGGCCTGCGTGTGCGTCGTGCTCGTCATGCGTCACCTGAGGGCGTCTCTCGTCGTGGCGTTGACGTTACCACTGGCGGTGGTGGGCGCGTTCGTGTTCATGTGGGCCTTGCGCAGCGCGGGCATTGTCGACGTGCAGACGAACATCATGTCGCTGGCGGGCATCGTGATTTCGATCGGCGTGCTGGTCGACTCGTCGATCGTATTGAGTGAAAACGTCATGTACGAGTTGCGGCGCAGTTATGGGGATCGGCCAGTGACCGGGAATGTGGATGCTGTCGTGATCCGCGCCTGTCAGACAGTCGGACGCCCGGTGTTCTTCTCGATCCTGATCATGCTGATCTCGTTCCTGCCGGTGTTCGCGCTGGGAGGCGTCGATGGAAAGATGTACTCTCCGCTGGCCTGGACGAAGACTCTCGCACTGACTTCAGCTGCGGTCCTGGCGTTGACGGTCGTCCCCGCGCTCTGCGCCGTGCTGATTCGCGGCCGAGTTCGAGACGAGACCGACAGCCGGATTGTCCGCACGATGATTGACGTCTATCGCCCGGTCCTTACATACCTGCTCGATCGACCGGCCCCGCTGATCTATGTGCTTTCGGCGACGTTCCTGCTGGCCACTATTCCGTTGGGGAATCGCGTACTGATGCTCGGCGTGCTGTCGGCAACCATCATCCTGATGGGTTTGATGTCACGCACTCTCCGAAGTCGAGCTCTCGCGATCGGTTCCCTGATCGTTATGGCGCTGCTGGGCGAGCAGTTCATCAAACCCCTGGGAATGGAGCTCCGTCTGCCTCTGGATGAGGGGATGGTGATGGACATGCCGATCACCATTCCGCGAGCGTCGATCTCGCAGACCGCGGACGACGTCAAGGCCCGCGACATGGTGCTGTGCCGCTTTCCCGAAGTGCACATGGTCGTGGGCAAGGGAGGCCGGGCCGATACCCCGTTCGACCCCGCCCCGCTCGACATGATCGAAACGATGATCGAGTTTCGCCCGCGGGAATGGTGGCCGCGGCGCCGACTGGATCGCTCCGACGCCGAGCAGCACGCTCGTGACGTGCTGGAGGAATTGATTGATCGGGAATTGATCACGACGCCCGCAGACGATGCCACTTCCTCATTGATCGCACAAGCTGTTGATGCAGGTCTCCTGCGCCATGACGCCATCATGCGGGAAGTCTGCCACCTGCACATTCAGCAGTTCTTTCGCTCACTCAGCGCCGATTTGTCGATTCGCATGGTGGAAGAGATCGAGGCCTGCCTTAGCGAGGACGACCGTCTGGCGCGACCCCTCTCCGACGGGGATCGCGCGGCTTTGCGACAAGGTTTGCCGGTCGACATCGTCGCGGAACTTGCGTTGGGGCCGTCCGTCGAGTTGGTGGAAGAACTCTGCGAACAGACCTTGCTCGATCTGGATGAGTTCCAACTTCTGCAGCATGGCGCAGGCTCGGCGGCAGGGGATCAGGCGGGCGACGCGTCTTCAAAAGCAGTCGTGATCATGCCCGATGACGTGAGTCGAGTGCAGCGGGCCGTGGATGCAGAGTACCGTCAGAGCTGGTTCGAGTTCGTCCCCGAATTGAATGCCCAGGTGCAGAAGAGAGCGGCTCCGCTCTGGACACGGATCATTTCGGAGGAATTGATCCTGCTGTCGGAGATCCGCGACGAATCGCTCGCCGAACTCTTGAGGCAGGTGTATGCGGCGCGCTACGCGCCTCAGCCGACTCACTCGCGAACTCTCGCATCGGCACCCTCGGAGACTGGAGCAACAGGTGGCCATCATCACGGTCTGTCTCCGATTTCAGAATTGGCGTTCTTGGAGCCACATCACGCGTACGATGGGCTGCAGCGGGAGTTGTCGGCGCAGTTCGCCCAGACCATGCACTTGTCGGTGCACGATCCCGAAAGCCTTGCGGGATTCGGCGGCGAAATGGATACGGCCCTGCAGATGCCGGGTTGGACGAACGTCTGGACGAAGCCGATTCAGAACCGGGTCGACATGCTGGCCACGGGCGTGAACGCGGAGATCGGCGTACGCGTCCTGGGGCGCAATCTCGACGACGTAGTGCGCGCCTCGGAAGAAATCGCCGCCGTGCTCAGCACTCTCGCTGGGTCGGTTGATGTGGTAGCCGATCCGATCCGTGGCAAGGGTTATATACGCATCACGCCCGATGCCGAACGCGCGGCGGCTTTGGGCGTCAGCCTGGGAGATCTCAACGACGTTATCGAGGCATCGCTTTCCGGGAGCATCGTCGCCGACGAGTTGGTCGGCCGCGAACGCGTGCCGATTCGACTGCGCTGTGCCGCAGCCGATGCGCTGGACGAAGAAACCATCCGCCGACTGCTGGTACCGGTCCATCGCCGACAGCGTGGCGAAAGCGGTTCCGTCAGTCTCGATGTCGTCACACTCGACAGTGTGGCGACTGTCGAAGTCACCGATGGACCCGCCACGATCAAGAGTGAGAACGGCTGGCTGCGCAACTACGTGCGGCTGAACGTCGTCGATCGCGACCCCGTCGAGTTCGTGGAAGAAGCTCGCCGCGTGGTCGCCGCCGAAATCGAGCTACCCGATGGTGTGTTCGTGGAATGGACGGGTCAATTCGAGCATTCACTGGCGACGCGACGAACCTTGCTGATCCTGATGCCGATCGTCCTGGGCTTGATCATGTTGCTGCTCTACCTGACATACCGCGACTGGGCGGACGCACTGTTGATGATGCTCGCCGTGCCAGGCGCCTTGGCCGGCGGAGTGCTTTGCCAGGCTCTGTTCGGGTTTCCATTCTCGGTCGCAGTCGGCATGGGATACATTGCCTGCTTCGGCATGGCGGCGGCGACAGGGATCGTGATGCTCGTCTACCTGCGGGCGGCGGTCGCTCAGTCAGGGGGGATAGAGCACATGTCACTGGACGAACTTCGAGAAGCCACACTCAAGGGCGCGGTCCATCGATTGCGTCCCAAGCTCCTCACCGAAGCCACGATGGTCCTCGGCCTCGCTCCCATCTTATGGAGCACCGGCGTGGGGGCCGAAGTCATCCGACCGATGGCGGCCCCGGTCCTGGGAGGTATTCTCATCGCCGACGAGGTCATCGATCTCTTATTACCGGTGTTGTTCTATCATGTGCGTCGACGGCGCTGGCTGCAGTTTCATCCATCGCAGACTGAGGGGCCAATTGTCGAACAATCACCGAAATTGAGTCACTCATCCACACCCCTTGCGTCCACCGCGGCACATTTACAGGAGAACGATTCATGATCAGATTCCGACGCATCAGTTGTCTCGGCGTCCTGTTGCTCACAGTTTCTCTCTCCGGCTGCGGTGGGGATGGAACCGAGGCCTACGTGCAAACGAGCGAATCGGCCCGGGCGGCCCTGGAAGCATCACTCACTGCCTGGAAGAACGGCGAGCCACATGGAACGATCAAGTCGGGCGACACCGAGATCGATGTATTTGACGCTCGCTGGCGGGATGGCGAGAAGATCGACAGCTTCAGCATCGGCGAGGAACTGCCAGGTGATCCGCATAAGGAGTTTCGAGTGACCCTGCGTCTCACCGGAGCGCTCGAGGACGAAGAATGCACGTACAAGGTGATGGGCATCGATCCGATTCTCGTCTTCCGATCCGAGGACTACGACACCGCGACAGGAATGTAATCCGGATGGCAACACCACGCCTGAGCCAATGGAACCTTCTCGGCTCATGCTCGGATGAACGTCGTTAAACCGGGATTACTCGCTTCGACGATTCGCGCGCGGCCATTGGCGGACAGGTGCTCAAGCAGCAAGTACGCTGCCTCAGCCTGCGACTGTGCGTCGACCACCTCGGCAATGTGTTCGGCCGTCTGTGGGACCGTCGACAATGCCGCCGCAATCTTTACCTGTCGCTCCAACACCGATGCTGCCGCTTTCATGCCGGCTTCGACACCCGGTCGGTGGTAAGCATTGACCCCGATGAGGCTCGCGTAAAGTCCGACAACTCGTTCGAAGAGGGCGATCAGTCCGCCGATCACTCGTGCGTCGATGCGCGGAACGGTAATCGTCATTGACGGACGCTCGTTCTCGGAGAGCGCGGTCCTTGTGCCGAACAGGAAGCCGTGCAGATAGTCTCCCGCGGTGACACCCGATTCCATTTCCTGATTCGAACCGCCCGATTCCAGGACGCGGATAAACACAGCAAAGAAATTGGACACACCCGTCTGCATTCCGTTTCGCGGATAGTGTGGATTCTATCAAACTCCAGGTACATGATCCCAACGCGGCTGGCTCGCCAAACATTGTCGATGTGGCCGATGCACGTTGCGGTCCGATGATTGCTATCATTTAGCGATTCAACTCCACTCCGCCCGCGTAACCTGGGCGAATCGCATTCAGCGATGGCATTCGTCCCTCAAGACGTACTAACGATCGGAGAAACGGCACGATGATGCGACGACGCGATTTCCTGGCCGGCAGCATTGGTCTCTCGCTGGCGGCCCCGTGGATGGCCAGTGCCACTAACGCTCTTCCGGCAGGCGAGCGGAAACGTATCGCCTTTCTGGGAACCGAAGTACGGCAGCACTCGCATGCCCAGCACTTTCTCGATCGGCTCACTTTCGGTTACGCATGGCAAAGTCAGTGGACGCCGCCTCGCGTCGAAGTGGCGTCGGTGTACATCGACCAATATCCGGAGGAGGATCTGGCCCGGCAGCGCATCGAACGTCATCAGTTGAATTCGTTTCCGTCAGTGGCCGAGGCGCTCACTCTGGGCGGCGATGAACTGGCAGTCGACGGCGTGGTGATCATCGCGGAGCATGGCGAATATCCCAAGAACGAAAAGGGACAGACGCGTTATCCCCGCTACGACTGGTTCAAGCAGATCGTGGAAGTGTTCGAGGCGAGCGGACGCAGTTGCCCGGTGTTCAATGATAAGCATCTGTCGACCGAATGGTCGGAATGTGTGGAGATGGTCGAGGACTCGCGCCGGTTGGAATTCCCGTTCCTCGCGGGCTCGTCACTGCCGGTTACCTGGCGACTTCCGGGCATCGACATGCCTTTCGGTGCCGCAGTTTCGGAGAGCGTGTGTGTCGCCTATGGAGGCGTCGACAGTTACGACTTCCACGCCCTGGAGACGGCGCAATGCATGTCGGAGCGCCGCAGCGGCGGCGAAGTCGGCATCGTCTCGGTGCACGCCATGCGCGGCGAGAAGATGTGGGCGCATCTCGAAACCGAAGAACGCAGCCGCACTCGCGATCTGATGGTGTCGGCTTTGACCCGCAGTCACAACCTGCCGGTAGAAGGCGGGTTCCCGACCGATGCCGTCTCATACGAATGGGCGAAGCGCGCCCTGCCCGATACGCTCGCCTACTTCATCGAGCACATTGACGGGTTCCATACGACGATCTTTCTCACCGGCATTCAGGACTTCAATTACGCCGGCTGGCGCAGCGACACCCAGGAGATCGTGAGCTGTCAGATGTATCTGCCGATGCCGGGGCACGGCTCAACGACCGCCGATTTCTTCACGCCGCTGGTCCGGCACATCGAAGACATGATCATCAACAACGAGGCCCCCTACCCGGTCGAGCGTACGTTATTGACGTCGGGCATGGTGATCGGGGGCGTGGAATCGCTGTACCGTGATCAGACGCGATTCGAAACGCCGGACATGAAGGTCGCCTACAACGGCCCCGATGTCTCACAGTTTTGGCGCGTCTGACGCCGCAGTTACGGTATTGTGTTCGCCCCATAGAATGAGTCGGTGTCAGACTCTGCCTTTGAAATGAACGGCGCGCGATCGTGGTGAATCGCAGGCAGTCGTTCGAGGCTGGAAGAAGCAGCGGCCTGGCGCACTGCCGGCTAGCACCGGTGCCTCACATGGTGCAGAGACACGCTGCGCGGGTGAATTCTAATTGTACAGATCCAGAACTCACGCATACGTAGACGAACCTGCTCCAGTCCGAAACATCGGTGTGTCATGTGCCGTCCTCGGTTCGCGTTGCATTTTGTACTCTCAGCCCGTGAATTCTGGCTTACGTTCCGACAGCGACTCTGCCCATTCCTGATTCTCCAGATCGAGCAGGTGTTCGGCTTGTCTCACGAAGCCTTCCAGTTGCGATCGGGATTCGGCGGCACGCATTCGTTGGGCCAGGCCGGCGAGCAATGGTGCCATCCGTCTGGAGCGTTCTGACAGGCGCTCATGGTCCTCGGACGCTGCGAGGGCATGCAGTGCCGCCGCCCAGGCCGGCAACACGACGGTCGCCCAGCCGATCCAGAGATCGATGCGGGCAAAAGCCGCGACTTGCTCGTGATGGTTTTGTTCGTGCCCGATGCCCAGCGCGTGCAGAACCGCCACCAGCAGAATCAGACTGATAATCGCGAGTCGGCAAATCGTGTTACTGCGCGCGAGTCGATGATGCTTTGAGGCATTGCGAGCATGATAGTCGGCCTGCCGTTGGATCCATTCGTCCCCGAGAAAACCGGCGATGCCCGGGAGGTCGCGCGTCCAGTCAATGGTCCTTTCGAATCGACGCTGTTCCTGCCGAACCATTCGCTTGAGCGTGCTCACAAACCATGTCTGCGTCGCGCTGTAGAATGGAAGCGGGTTTTGCACCCGCGACTTCACTCGACCACATGCGGCGTACTGGGCCTCGGCATCGACAGGCTCGTCATCCGCCAGCACAAGCGAACCGAACAATGCACCGCGTAGACCCTCGGCCAGTCTGCGATCGTTGCGCCATTTGTCGTGCCACGCTTCGTGCAGACTCACACGGTGGGCAATCGCGCACGTCAGCAAGACGGCGATCTCAATCCAGGCCAACCAGTGCAGGTCGGGCAGAAATAGTATCTGGAACCCCATCAGCGTGACCGCAAACGCCGCCAGGTTCGGCCACAACCGCAGCGCCACGCCGCGCAGGGCCTGGTAGCGCAGACTGAGCTGGTCGGCGCGGACCACATGTGGCAGGATGTGATCGGTTATCGTGCGGCTGACCTCCTCCGGCAGTTTACCGTCAGCCTGCCTCATAAATCGATTAGACTCTGCTGCAACCGCTTCGCACAGTTCCGATCGAGTCACCGCGTTGTCTCGGCCGAACGCCGCCAGCTTGTGAAAGTTGGGCGACAGTTCCTTGGCGCGCTGCGGCAAAGGCGATGCAACCGTTCCGGCAGGCGACGGCGGCAAGGCGACACCCGTGCCCGCTCCCTCCTCGGCGATCTGCAGCAGTTGTGGTCCCAGCTGTAATCGATCGGGATGCAGCCAGATCACGCGCTTGCCCTCATCGAGCCCGTATCGAACCGTCGACGCCGTACCGCCGGGCTTCTCTGCGCGCTCGGGATCCCAGATCGCGAGGATGATCTCTGATGAATCCACCACGTACCGACCGGCTGCAGCATAGGCTTCGTGCCTCCCTTGGTCGTCATGCTCTTCCCGCGAACTGTAATTGGGACACACAACGGTCGGCTGAGGCCTCGGTACGAATTGACCTCGATCGAGCTGCAGCAGGCTCTGAAATGTTGCGAGATCCTTCGCCGTTGAAAACGTGCGTTCATACTCTTCCACAGGCAGGGGGAGCACCGCTTCGACATAACGATTGCGCCGACCTGCCGGCACGACTCCAGGATCCGTGGGATGTTGCAGGAGGTCACGAATGACTTCGGTAACAAGTTGATCGCTCCCCGCAGACAGCGAGGACACGACAGTCAGCTTCAATGGGGTCTGCTCGTCTTTCGCCGGCCTGTTGCTCGAAACGGGAACCACCGGCCACGTCGGCAACGAGAACATCCGCGCGAC
The DNA here is from genome assembly GCA_031402175.1 of Planctomycetaceae bacterium. Classification (GTDB taxonomy): domain Bacteria; phylum Planctomycetota; class Planctomycetia; order Planctomycetales; family Planctomycetaceae; genus JANNSB01. The sequence continues at coordinate 24,834 of JANNSB010000107.1, forward strand.
GAGATTCACGATCGGGCAGAAGACGCGGCTCAGGAGAGAGAGAAGACGTGTCAGAATCGCATCCACCCCATGAGTGACCGACCCGCTGGAACCATGAGGCCCACGGGGATGTCGCGAGGCATCGGTAAAGACCGTGACCACCCGGTGGAGCAAATCCCGGACGGCAATTCTCACCGCATCGGGGTCCGCGAGATCGCGGTGTCCCGTGACACCGATTCTCAGTTCGTAGGGAATGCTTGGATTCGGCCGCTGCGCGCCATCGCCAACATTCAAATCAGTCGTCGCTGCTTGATGGGGCAATTCCAAGCCTGGTGGGACCATTCGGGGATTTCCTTGTTCGGGATGCATCTCCTAAACTTCCCCGCCTCGTGATTCTGACAAACCAATATAATAAAAGTCCGCACACCAGCCGACGTGTGCGAGATAGGGGAGCAAATGTCGCACGGATTGCCAAGCTACACACCTCAGCCGATCGATACTTCAGGCGTCGAACTGTCGCCGGAGATCCTGGAACTGACCGAGCGGCTAGCGGAACACGCCCACGAGATCTGGGCGAAACAACGGCTCCTGGATGGATGGACGCTCGGCCCGCAGCGCGATGATACGAAGAAGCAGCATCCGTGCCTCATCCCGTACGCCGACTTGCCCGATTCAGAGAAACAGTACGATCGCAACGCCGCGCTCGACACGCTGAAGGCCATCATGGCGCTCGGATACGAGATTCGTCGCACGGTCTGATCGCACGCAAGACCTCAGTCACATCAGAATGATCTCATAGTCGGCGGCGGCCAGGTGTTCGGGAATCTTTTGAACCGTGTCGCGATCGAGATTCTTGAGATCCTCTGTGAGATCTTTCCACGGAAACAGACAGTTGTGCAGGAGCAGGGCGTCGTTGCGGTACTTGCGGTCGACGCCTGCGGCCGGCACCCAGCCCGACCGCCGTTTTTCTGCGACCCAGCGGTCGTGTTCGGACTGGGCGAGAACCTCGAGCAGATCGTCGAGACGCTGCCCGGCGTGAGTGTCCGCGGAATAGCCTGGGATGCGCTTGCGAAACCACAGTCCGGCCGCCCTCAATTTGATGGCGATGTGATCGGCCTGTTCGCGGTTCGATTCCTTGTACTCCTCCGGCAAGTCATCCCAGTTCTGCAACGTTTTGTCGGCTTGGCCTTTGGCACTCCGTTTCCCGCCCGATTTCTGCTCGATGTAGCTCTGTTGGATGCTGGCGGCAATCAGGTCGCGCTCGCGCGGTGGATACGGGTAATGCGTGGCGATGAGTTGAGCGAGGTAGGACGAGTTCGCATGCAACTCGACGTGCGAAGCCGACGGGAGTAGGGAAGGAGTCAATTTGTCGGCGCCCGTGAGGCGGCTCATGTCGAGCAACGCTTCGAAGGAGCGGTTGCCGTGCAGGAACTCCGGAGTGTGGAGCAATGCCCTCAATACGACAGGGCTCACTTGCAGTGCGCCCGTGGAGTCGACCAGTCGGGACGCCTTCTCGCGCAATTGATGCGAAAGGATGCCGGCCCGCCGCAACAAGATGGCGGCCTCACAGGGAAATGAGTCGACGGGGCCATAGGCGTTGAACTTGACGTTGAGATCCAGTCCCGGAATGTCGAGCGTGCCACGCAGACGTGACAGGAAATCTGGCCCCTTGGCGGCCTTGAAATCCTCACGCAATTTGTCGGAAGCAGGCGCAAGAAACGGCTTCGCGAATTCGCCATAGGTGCTGCAAGTCCCTCCCGCAAAGACGAAGATCGCCTGTCCGATCGGGTGAGGAGTTCCATCATCCAGGAACTCCGAGTCCTGCATTGGCGCGAGAAAGTACCGCAGCCAGCCCAGCTTCGTTTGACCGAGTGTCGTGTCGAACTCGTCGAAGAAGACGAGCGGGATCTTTCCACGCAGAACGAGATCGCGGACCAGATGGAATGCGTCCGCGAGGTCATCGGGATCCTGATACTGCGACAGGTTAAAGGTGAGTGTCTCGATGGGGCGCGGGCCGCCCAGTTGGCTTAAGGCCTTGGCGACCATCTTCACTCCGAACGACTTGCCTGCCCCCGGCGGACCAAACACCGCGACGCTTAAGGGCCTGGGCGGATTCGGCTTGTTGATGTAATCGAGCATCAAGGTGTACAGCGCGCGGTAGTTCTCGATCTCCCGACGGTCGCAAGTCCGCAGGGCCTTGGCGAAGACCGCCATGGGAACGCCCTTGAGCAATCGTGCTGCTTCCACTTCTTCTGTGGAGCGCGGCTTCGCACCAGTTGCCGACAGTTCGACCGCCTTGTGCAGCAGCCCGGTCTTGCCCTTAAAGATCGTGTCGAGCAGCCGCCAGTAGGCGCGGTCAGGGACGGTCGCCCCGGGAATGATCGGGATGGGTTCGCACGCGAAGAAAGCATCCTTGTGTGACGCCGCGGCGAACAACTCACCATCGGGGTACTCAGGCTTGACCTGCGTAATGTCCCCGTATCCCAACGCCAGCAAGCGGCGAGAAGCCCTGAGACCGGCGATGATGCCGTCCTGAACCGTTGGTGGAATCTTTTCGCCATTCTTCTGAAGTGCCTCGGCGGCTGTGATCTCATTTGGAGGCGAACATGCCGCCGCAAGCTGACCCACGACGCCGGACGTAAATGCCGAGCCATAGCCGACCATGCTTCCTTCGCATTGACTGGCACCCGTTCCCTCGATGCCTTGCGGATCGTAGATCAGCCAGGCCTGATAGTTCGGCGGGCTTCCTCCCGCGCAATGCCAGTACACCGCGCCGTCTAGTCCCAAGCGAATGATGAGGTGCGGACATTCCCGCAGCTCGGCAAACGCATCGACGTTCATCAGTTGCCAGACGATGTCGAGGGCCGTGCGTTCCCATGACAACCCCTGACTGATCGGGGCATCGAGTGCGCGCAGGTCGTCGATCGTCACGATCACGATACGATTGCTGCCGAAGCGTTGTTCGACAGTGCGCCACAGGTCCGGTTCGTTGCCCTCCATCGCGAGGGCACTCGATTCGCCGGCGGGAACCGGGAGCGGCCGATGCAGTTTATAGACCACCACTGCCTGCGGATCCTGCGTCGGCTGATTCCAACTCGCAGGCCAATGGTCGCGAGAATGGCGAAAGCGATTCCCAGTATCATCCAGTACATAGATGCGAGTCTTCGGATCGGCAGGCGGCGGAAGCACCGGCAAGCTCGGATCACCCTGTATAGGCCCCGAGAAGCCGTGAGTGGTGCGTATGCGGCGACGACGGCGATTCGTGACTCCGGGCGATTCCGGAAAGGCATCCACCCCCAACAGCGAATGCACCACCTCGTCCCTGGTCACCCTTTCGGCGATCTCCACAAACTCGTCCGTGGTCAATGGCTGCAACTTCTCTTTTCCACCGCTGAGCGCCGCCGGCCGACACGGTACGATCCCCTGCACCGACCATTCCGGCGCCGCCGCCTTCACCCAACGCTCCAACAGCAGCGCTCCGCCCGGCAGGTAATGCGTTCGTGTTTCGCCCGTCTGTCGCCAGTTATCGGCCTGAGTTTCCGACGGGGGCGGAGGCGGAACGGGGATGCCGATGACATCAAGGCAGATATCCCCCGCAACGATGATCGAACTACTGGCATTGGAGTGACCCGCGTGATTCATGTGCACCTTGCAGCTGAGCGCTCGAGAGGAGGCGGAAATCCGATCCTTAGAAGTCGATGGATTCTAAGGACGGTACATGGCTTCGCTCAAATGAGTCGCTCTTACGTCGGACAGAATCAGAAGTTCGAGTGCTCAGCAATTGGTCGCTCGAGTCACGATTTGGCCCGGTTAATTTGCATCGGGCATCCGCTGCATCTCTTGCAGCAGACTGGCATAGTTCGCGGCAATCGTTTGAGTCTGCGGGTGCGCACTCCCCAGCGAGGCATTCAAGATGTCCACTGCACGACGATAGAGGGGTTCGGCCTCCTTACGGCGGTTTGTCGTCCACAGGAGGAGTGCCAGGTTGTTGAGAGTCGCAGCGATGCGAGAATGATGCGGCCCCAGCGAGGCCTCGTCGATGTCGAGTGCGCGCCTGTAAAGGGTCTCGGCTTCCTCGTACCTTCCCGCGGTGCGGCAGACTTCTGCCAGGTTGCCCAGAATCGCGCCGACATGTGGGTGCATCGACCCATAAGAAGCTTCATAGATCACGAGCGCGCTGCGAAAATGCGCCTCCGCCTCAGGAGTGCGATGTGTCGTACGCAGCACTTGCGCCAGATTGCTCATGATCGCCGCCACTTGCGGATGGTCCGGCCCAAATGAAGTCTTGTAAATCGCCAATGCACGCTGGTAGATCGGCTCGCACTCTTCCGGATCGCCGGTGACGCGTTTCAACTCGGCCAGATTGCTGAGGATCGCTCCGACCTGCGGATGGTCTTCCCCGTAGGACTGTTCGTCTATCTCGAGCGCGCGTTTATACAGGGTTTCAGCCTCGGCAAACCGATGGACCGCCTGCATCACCTGGGCCAGGTTGTTCATGATGGCCGCCACTTGCGGATGATCGGGTCCGTACGACGCCTCGTCCGCTTCGAGGGCCCTGCGAAAGAGCACCTCAGCTTCCGACAATCGATTCGTCGCCTGCAGTAGTTGTGCGAGGTTGTTGAGGATGGCCGCCACATAGGGATGCACGGGGCCGTACGAGGCTTCGTCAATCTCCAGCGCTCGCCGATAGAGTGGTTCTGCTTCCTTCAACCGGTTCGTCTCCTTGAAGAGTTGCGCGAGATTGCACAAGAGCGACGCGACCCGCGGATGATCGGGACCATAGGCGGCTTCATCGATGGCCAGGGCGCGGCGGTACAGTGCTTCCGCTTCGGGCAGCCGATTGGTGCCGCGGCACAGTTCGGCCAGATTGCTCACGATGGCCGCGACACGGGGGTGGTTGAGACCGAAGGCGGCCTCATCAATTGCCAATGCCCGCTGATAGAGGTCTCCCGCCTCGTCCAATCGATTGGTCGCCTGAAGCAACTGGGCCAGATTATTGAGGAGGCCCGAAACTTCCGGCTTATTGGCACCATAGTGATCCTCGGAGATCTGCAGGGCCCTGCGGAAATATGTCTCGGCCTCGATCAGCCGATTGGCCGACTGCAGCACCTGGGCCAAATTGTTGAGCACTGTCGAGACGTAGGGATGATTCTCGCCATACGAGACTTCGTAGATGGCCAGCGCTCGCCGAAACTGTGACTCGGCCTCGCTGAGCCGGTTCGTCGCTTGTAGCAATTGCGCAAGGTTGTTGAGCGCGGTACCCACATACGCGTGTTCCTTACCGCATTTCTCCTCGTAGATGGCCAACGTGCGACGTTTGAGCGGTTCGGCTCGCGACCAGGCGGCAAGTTCGTGCCAGCGCAGGCCGACCTGATCCAGCAACCAGGCGGCACGGCGATTTCCGGTCTCGTCCCAGATGCGAGCGAGCGCATCCAACGGTTCCAGTTCCCAACGTGTCTCCTGCCAGTTGGTGGTGTCCTGGATCGCGCTCGCGCGGCTCTGAACAACCTGCTCGATCGTCAATTCAGTCACGCTGCGCTGATCGGCCGTGAGATTCTTGCGGACGAGTTCTTGCACCAGTCGATGCACTCGCACCTGCCTTTGCGCCGTGGTTTCTTCGTCGACTCGCGTCAACAGTGCAAGCCGTAACAGGCGATGAATCATTTCATCAAAGGGATTGCCCCACTTGCTGGCATTGGTGATTTCAGGAAACTCATCCACCAGCAAAGCGTTGAGCCAGGGCAAGGGCACATGGTCAGGAGGCAGGAACGCGACGAATTCCATCAGGCGTCGTTCGTTCGGTTTCAGCCCTGCAAGTGTCGGAGCGAGGACGGCCTCGAGACGCTTCTCGTGATTGTGCCGCCGCAACCGGATGTCCTGATCCTCCGCCAAGGTGTCGAGATCGTCGAGTCCCAGGTCTAAGGCGATGCCGGTATAGGTTGCCGACGGATGAGCTGCGAAGCCGGCTGCGATCAGTTCGATCGCCAGGGTGAAACCACCCAGCTTGCCAATGATCTCGTAGGCAGCGGCGCGATCTTCGTCGGTCGCAATCGGTCGATATCGATCCAGCAGTTCGACGGCCTCCTCGGTCGACAGTTCCCCCAGGGTGAGCCAGCCTGAATTGGGAGGTGCCGGTAAGCGTGTCGTCGCCAGGATGTGCAATTGAGGACCGAGCACTGTGAGCGCGTCGGTCTGCTGCCCGGACACGACATCGGGATGGTCGACATTATCCAGGATCAGCAGGACATGTCCCTTGTCATCAAGCCGCTTCTGCAATGACCGGACTGCGGCTGCGAAGTGGGCTCGCGGATCCTTGCGTTCTTCATCACTGATTTCGTCGTGAAAGGGATCCTTCTCCATCCGCAAAACCGCCTGCTTGAGATCGGTCTCGCCTTCGCAGCGCACGAGGAATCGGCCTCCTGGATACGCCCCGGCAAAGGCATGCGCGTACGTGTAAGCGAGTTCCGTCTTGCCGATGCCTCCCAATCCGTGAATACCGCAGATGACGCCAGTGCGGTCATCCTTCAACCTGCGCCGCATTTCGATCAGCTCGTCGCGCCGGCCCGTGAACTTCTCGTTGTACGGGGGCACCGTATTCTCGCTCTCGGCCGCATGCCGGACATGCTCGGCCCGTTCGTCAATATCCCTGGCCATGCGCTGCAACGTCTTTTGCAGATCGGCCTCGAGCAGTGCGGTGAGACCGGCATTGTAGAACGGTTGCACCACTTCCAACTGGCGTCTTCGAAGCTCCTTGACGAGTGACGACACCGAGGCGTCGAATCGGGCGTCGAGTTTGATGTCACACAATTGTGCGACCAGCCGCGCGACCTCATGCTCGCCGAGCGGAGGCTTGGAGATCAGTCCCGGCACCTCGACAATGTAGATCGGGGCGGCACCCTCGGTGAGGATGTGCTTGGCGATCTCCTGATCGATCCAGGCGCTCCATTCTTTCCTGCAGACCTCGCTGGCAAAGTAATTCGGCGAGAGAAACGCCAGAAACAACCGTGAACGCGCGATTCCTTTGTTGAAGATCTCGGTTTCCCAATACGAAAGGTTGGGAATCTGGTCCTTGTCGAAGAAGTACTTGAGTTCGCGCCCGCCGGAAAACCGGCGATGCTCTTCCACGAGCGAGCGAACGAACTGTTCGATCCAGCCCTCGCGGTTGTCGGCCCGCGCGTAGGAGACGAAGAAGTCGTAGATGTCGGGATCACGCGGCATAAGACTTCTAGAGAGCGAACGCCTTCTGGCTGACCTCACCTCCGTGATAGCGGCGGCGATGTTAAGGTGGTCGCACTCAGGCTCGCAAGCAGTCCGATGATTCTCGTCAGAACGTCGTGATCGATTCCCGACCTCAACCAGGGCGAAAACTCAAGTCGCCCTTACACTCCACGACACTCGAAACGCGATTTCTTCGAAAGTAGGCTGTCGAGTTGTAGTCCGGTTGATCTCGTTCTTCAGTTCGCCGAACGCTTGAAACGGCAAAATTCCATAGCGGTCCACTGTCAGAGGTTGGAGTACCTTTACTCGTCATCTAACGGGTGATGCGGCACTCTTCCTGGTAGACGACGAGGAAGCACTACGCGACGGGTGATATCCAGGAGGACGCTGAAGTCCTGCGCTACATGCTGAAGGCTGTGGCAATCACGTCGAACAACAGTTCCGCCCCTGCCTTGCCGGCCGGCACGTATCCCAGTTCATCGAGGACCAACAGGTCCAGCTTGCCGAGTTGCTGCCGCAATCGCAAGAGTTGACGTTCCTCTTTGGCCTCCA
>JANNSB010000108.1:0-2239 GCA_031402175.1 Planctomycetaceae bacterium
CAAAGATCCCAGGAAAGAAGATCCACTTTCATTCAGCAGCAAGTGGAACAACGGCTGGGAATCGTCCACGAAAGATAAGCAGTTCAAGTTTCATGTCGGTGGCCGCGTGCAGATCGACGCAGTATTTCTTCAGCAAAGTGCCAGTGGCTTTGCCGGTACAGGCGGGGTCGGCGATCAGGACTCTGTCGAATTCCGCCGCGCCCGATTGCGAGCCGACGGCACGATGTATGGCACGATTGACTGGTGTACCGAGTACGATTTCGTCAACAGCGTCAACGTAGATCCGACATTGCCAGCATCGGAATCCAATGTCGATCATGTGACCGCACCCACCGACCTGTGGGTGACATTTCGTGAAGTTCCAATGGTCGGCAATATTCGCGTCGGCAACGTTAAGGAACCGATCGGTTTCGAACACTTAACGAGCAGTCGTTATCTGGACTTCATGGAGCGATCCTTCAATCAGGATCTCTTCTACGGGCCATTCAACAACGGGTTTATGCCGGGCATCCTTTTCTTTGATAATTGGAGCGAAGATGACCGAGGAACCTGGTCTACTGGAATTTTAAAGAATACGACAAATATCTTTGCCTACGCAGTCGGTGAAGGTGAGTATGCCTGGACAAGCCGTGTCTCTTATCTTCCGTGGTACGAAGACGAAGGCCAATATCTGATGCATTTTGGTGTCGCGGGAAGTATTCGCGACCCGAACAACCAGGCAACTCGGTATCGAACTCGCGGATCGCTGCGAAACGGCCCCGGTGGCCTGAACCCAACGCTGGCGAATACGGGGTCATTCAGTACGACTGAAGTGGACTACGGCGGACTGGAATGGGTCATGCAGCTGGATTCGCTGCTGCTGCAGTCGGAATACACCTGTGCGTGGAATCGGAACAGTGTGGGCAACGGGATCACTGCTCCGGCCGGCGCTCAGTTGGGAAATGTCTTCGTCTACGGCTGGTATGCGGAAGCCCTGTACTTTCTGACGGGAGAACACCGGGAGTACGAAAAGAAGTCCGGAGCCTTTGGTCGAGTCATCCCGCATGATAATCTCGGGTCGAAGTATGGCTGTGGAGCGTGGCAGGTCGGGGCACGTTACAGTATGGCGAATCTGTCGGATTCCGGTATGGACGGCGGTCGTGTCGATGACGTGACACTGGGACTGAACTGGTTCCTCAATCCGAACATGAAAATCCAGAGTAACTATGTTTACACGACGCGGGACACACAGGCAAACGCCGACAGCGGACACTACTCAGGCTTCGGAATGCGACTTGCGTGGGACTTCTGATGCCAAAAGTGGTCCCGAAACAACCGAACTTCCCTTACTAACAAACACTGGCACGGTCGGCGTGGCCGTTCCCTCACTTCAACGGCAGACCATCCACTGGTTTTCCGTTGGTTGTCAGAATCTGGACTTCATGCGCGCGGTGCGGGCCGGTGTACTTCCAGACGATTTTTTTGTCAGGAGTCACTTCAAAGACCTTGATGGCTTCCTGAGATGCGTAACTGCAGATCACCGTGTTGCCATTGGGCAGCCGCTGGGCTCCGCACGGATCGGCGAACGGCTTCTCTTGGGGGAAGTCAGCATTGCTGACCTGCCATACGACGCGGCCATCTTGGTCGAGCTCCACGGTCTTGTTGCCGTGCGTCAGGTTGACCAGCGTGTGGCCGTTGTCGAGTCGAATCGCCGTGAACGGCCAATTCTCTTCCTGGCGGCCGCCGAGTTCGTCAAGGTCCGTGCGGAACTCGCGAACCACGGCGCCGGTTGGAGAATACTCCTTAACCTTAAACGCCAGTAAGTGCGGCACGAGGTAGTTGCCGCCGGGTAGCTTCCGAGCCATCCGGGTTTGCATGTGTGCGTTGTCGGTCTCGGGTTGCAGCGGGAATTCGAGCTGAATCCGCCCGCCGGAATCGACTTCGAGCAACCGCGGCTTGGTCCCCAACTCGGTGATGAGGGTGCGGCCATTCTCCAGCCGCTCGACCGTGCCCAGCTCTCGGTTGTCCGGTGACTTTTCAAAACGAAACACGACCCGCAAGTCACGCGTCAACTCCTTCACTTCGTTTGACCAGGCGATCAGGACGTTGCCGTTTGGGAGAACGAAGCCATCTCGCGCCGCGGGTTTCCCCGCGTTCCACGCCTCCTGGCCGTCTTCGCCGATGATCCCAGAAAATGTGGGGCCCACGACCAACGGCCAGGCGGTTCCCGGGAAGCCGCTGAAATAGCGGCGGAGTGTGG
>JANNSB010000109.1:0-17324 GCA_031402175.1 Planctomycetaceae bacterium
CCCAGTCCGACTGTTCCCGAAGTAAACGTCCGGTCCTCGGCGGTCATGGCGGGGGTGTCGAGATCATCGAAGAAGACCTCGATGCGTCCCGAGTCGACATCGCGAGTGATGCGTACATGGTGCCATTCATCATCCCACGGAGTGCCGGTGGTGGTGCTCAAGGAGATCTTCGTGCGCGGCGCCTCGTTCACGATGAAGATCTGGTTGGCGTTGTCGTCCGCCTGCTTCCCTAAATGTACGTAGTAGAAGTGAGCGGGATCCTGATAGCCGAAGAACAAGCACATGTCGCGATGGCCGTAGTCGATGCACGTCGAGTGCACGTCGACGTCGAGTTGAAAGTCGGTCACGTTGAGGCCATCGACGACGATGCGGTTGAACGGCGACCTGACCGGCGTCTGCACGACGCTGGCCCGATGCTGCGACAAGACCGCGCCTCGTTCTGGATGCTCGATGGCCCATGCGGTCGGATCGGTCGCGCGCCAGGTCGACAGCAGCGACGACTCGAAGTCGTCTTCGAACACGAGCGGGAGATCGTCGGCAATCGCCGCTGGCGACACGAACAGGCAAACCATCAGGGCGCAGGCTGCACGCATCATCCATCGCTCCTCATGCAGGATCAGTTGGCGAACCACAACGACCAGCGACCCCACGGGAACGCTGGGCGGGTTCTTCCGGCATGGAAGCAAAAAACGTGGCCGACTGCAACTCGCTTCACGCGCGGACAGTCGGCCACCTTGTATTCCTGGCGGGTGTAGAACCGCCAATGCTCCGAGTTGTCGACTTCGATCGACTAGAATCCGCCTCCAGAGCCGCCGCCGTAGCTGCTGAAGCCGCCTCCGAACGAGTTGTTGTTGCCGTTACCGCCATTCGACATGATGTGGCGATAGTACATCGTCTCAGCCTCGACACCGAGGTATCCCGGTCCGTAAGGCGTCGCCACCACGGTCCTTTGTTGGGCGTCGGGATTGCCGAGGTCGCAGAGGATGAGTGCGATGAGGTTGCGACGGGCCAGATCGAGTTCGGGATTCGAGTTGTTCATGCTGCGTTCGACGATCACGGGGAACGGCGCGCTCCGCATGCGGGCGGCGATCTCCAGGATGTGGTCCTTGCCGTCCGGCGTGAGTTCAGCCGTTTCGCCGACGAAGTCATTCAGATTGATGATGAAGTCGACCGCCTCGGCGTTCGTCTCCATGACCTGGTAGTGAGTTCTCACCGTGCTGCCCAGCGGCAACGTATCGGGAATGGCGCCCGAGCGCTGGTAGCACCTGCTGAAGAGCTTCGTTTCGAAGTTCGTCAGGCAGCCGTATAGCGACCAGCCACAACCGCCACCGCACGGGTCGCAGCCGCACGGTTCGCACGATTGGCATGTCTGGCAAGGGCCCGCGGTGGGACAACCACCATACTCCGGACAGGTTTCGCAAACGGGATCGCAGGCCGGCCCGCAGGTTCCCCACATTGGAATGCCAATGCATCCGGAGAGCGCGGCCAGTGAGACCACGGCAAGGATCAGCAAAGGCTGGGTCGTCTTAATCATCGGTTGCCCCTTGGGGGAATTGTCACTCGCACGTTGCAACCATGCGAGATGCGTGGATCAGAGGGAGTATTGAGTTGTGGTTCAGGTTCGAGTTATTGTCGTTTGGATTACCGCTGCGTGTCATAACTGGCGGAACGCACCGGAGTCCCGTGCCCGTAATAGGTCGTCGGCGGAGCCTGCTGCCCACCGGGAACTGGATTCGTCATCGGGATCGGTGCCGGACTGGGATACTGCGGTGAGGAGTAAATGGGTTGTTGCGGATTCATCTGGTGCTGCATCATGCCCGGTTGCATCATCCCCTGTGGCATCACCGGCGAGGCATAGGCGTCTCCATAAGGATTCGACGCCGGGAAAGGGCTGTTGTAGTTGCCGAGCGGCGGCTGGACAGTTTGACCCCACTGAGCGGCTCCGGTGCCCTGCGGCATGTACTGGCTGTCGGCGGGGGCCGGGTTGTGGATGTTGTAACCACGGTTCTCCGCATAGCCCTGGCCGTTGCCGAAGGGGAGCAACCGGTAGTGGCCGAGGTCTGGATTGCCTTCGATGCGATTGAACTTGTAGAAGTCGAAATCGTCGGGATGCGTGGTGTACCAGCCGACCATCGGCGGAACGTCTTCGGGATCCATGGCCCGGCCGAATTCAGGAGTCAGCAGGATCAACATTTCCTTCTCGTCCTCGGTCGCCCGCTTGCTGCTGAACATGCTGGTTCCGATGATGGGCAGTTCCCCGAGCAACGGGATGCGAGTGACCTCGGCCCCCTGCTGATGGGAGAACAATCCGCCGAGCACGATTGTCTGGCCTTCCCGAAGTTCCACCTGCGTCTGCACGCGATTGACATTCGTGCCGGGGATGCCCTGCACGGAGTTGCCTGCGTCGATGGAGCTCAACTCGGCGATAATCTGCATGCGGATGAGGTCGTCATCAATGACGGTGGGAGTCGTGATGACCGAGTTGCCGAAGCCGCGGAATGTGGTCGTACCCGCGCCGACGCCGTTGATTCCGACAACAGTGGGCACGGCAAACTCACCACCGGAGAGGAACGACGCCGGCTGGCCACTCAGTGTGACCACGACGCTGTCTTCCATGATCTTCATGCTGCCGTTCGACGCGAGGGCGTCGAGCAACACGGCGACTTCGCCGTTCTCGAAGACACCCGATAAGACGGGCGCTGCGGCGGCGAACGATTGCCCGACGACATGGCGGGCGTCGTTGAAAATGACATTCCAGTCGAGACCATAGCGCCGCAATTGTTCGCGATTGAGTTCCGCGATGCGGACGCGGACCATCACAGTGTATTCGCCGGGAACTTGCAGTTCATTGACGATCATCGAGGAGAACAGATCGTTGTTGCCGTTGTCGTTGTTATTGACTATGTCGCGAATGTCGCCGTAGCCACCACCGTAGCCACCGCCGTAACCCTGTGAGAAGTCGGACAGTGTGGGATCTTGCGCGATGATCTCACCACGGACGACCTGCAGAATGTTCGCCGCCTCTTGCGGATCCTTCGCCTGGCCACGGACGATGATTTTCCGCGACATCGGAATCAGATAGACCTTGCTGTTGGGATAGAGCTGGGCGATGTAGCGCTCGATGCGCCCGTAGTCGATGCGGCGTTGCTCATCAAGGCTGGGATCGCGAACCACGGTGACGAGGGCCATCAGCGGAGCTTCGTTGTCCCCAAACCAGATGGTCATGTCGGTCGTGCCCAGTCCGAGGCCGATGATCGAGATCTCCGTGGGACTGTACTGAGCCACATCGATGACATTAGGATCGGTGATGGCAATCCGCGAGATCGGCCGCGTGGTGACGACAAGCTGGCTGCGATGGTGAATCACTTCCAGCTCGTCATCCGCCGTCGGCATGGCGGCGATGCGAGTGTCGCCGGTGCGTCGGGGCTCGGTCGTGTATTGAACGGGGGCGACGCTTCCCTGATAGATGTCGCCGGCAATCAACTGCGGCACGGCCCCGTCTGAAGGCACGATCGTCATCTGCCCCTGTTGCGGATGCTGGTAGACCAGAGGATTGACGGTGACACCCGCGCTCTGCGGAATGGCGAAGGATTCATTGGCCGCGACCCCGGGAACCGGGGCGACGAATCCGGGCCCTTGCATTAGCTGTTGTGCTGATGCGTAACCAAGAGACATCGCGGCCGTGGCGATGAATGCGACGACGCCATAGGCGGACCGCAACGAAATGCGAGCGATCGACTTGTCTCGGAGGCAGATTGGACAATCGGATTGCGACGGGAGTGCACGCGCGCTGCAATCACGCGGTGCAAAAATGTGAGCGTAGGTGGACATCCAATGTCGCTCCTGTGAGGCGCCCTCTGTGACGATGCTCTCCACTCTTTGGAGAGGTGTGTTCCTTCACGACTCGAACGAATGCTCCGGGTGGGGTTCTTCCGCCAATTGCAATCATTCGCTCGTTGTATCGTCTCTCCTAATCCAAGCCATTTATGTGTTTCCATCGGCCCCATCGAGGTGGCAGGGGATTACGGCTGTATCGAGAAGGCGCAAGGATCGAGTCGTCGGGACCGATGCGGTCGTGCGGTTGGGACTGTGCCAACCGTGCGGGTTATCTGGCTCTCTCACGCCTCGACGCCCGCGGTTCGGCGTCAAGCCCAGTGGTGTGCGATCGGCACAAACTGCCAAATCACTCCATCCGTCCGGGGAAACAAGTGGTTGCGAATCGTCTCGCGTCAAACCGCGGTCTTGGAGTATTCTCCCGCCCCTTTGAGCGACCCCTCCGGCGGCCGGTTTCCCGGCAGTTGATTCCCTTCAGCATTCTGGTTTCGAGGCCATACGGTCGGACCTGTTCGACAATGAGTACCGCCACCCTTCCACGGACTGAGTCGCTGATCCATGTGCTGGGCGCCCGCGTCCTCGAGGCGATCTGCCTGATCGGGGACTTGTGCCTGTTCGCATGGCGAACATTCGGCTGGCTAATGGCCCAGCGTCCCCGGGGCCGAATGCTCTGGCAGGTGCTCAACGAGATCGGCGTGCGAAGCTGCCCGGTCGTGCTGACCACCGGGGCATTCGTCGGGATGATCCTGGCGATTCAGACGTACGACCAGTTCGCCGTCATGCAGATGGAGAACATGCTGGGCACCGTACTCAATCTGACAGTCGTGAAAGAACTCGGCCCGGTGATGGTGGCCATCATGCTGGCCGGCCGCATCGGCAGCTCGATGGCGGCGGAATTGGGCACCATGCGCGTCACCGAGCAGATTGATGCGCTGACGGCTCTCGGAGCGAATCCCATTCAGTACCTGGTGGTCCCGCGATTCATCGCCTGTCTCGTTCTGATTCCGCTCCTGACTTTTGTCGCCGACGCCGTGGGAGTCATCAGCGGCTGGCTTGTCAGTTCGCAACTGCTGGGCATCAACAGTTTCTTCTACTGGAAGCACTCGTTGGAATTCGTACGGGGCTACGACCTGTTCACGGGCTTCATCAAGAGCATTCTGTTCGGGGCGTCGATTGCCGTCATCGGTTGCCACCGCGGTTTCCATTCCAAGGCGGGAGCCGACGGCGTGGGTCGCGCCGCCACCGAAGCCTTCGTTCACGCCTTTGTCGCCATTCTGCTGATCAACTTCCTGGTCGGGACATTGATGATGCGGCTCGATCGGCTGCTGTTCCCGGCTGCCAAACTCATATGATGACTGTTTGATGAATTCCGCCGCCACTCCTGTTGTCGAACTCCGACGCGCTTCGATGCGTTTCGGGCAGCAGCTCGTTCTGCGGGACATCCAACTCGAGGTGCGGGCCGGCGAGACGCTTGTGATCGTTGGCGAGAGCGGCTGCGGCAAGAGCGTGACGCTCAAACTCATGAACGGTCTGCTGGAACCGACATCAGGCAGCGTTCATTGGGATGGAGTCCCCGTGACCAGTTTGCGTCCCAAACAACTCAACAAGAAGCGATTGAAGTTTGGCTTCGTTTTTCAAATGGCGGCGCTGTTCGACAGCCTGAGCGTGTTCGACAACGTCGCCTTCGGACTCGAACAGAATCCGGGACTGGCTGATGGCGACACGATTGATACCGTGCGACGTCTCCTGCGGGACGTGGGGCTCAATTTCGACGCTGTGGCTCGAAAACGCCCTGCGGAACTGTCCGGCGGGATGCGGAAACGGGTCGCTCTGGCCCGAGCGCTCGCATTGCGGCCCGAAGTGTTGCTGCACGATGAGCCAACCACCGGACTTGATCCGATCATGAGCGATGTCATCAACGAACTGATTCTGCAGACGGCATCCAGCGGCATCACCAGCGTCGTGGTAACGCACGATATGCGCACGGCCAAGAGGGTAGCCGACCGCGTGATCATGCTGTCTCCTTTGGCGCGACTGGAGCCTGGAGAACCGCAGATCATCTTCGAAGGGACCTCCGACGAGGCATTCGACTGTACCGATCCACGAGTGTCGCAATTCGTTCGCGGGGAGGCAGGCGAAAGGCTGCACGATCCGACGGCGGCATGAACATTTCCGATTCATTCGAACCATGAACGAGAAGCAACTGCAATTCCGAGTGGGAGTGTTCGTGCTGGCAGGCCTGGCCGTCGCGACCATACTGATTCTACAGTTTTCGGATTTGGCGCAGATGTTGGAAGACACTTATCCGCTGGCGATACACTTCGAGCGCGCGGCGGGAATCTCCGAAGGCGCGCCGGTCGAGCAGAACGGGATCTCCATAGGTTCCGTCCGGCGAGTCCTGTTGGACGAAGAGCACGGCGGCGTGCTGGTCGTGGTCGACATCCGCGAACGCCACAAACTGAGACTGGACTCGACGGCCGAACTCGTCCGCAGCCTGTTCGGCGATGCGACGATCAACTTTACGCCCGGGGTCAGCGAGCAATTCATTCCGCCGAACCGCAGACTGGAAGGGGTCGCAACACAGGATGTCAACGAGATCGTGCGCCGGTTGGAAACCAATCTGACGACCACCATGCAGAGCTTCGAGTCGACCAGTGCCGAATGGCGGCAAGTCGGTCAGAACCTCAATCATCTCATGGACACCGAGCAGGGCAATCTCGATGAGGTGATCCAGCGTGCAGCGATCGCGCTTGATCGGCTCACGACGACGATGGAGACCGCGAATGTCGCGCTCACGCATGCAAATGCACTCGTCAGCGACCCGCTGATTCAGGAGAGCCTGCGCGCCACCATCGCCGCCTTGCCGGAGCTCGTCACGGAAACTCGTGAGACGATCGGGGCCGCCCGCAGCGCGGTGGTCATGGTCGAGGAGAACCTCGCCAATCTCTCGGAAGCGACCAGCCCCCTCGCCGAACACAGCCATACGATCGTGACTCGTCTGGACGGCAGCCTTTACCAACTGGAAGGGATGCTGACCGAGTTGCATCAACTGGCACAGGTCGTGAATTCCGGTGAAGGCTCGCTGCAGCGATTCAGCACTGACCCGGAACTCTATGACAACCTGAACCGATCGGCGGCCGCGATGGCCATGTTGCTGCAGAACATGCAACCCGTCATGGAAGACCTGAGTATCTTCAGCGATCGCGTGGCTCGGCATCCCGAGTTACTGGGCGTGAGCGGCGCATTTTATGGCAGTTCGGGCATCAAGCATCCTGACGACGAATCGGCCGCCCAGGAATCCGGGTTGTTCGGACAGGGCTTGCCGGGGCCGCAATGGTTCGGCTCGTCCGAGTCGGTGCTGCCCGCGGCGGCCTGGGACGCGGATGAATGATCCTGTCCGCCGGCTCGAGTGCCCCCCTCCCCCCCCAAGAATATTCAGCCGGCACGCGACCGACTGGACTTGCGCAAGCCGATTCTCGATAGTTTCAAGCGCGGCATGTGAAAGCGCGGCGGACAATCGTTGGTGGGATCAAGCATGTCTTTGGAATCACTCAGAATCGGCATCATCGGAGCGGGAGCCAACACTCGGCTGCGGCATATTCCTGGTCTGCGCGCGATGCCGGGAGTCGAAATCGCGGGGGTCTGCAACCGGATGCCGGAGTCTTCGCATCGAGCGGCCGCGGAGCTCGGTATCCCTCATGTGTACGAGAGCTGGGGCGACCTGGTGCGTTCGCCGGACATCGATGCCGTCGTCATCGGAACCTGGCCGTACATGCACTGCGAAGTCACGATCGCGGCACTCGTCGCGGGCAAGCATGTGTTGACGGAAGCCCGCATGTCCTCGAATCTGGCCGAGGCGAAGCTGATGCAAGAGGCGGCGGAAGCGCATCCGGAACTGGTAGCGCAGCTCGTCCCTAGTCCTTTCGGGCTGGAATCGGGGCCTGCCCTGCAACGCCTCATCGGCGACGGGTATATCGGCACTCTGCGGGAAGCCGTCGTGATCGGCGCCGACGACACATTCTGGGACTACTCGCAACCGCTGCATTGGCGACAGATGACGAATCTCAGCGGGAAGAACGTGCTGGCACTCGGCATACTTCACGAGACTCTGATGCGTTTCGCCCCTCCAGTCACGCGAGTCTTCGCACAATCGAAGATCTTCGAGCCAGAACGTCCCGTGATCGAATCGGAGTCGTTCGAACCCGCGACGGTTCCCGATTCGATGCAGATCCTCACTCAATTCGAGGGGGGAGGGCGCGGCGTCTATCTCCTGAGCGGAATTGTACTGCACGGCCCCGGCA
This sequence comes from Planctomycetaceae bacterium, assembly GCA_031402175.1. Classification (GTDB taxonomy): domain Bacteria; phylum Planctomycetota; class Planctomycetia; order Planctomycetales; family Planctomycetaceae; genus JANNSB01. The sequence goes on from JANNSB010000109.1 coordinate 8,136, forward strand.
AGCAGATCCATCTGTATGGCTCGCGAGGCACGGTGAGATTGCAGTTCGAAGATCGCGAAAGGCTGTTCCTGGGACATCCCGGTGACAAGTCTTTGCACGAGTTCGAAGTTCCCGAGGAAGACCAAGGCCGCTGGCAAGTGGAAGAGGACTTTGTGAATGCCATCCGCCGCGAGCGTCCCGTGGGAATGAACCCATTCTCGGTGGGTGTACAATACATGGAGTTCACCGAAGCGGTGCAACTCAGCGCCGAACGAAATCAGCCCGTGACGCTGCCTCTGTGCTGAACCACCGGCATTTTTTCGACACGATTCGACACAGCGAAGAGGTGCAATTCTCGTGAATGGTTCGCGGTCCCGGCATGTGAGAATCGCCACACGATCGAGCCGGCTCGCCATGTGGCAAGCCCAGCACGTTTCGAGTTTGCTCAAGAGTCTGGACGCGACGATCGAAGTCGAACTGGTTCCCATTGCTACGGAGGGGGACCGCAATCGCACGGAGTCCTTGGCGTCGTTCGGAGGTGTCGGAGTCTTTACCCGCGAGATTCAGCAGGCCGTGCTGGATTCCCGCGCCGATATCGCGGTACACAGCCTCAAGGATTTGCCGACGCAATCGGCTGCCGGATTGAATCTCGCCGGAGTTCCCCAGCGAGGTGAGAGATTCGACGCATTGGTCTTGCCGTCGAACTCCGCTGCGGGCGATTTGAGTTCGCTGCGTGCCGGAGCGAGAATCGGAACCGGCAGCCCGCGCCGACAGGCACAACTGCGATATATCCGCCCGGACATCGAGCCTGTCGAAGTCCGTGGCAATGTCGAGACGCGCCTCAAGAAACTGGATGCCGGCGAGTACGACGCCATTGTCCTGGCACAGGCGGGACTCGACAGGCTCGAAATGAGCCAGCGCTGCACGGCCATCCTCTCACCACCGCAAATGTACCCTGCGGTCGGCCAGGCCGCTTTGGGACTCGAATGCCGAGACGATGATGCGTTCGTCGCGGAAATGCTGGAGCGAATCAGCGACCTGACGACATTTGCCGAAGTATCAGCGGAGCGGTCGTGTTTGAGCCAACTGCGTGCCGGCTGTCACGCACCCGTCGGCGTCTGGAGCGTCGCCGATAGTCAAACGCAGGCAGCCAGCTGCATGCGACTGATGGGTTTGGTGCTATCGCTCGATGGAACGGTGCGCATTCAGGCCGAGTCGAAAGGCACCGTCTCCCTGGTCTCGTTGACCGAGCTACAAGCATCCGCCGCGGCAATTGGGCGCACGCTGGCGGAACGGCTCGTTGCAAGTGGGGCCGATCGAATTCTGGCGCGTTAGTCGAGCGTGGAAGCGCGACTATTCTTCTTCGTCGCCGACCGCTTCTTCCGCAACGTCGATGGTCGAGCAAATCGAGCGACTGACGGCTTCGACATTCGGTTCGACCAGTGGCGTCATCGGGACATCGGTGAACTTTGCAGACTTGAGGATTACGTCGACCGCCATCCGCTCGCGAATTTGAGCCTCGAGATTCTCGACCATTCCGGATCGCTGCAACCTCGCCCGCGTCTTGCGTGGATTCTCGCCGCGTTGCATGGCCATCCAGTAGACTTCGTTGTCGATCTCCTCGTCTGTGATCTTGATCCCTTCCTTCTCGGCAATGCGATCGAGCACGAAATGCTGTTTGAGGTTTTGCTCCGTTGTGGACAACGACTTCTGACGCAGTTCGTTCTCGCGCGCCAGGATTTCCTGCGACGTGAAGCCAGCCTGCTGCATTTCGAGGATTTCTCGCCGCAGGGCGTTTTCCGACTGCTTAGTCAGCAACGCTTCGGGCAGCTCCCATTTCGCCGAGTTGGTGATGAAGGCCAGCACCTGCTCGCGCACCGCCTGCCGCTGCTGATAGGTGACCTGCCGATCCATGGTCCCCTTCACTCGATCTCGCAGGTCTTCCTCCGAGTCGACGTTGATGCGATTGAAGAAGGCCTCATCGAGCACTGGCAGCCGGAGCCGCTTGACATCGAGTACCTCGAAGGCCGCTTGAACTTTTTCGCCCCGTATAGCTAGGGAGCCGGCCTGAATCGAAACGGTCAGTTCGGTCTGAAGCACGTCGCCGACTTTGGCTCCGACCATCAGCTTGTCAAACCCAGTCAATTCGGCATCCTGGAAGCGCACGATCGGACGCACGCGAATACCCAGTTCATCAATCGTCTTGAGCACCGCACCCTGGTGGGTGAAGGTCGCTTTTACGGTCAGGTGGTCACCGGCCCGGGCGGGTTCATCCACCGGCTCCAGTTCCCCGTACTGCTCCAGGAACCGCACGAGATAGGCTTCGACCTGCTGGTCGTTGACCTCGCTGATCGGCCGTTCGATTTTCAAGCCCGAATAGTCCGGCAGATCGAACTCGGGGCGAACCTCCACATCGAACTCAAATTCGAAGTCCCCTTCCTCCGGGATCTCGATGTTTTCGACATCGAGATGTGGTTCATCAATCGGAACAATCTCCTGTTCCTCGGCGATCTGCTCCAGGCTGTCGAGCAACAGACGCTGCTTGACATCCTGCGAGAGTTCCTTTCGAAATCGCCGTCGCAACAGAGAGTCGGGAGCATGCCCCTTCCGGAATCCCGGAACTTCGGCCTTCTCGGCAAAATTCACCACGACAGAATCCAGCACCTGGTCGATCGTGGCGCGGGGAATCGTCACGCGAATGTGCTTGCGGCACGGGCCGGCTTCGGAGACTTCGACCTGCAGGTCCAATCGCTCCTTTTCAGGCGCTTCCGTCGCTGCGTCGGTATCACTTTCCTCGACATCGGTATCAAGATCGTCTGCCAACTTTCACCTCCTGCATTCCATCGAAAAGCGGGCATTCCACCCGCGATTTGATCCACCTTCAAACAACAACGCCGCCGAACGGGCGGCCGTTGCAGCAATAAGAGCGGGTGAAGGGACTCGAACCCTCGACATCCACGATGGCAACGTGGTGCTCTGCCAACTGAGCTACACCCGCGAGAAACCTCGCTGAAACGTGCCGGATTATCCCAGAACACCTTGAGGCGTCAAGCGAAGCGTTTGCTCGCAATCTTGCCGGCTGTAGAGGTTTCCTTTCTGGGGTGAGAGTCGCCCCGATGCAATCCAGAACGACACCCGCGCCCTTACAACCCATACGACCCCAACGGGTTCCCTGTTCGCCTCACAATCCGCATCTTTGCAATGTTCGCCAATCGTTCAATTCGATTTGCTTTACGGGATCGCCCCATCCGATGAATATCCACGAGGCGTCCCAGTAGCCGGATGCTTCCCAAATCTGTTCCATCAACGGCAGGGAGGTACCGTTCATCCGCAACATTCGGGCCGTCGGAATCTTCCAGACACAAGCATCGCGCATCGGCAAGGCGTAGCCGATCGTGGACGACGTGGACGGATCATTCCTCGGCTCGTCGGAGAGGTTCCATGCAAGCGTCAACTGCTGGTGGAAATGCCGTTCATACACCTCACACCCTCGAAGCCATCCAACGCAGGATAGAACAACATGTCGAGCGATTGAACCGCTGGGACTCGCAGTTTTCATCGTGGCAGGCATCCTGGAAGGAACGCGAAGTTCGCCTGGATCGCGAACTCGCGATCCTCGAAGCGATTGCTTCTCCAACACGGACCCCCATCACTCGACAGCTTGTCGTCGTGCGGGAGGACGACATGGACGAGTAGAATCGATTCTGCTTCAGGTGACCCGGACATTCCTGTCTGGACGGCTCGCAGAATTCGCTAGCTCCTGCTCACGCAAGACATGAGCCAGTTGTTGATGAGTCGCGACCTGTCATCGGTGCCGCTGAGTTGCCGGTGATCGATCGAGGTCTTCAATCCCAGCGTGTGCCGACGCCAGGATTCGGCGATTTCGCGCCCGTCACCAGAAGTGTCGTCTGACACGGTAATGGCCAGCATACGCAGTGCGGAGACCGGCGATCTCCGACGCATCGCGTTGGTATTCGCCGTCACGCCTCCAGGACGAATGCATACCAGCGCTCCCCACGGATCGGGGCGATGCTCGGCGAGCCGCAGTTCCCATTCGCAGGCGACCGCTCCTTCCGCGAGCAGGAACCGGCGACTGTCGTGAATGTTCCACACCGACTCGACAAAAGTCAGTGCGCTCTCGACAAGATGCATGCACTCGGCCGTTCGTGTCACGGACGAAGTCGGTGATGCATTGAACCCCCGCCAATGCAGGGCGATGCTCAGGAAGTTGCGATCGCTGATCGCGGTTATCCGTTCGCGAAACTCGATGTCACCCGCTGGATCGAGCCACACGATCAGCGGATACGAATAGCGCGGCTCATAGTGCGCGGGCAATACCGCTTCGCATGACATCGGTCCGTCGAGCGGAATCGTCACCGATACAGGGATCGGCAAGTCCGCCCAGACAGCGTCTTCTCGCTCGAACTCTATGTCTGGGGATGCGGTGCATACTCCGTAGTCATCCCCGAACAGCATCGGCATCTCTGCGCGGATAGCCGACGTGGCATCGCAGGGCCAGGGGAGGGAACGAATCGCTTGCATAACGCTTTCATCCTTGAAAGTGCGGCGATCATGGGGTGCGGGAATCCGATTCTCTCCAGTTCCGGCTGACTTCCTCCCAGGGGAAATGGCGGCCGGGACACGCGGTGCTGCGCACATCGAGATGCCGCACCAGCCCGTCCGAGGGCAAAGCATACTCGGTTTTCAACCACTCGATCAACGTGTACATCGCCTCGAGTTGGGCCTCGGTTGGCGGCGACTCCTCGAAATTGCCGATCAGACAAATCCCGATGCCGTGCGAATTGTATTCCGCATCGCCGGCGTGCGCTCCGGCAAGCTGCCCATCCCAGCGAAATGTGGCTTCGATTGCGCCATCCTCCATGCCATGGCCGTTGCCGATGACGAAGTGATAACCGATGCCCTGCCAGGGATTTCCGCTGGCATCTCGACGTTGACGATGAACGGCATCAATCGCCGCAACCGACCCGGCTTCGGTCGCTGAGTGGTGCAGCAGAATGTATTTCCATTCCCGCGATTCGGTCTCGGGACTCCAGTCGTGAGCAGTCTCTCCATCGGCAAAAACGGCTCCCCAGGCAATGGCCAAGCATGCCAACGCCAGCAAGGCTACACCGCCGCGTGTTCGCGCCATCTGGTAGCCGCTGGTCGTGCTGCTCATCAAAGCCCTCGGTATTCGCCAGGCACGTCGACCCTCCCGCGGAAGAGTTTCAATGAGTGTCAAGAAGTATTGACACTTGAAAAGTCACGCGTGCCGGAAGGCCGCCTTAGAGCACTGAGAGTGCTGTCGTCCGTTCGCAACAACTCCGATCCGTCGCGCCACTCCGCGAAGACGGCGGAACTGGAATAATTGGAACGCGGTATGCGTTTGACCGGCTCTGACGCCGAGCGACCAGCGCCCGGCGCCCGGCGGTCGTGAGTCCTGTTGATCCTATCCACTTCCCCGTCCGGAATCGGTCGGGTGAAGCTCCCGTATCCCCTCGAGGGAGGAACAGCCGCGAACGACGGCTCTCATCATCATCGCGCGGACGCTTTGCTGATGAACAGACTGGAAACGCGAATTACGGACGCGTTTCCCGCAGATCATCGATTCGGGCCGGATCGGCCCTTCCGGACCAACACTGAAGTTCAGTCTCACTCCATGGCTTAACAGAGGACAAACACATGATGCGTCAACTTTTGAATGATGAAGCCGGCTTCATCGTCTCCGCCGAGCTGATTCTCGTCGCGACACTGCTCGTCGTCGGCTTGGTCGTCGGACTTGCCGAGATTCAACACTCGGTCGTCCATGAACTCAATGATGTCGCCGACGCCATCGGCAGCCTGAATCAGAGCTACTTCTTCACCGGATTCTCCAGCCGGAAGGAAGATGGCAGTATCAAGGCGCTGTCGTATGGTTCGTTCTTCGCCGACGTTACCGACGCGTGCGACAACAACCAGTGCACCCTCGATTGCGATCGTCCGGTGCCAGAGGGACCGAAGGGCCGCTAGTTTCGATTGGGCCGCAAATGATTCCAACACTCCACCCTCCGGGTGGAGTGTTTTTTTGTCTCGCTTGAGTTCCTCACGCGATTCGCGAGTCACATTCTTCGCTCAAACCGGCCCGCTTCCGCCGTGCGTTCGCTGAGCCAGTGCCAAGATTCCGAGACACTCGACTGAACGCCGCGCCGGTTTGCTGAACACAATCCTGGCCTCAATCGCCGGCTGGATTGCTCGTGCCAGGTTTAGGTTTCAAACACAACCTCTGTCCGCGCAACCGCTTTCATCGCTGCCGCCGCTAATACCCGCGCCGGTGGTACATCGTGTGCAATCGGCATCACCTGGATAATCGGTATCTCCGGCAGGTGGGACTGCATCGCTTTGCGTGCGCATGCCCCTGTCAGAGTACGCCACAACAGTCGACTGAGGTCGAGCCGCAATCGACGGCTCACACCGGAACTGCGAGGACGCAGCGCCGGTGTTAAGAACAATGAACCTGGGTGGATCAGACCTGGCTTCGTGAATTGGTCCTCGATTGGGCGGGACTCCCTCAAGCCTCCCATGTCTCACATTCTCAGTTTCCACCAGAGGACAAATCGATGTTTCAACACCTATTGCGCGATGAAGCCGGCTTCATCGTCTCGGCCGAATTGGTCCTGGTAGCGACCATTCTCGTGATCGGCCTGATCGTGGGCCTCAGCGAAGTGCAGCACGCCGTGGTCAGCGAACTCAACGACGTGGCCGACGCCATCGGCAGCCTGAATCAGAGCTATGCGTTCACGGGATTCTCGTCCCGTAAGACACAGGGGGGCGGACTGAAAGCGTTCACGAACGGTTCGTTCTTCATCGACGTCGGCGATGAATGCGACAACAACCAGTGCGACCTGGACTGCGACCGTCCGCAGCGCGAACGTCCTAAGCGGGGCGCCGGCAACTGACGCGAGCCGACCTAAAGCGACAGTGAGCTGAGCGAACTACTCCGATGCCGTAACATCGGAGTGGTTCTGTTTTTTGAGCCCTTTCGGGCAAAAACTACAGGCACCGCAGAATGATGCTGGCCCAGAGAACGCATTCCGAAAGGGTCGGAGAGTTCTCAGGTGCAGCATTCGCGTCGCCCTCCGGATCTCGGTTCCCTTTTTGAGGAACGCCGGCTTCGGTGTAGTTGGCGTAGCCTTCGAGAATAATACTCGCGGTGAGGCCTGTGGGAGTGGATCGCTCTTCGACCACCATCACCTCTTCGTGGCCGCCCCCTGCACAGCGAACCGCCTTCGGCAGAAAACTCGTCGCATCGAGAATGATGTCCACTGTCGTAACACAGCGAGCCACCTCTTCGGTGCGGGGTGTCGCCCGCAACCAGAATTCATCTTCCGACTGTTGAGTGATCTCCCAGTCAAACTGTTCCTGCAGTTCGTCGGCGTCGACAGGCAGGTTGAATGTCAGATCGCTCGGCGTCCGCAGCGGATGCTTGAACCAGGAAACCCTTTCGAAGCTGGAATTCGGAGTTCGAATCAGCGACTGTGACTGTATCTCCGCGCTGATCACTTCCTCCGGCGTGAACACGTAGGCGCCGGGACCGTCTGCAACGACCTCGTAGGGTTCGCCGTCCGCGCGTAACCTCTGTTCGTTCACCGTCCCTGGTTCGACGTCCATGGGATCGGTTCGGAATTCGATCGTGCCCGCGCCGTCACCGCGCATCATAAAGTAGGACCGTTTTTCGATCCCGAAGTCAGCATCGTAAGCAAAGCTCTCACCCGAGATCTCCCACGGCCCATTGAACGCGGAGGCCGCTGCCCAGCGATCAAGGATGTCGTCGACATCCATCGTCGTGATCGGTAGTTCGATGTTCGTCACGGATTCGCCGATGACCGCGGACGCCGTGCGGACTTGGGAGACGTTGTCCACAATCGCCTCGGCACCCGACTCGGCCGCTTCCTGATAGAAGACGACGTGATCCACCGCCGGATCGCCTGCGCGGCGGATGGTAGCGAACTCGATCGGCTCACTGCCACCGGCGAATTGAATCGACCTCGGACGCTGCGTATCCGCGTCCCAGCGAACCTCAACCGTGCCGATAAATGCGCGATCGATTTCATCGCACGGGATGCCGGTGAGCAATGACTCGTCACGCCCGGTTGAATCGATTGTCCAGTCGAACTTCGCAGTCAGCGATGCGACGGAATTGGGCACCCAGAGGAAGACCGCGGCCTCCAGTTGATGGGCCGACAATTCGCGGCCAAACCTCGCCCGCGCGGTTGCCAGACTCGGGGCTTCGACTTCCGCAGCGCCAGCGACCCACGAATGGAGTACGCCGTCGAGTCGCTCGTCCGCCGTCGCAGTTGAGGCCAGTGAAGCCACACCGATCACGGCCATCGCAATGACAGTGGCGACACGCAGGTGAGACGAATGGAACAAAATGGGCCGAACCATGGGAGTCCTTTCCCGAATGGAGGCGAGAGATACTCAGAAGTGTCTTCAAGTCTCCCCGCTCCCCTTGGGAGAGGGGTCGGGGGTGAGGGGGGCAAAACCGCCCGTTCGATGGGGGCGGAATTCTATCCGCGAATTGAAATCGGCTAAAGATCGATTCCCCCCCGTCGCAGCACGATAAAGTAGCCCTCGGTCTCATCGGGGAGCAGTTCCCATTTCTCCGGCTCTTCCCGCAGTTCACGCACCTCCGCCGGCGAATGAATCCAGCTATAGCGGTGGCCGGTGTCGATCACGATATAGTCCGTATCCTCCGGCACCCGGGTCGTATTGCCGGCCACGGCCCGTTCGTAAAGGCTGTAGTCGTAAGATCTTTCATGGTGCGTGAACCGGGGATGCACGAAATCGGTCGAGGCCACGCGAGCCGACGATGGTATCTGGGCCTCCACTATTTCAAACAGCCGTGCCCGGTCGCTGATGACGTAGTAATTCCGCCAGTAGAACGCCCGGCCGGCATCCCAGAACTGCAACGACTGCGGCCCGACTCCTTCGAACAGATTGCAGAACATGCTGCAGCACATGACGAACGTGGCAACGATCAGCGATGTTCCAATTTCTGAACGATTCGAAGTGACGGAGTTCCTCCGCCTCAACCACTCAAACACTCGTCCCGCATTAGCGACGCCTGCGATCGCCGACCACACGAGAATCGGAATCAAGGGCGCATGAAAGTGGTGCACGGGGAGATAGGGATCGTGCGCCAGTTCATTCAGGCACAGCAGCACCCACAGAGGC
>JANNSB010000110.1:0-1621 GCA_031402175.1 Planctomycetaceae bacterium
CGCTGCGGCGCTGGTGTTCGCCACAGGAGTCGTGGGGGACGAAACAGCGCCCACTCGCACCGTCGTTTCGATCGACACTTTTCCCGAACGTCCGCTGGCACAGCTCAGCTTGTTGGCGACGCTGGCCGCTGGTCCCGGTACTGAATGCTCTGGCATCATTGCGAGTCGCGAGCATGCCGACCTGTTCTGGCTGATCAACGATTCGGGAAACGAGCCGAGGGTCTTTCCGATCCGTCGCCACGCCGCTGGGGATGTCGCCATCGAGGAAGCCAACTCGGCGGGAGTGCTGATTGAGGGAGCCACCAACGTCGACTGGGAAGACATCGCCGCGGACGGCGACGGCCATCTGATAGTCTGCGACATCGGCAACAACCTCAACGCTCGCCGCGACCTGGTGCTGTACTTCGTCGATGAGCCTGCGGCCGACGCCGATGCCGCTCCCGTGGTCCAGCGACTGCGGGTGCGTTATCCCGACCAGCAGGAGTTTCCCGCGCCGCCGGACAACATGAACTTCGACTGCGAGGCGGTGTTCGTCTCCGGGGGGAAGGTGCATCTGCTCACGAAGCACCGCAGCGACTTCTTGACCAATCTCTACCGCCTGGATGACCCGACCCCCGAAGAGGAGAATGTGCTCACCTATGTGGGGACGTTCGATTCCGGCGCACCAGTGACCGCGGCTGATGCTTCCGAGGACGGACTGCGAATGGTGTTCATCACCTACACCAGCATCTGGTTGTTCGATCGCGACGATCTGGAAACGCCGTTCTTCGAGTCGCGAGTTTCCTGGGCGCCCTACTTTTCCATTCAGATGGAATCGGTCTGCTTCGCCGATGATGAGACCCTGCTGCTCGTGGATGAAAAGCTCGGCATGGTGTTCGAATTGCCGCTGTCGGAGTTGACGCAGGTGCGATGAAAAGTGCAATCCATATAGTCGACCAGCGTCATTCGACAGGCTAACCTATTGGTCGCGAGGTGCATGCATGCCAAAACGAAAGCACACATTTCAGGTCATCGTCGAACAGGATGAAGACGGCTGGTACGTCGCAGAATGTACCGCGCTCAAGGCCTGCTATACGCAGGGTCGAACCTACGAAGAGGCTCTCGACAACATCAAGGACGTGATTGAATTGTGCCTGGAAGAGTTGCGACTCGCTGGAAAGCCCGTGCCCAAGCAGCCAGAGATCATCAGCATCCGGCGAGTCGAGGTCACCGCGTGAGCCCGCTACCAGTGGTGAAACCGCGCGAGCTGATCCGGGCATTGGAGAAACTCGAATTTCAAGTCGTTCGCAAGTCAAAAGGGAGCCACTGGCAGTTAGAGCATGCGGACGGGAGGAGAGTGACAGTCCCAGTCCACAAGGGAAAAGACATCGGCCCTGGCCTGCTGCGCAAGATCCTCCGTGACTGCGAATTGACGGTGGACGAAGTGCTGGGTGCCCTTTGAATCGTCGCAAGCCGTAGGCAAGCAATTGTGGATGCCGATCGGACAATCCAGACATGTTCACTACCTCCGACATCGACGATCTTCGCCGCCGACTGCATGCTGAACGAAGTTCGGGCAAGACGATCGGCTGCGTGCCGACGATGGGGGCGTTGCATGCGGGGCATTTGGCGTTGATGCATG
>JANNSB010000111.1:0-8910 GCA_031402175.1 Planctomycetaceae bacterium
CGGATATGTGTGCTCTGGGGATACTGCGAGCGACCATTCCGTCGGCGTCTGTGTCAGCAGGCTTATATCCTCGCTGCGATAGCGCCAGGGTTCTGCATCCTCCGCAGTCGTCGTTGGAGTTGCGCCACACTCCATGATGAACGCGGCCCGCACCTGGTTGTTCAGTCGCGGAAACCGCACCACGCCGTCGGGCAGAGCTTCGCGAACAACGAAGTACACTGTTTGCGCCTTTTGAAATGGAACCGCCCCTTGAACGGGAAGCTGGCTCCACGCGGTTAGCTCTGCTTGACCTTCGTGCACGTACCTGACCCGCTCCTGTGACGCCAGCGTCGGCAACAAGAGTCCCAGCGCGTCGTCATCGGCATACAGTGACGCAAAGTGGCCAGCAATGGAAAACGCCAGCAACGAAGAGACGATGATCGCGAATCGCATGTTTCATGCACCCAGGAAGTGATGGTGGATTCTTCCGTGCGCGAGATCTGAACGCGTTCATCCACGTCCTGTCAATCCGCAGGCTGATTCCTACATGAATCTTGCCGGGGCGACGAATTGCTACCGGAGTCTTGCGCGGTACACGGCACCGCATCGATTGCGGGTCAGACAGCGCTGCGAGACCCGAATCGCGATCAGAACTCGCCCACCACTTCCCGGCCGTTGCGGGTTCCCAGCGCGCGCCAGATGCCGCGGTCGATGTTCTCGGCGATGCCGCGAACGGCCCCGTCCATGAGCAGGCTGTGTACGATTCCCTCGTGATAGCTGCGGCTGGTGACCGCGGCGTATGTGCGGTTCGGCGTCCCCTCCGGGTTCTCCTCGCGCTGCGAACTGAAGTCCAAATCCTGTACGCCGTTAGGACCGTTGGTGCAGAGCACTTCCGTGTTCGGGTTGAACGTCGTGGTGAACCCGACATGATGTGCTCTACCGTCGGCCCATTCCGTATGGCCAGAGTCCTTTTGAAACTGCGCGGCGCCTGAAACATAGGCACACAAGTCCGCCACCGATGTCGGAGCCGGCAGGCCGGCGGCTAGAGGCGATGACGAGTTGCGCGCGTAAGGCGTATACGCCTTGACTTCCGACATGCCGAGCGTCGAACTCATCCCGTCGACAAAGTCTCTCGCTCCCAGTCGTCCATTGGGAGCGAAGGCCCCATCGCCGATCTGTCCCGCGACGGGGTCGAAGATGAACCAGGTACCAAGGTTCGCGGCGTAATTATGCGGGTAATGCTCGGCAACACCCGTGGCGCTCAAGCGTTGGCGGTCGTTGATTTCGCTCGGACATTGCAGCACGCCGACCCGCATGGCCTTGACGCCATTTGGAAACTCCGGGGATGTCTGGTTGTAATCCCGCGAGAAATCGACGCGATCGAACACAGTGGACTGATCGAGATAGGGCAGGATTCTGGCTTGCATCGACCATTCCCCGCCATCTCCCGGGCCAACGCACATTGTGGGAGGCAACGCATTGAATACATCGTGATAGTTGTGCAAGGCGAGACCGAGCTGGTGCAGGTTGTTCTTGCACTGTACCCGACGAGCGGCTTCCCGCGCTTGTTGAATCGCGGGCAGCAACAAGGCCATCAGGATGCCAATAATCGCGATCACGACGAGCAGTTCGATGAGCGTAAAGCCAGGGCGACGAGAAAACGATGGAAAGGACTTTCGCACAAAGCCTCCTCGAATGGATGAAGGTGATTGGTCGCGTTCGGCGACTGTGTGGCAGGCTTTGGCTTTGGCCGAGGAGGCGTTGGCTAATCGCGGAGCCGCTGGTAGGGATTGAGATTCAATCTCAATTCATGCAGCGTACTCGTTTGCTTAATGATTTCAACTGCATTGCCAGCTTCTCGTCTGGATGAGCACGCTGATTCGATCGATAATCCACCTAACTGTAAGGGATTTAGCGAGTTCTAACCGACGAGAATGCAATGGCACATGGTCACTCACATTCCCATTTCGACTACAACCGAGCGTTTGTGCTGGGGATTGGGTTGAACCTGATCTTCGTTGTGATCGAAGCCGTCTTTGGCATCTGGGCCAATTCACTCGCCTTGCTCGCCGACGCCGGCCATAACCTCAGCGATGTTCTGGGCTTATTACTCGCCTGGGGGGCAAGTTTCCTGTCGAAATCGAAGCCCACGGTTCGGCGGACTTACGGACTGCGACGCTCGTCGATTCTCGCCGCCCTCCTGAATGCCATCCTGCTGCTGGTGGCGATCGGCGGAGTGGCCTGGGAAGCGATTCTGCGAATTCAAACCCCGGAATCGGTCTCTGGTTCGATCGTCATCGGAGTGGCGGCGGCGGGTGTCGTCGTCAACACGCTCACCGCCCTTCTGTTTATGCGGGGATCCAGGCAGGATCTGAATATTCGCGGGGCCTTCCTGCATATGGCGGCCGACGCCGGTGTTTCATTGGGGGTCGTCATGGCCGGAATCGGCATTATCTTCACGGGCTGGGCCTGGATCGATCCCGTGATGAGCATGTTGGTCGTAGCCGTGATTGCCGCTTCGACATGGGGTCTGTTGCGCGAGTCGCTCGATTTGGCGCTCGATGCCGTTCCTGCAGGCATCGATCTGCCTGCGGTAGCGGAATACCTGGCGGCCCAGCCTGGCATCACGGCCATTCACGACCTGCATGTCTGGGGAATGAGCACGAGCGAGTCGGCACTCACGGTACACCTCGTCAAGCCGGATGGTCTGCTTGACGACAGCCTGTTGGCACAAGTGTCCGACGCACTGCACACGAAGTTCGGGATCGCGCACGCGACGATTCAGTTGGAGCAGGGGGCCGACCACGAATGCCGGCTCTCCAGTGAGCATATCCATTGAACTTGGCCCTACAAATTGGGCTTTCCCGGTGGCGATGCCGTCGATCACAATACTGGCGCATGGAGGCACGTTTCCGGGCGAGAGGCAGGGATGCAGCTTTTCTTTTCAGTCGGTGATCCCAGCGGCGATCACCATGCGGCCGAACTCATACATGAGCTGCAGCAGCGTTGCGCCTCTCTCGAATGCACAGGCTACGGCGGGCCGTTGATGCGAGAAGCCGGCGCCCGCATCGACTACGAATTGACCAACCTGTCGGTGATGGGCGTTGGGGCCGTCATTCCCCTGCTGGGGAAGTTCACTCGGCTGTACCGTGACTCGGTCCGGCTGTTACGACAACGCCGTCCCGATGCGGTGGTACTGGTCGACTTTCCAGGCTTCAACTGGTGGGTGGCGAAGGCGGCACAGCGGGCGAACATACCGGTCATCTACTACATGCCGCCCCAGTTATGGGCGTGGGCTTCCTGGCGAATTCGCAAGGTGCGCCGGCTCGTTGACCTGGTCCTTTCTCCGCTGCCCTTCGAGGCGCAGTGGTACCAGAGTCGCGGCGTCGAAACGCGGTATGTCGGTCATTCGTTTCTCGATGAAGCCCACGGCGGCGGCGGCATCTGGGGGAATGAACCATTCGAAGGGATGCCCGGCAAGCGAGTGCTGATGTTACCAGGCTCGCGAAAGCAGGAGGTTGCCCGGAACTTTCCGGCGATGCTGAGCGTGATGCACAAGATCGCCGAGCACCATCCCGCAGCGCGGTTTCATGTCGCTTGCCACAAGGCATCGGATCGCCGGGCATGCCAGAAGATGCTGGTCGCAACCGAGTACACATTGCCGATCACCCTGCATGTCGGTCGGACTCAGGAAGCCATCCAGACCTGCGACATGGCCCTGATGGTGTCTGGCTCCGTCAGTCTGGAGTTGCTCAAGCACGCGACCCCGGCCGTCGTCCTCTACAAATGCGGCTGGATGACGGCTGCCATCGGCTCGTTGCTGTCGCAGTGCCGGTTCATCTCGCTGCCGAATCTGATCGCCGAGCGCGAGATCATGCCCGAATTCCTGTTCGTCAGCCGGGACGCCGTCCATATCGACCGGATGGCGAATATCCTGCGCGGCTGGCTCGAGTCCCCGTCGCGACTGGCTGAAGTGCGAGACGAGCTGACCGAGCTGCGCGATTCGTTGCGAGTCGACGGCCCGACGACCGCCTCCGCCCAGGCGGCTGATTCGGTCGTGGAGTTTGTGGCCAGTCGACGGGCTCAACCTGCGCCGACGATTCGCAACGACGGCCTCGCCATTCAGCGTGCGGCTTAGCTTCGGGCGTCATCGACTGCAGTTGCCCAACTCGGTATGGGTTCACGCGAATTCAACCACTCGCGTGGTATTCGTTCCCTGCCGACATTGGCCGCTACAATACCGCCTACGATTGCACAGTTGGTATCCATATCCCCACCCTGGGCTACCGTCGTCCACAGGGCTTCCTCAAAGTCATGCAGATGATTGCCTGCAATCCACAGACACAATGGAACAGTGTCCTGCGCGGTGACATGACTGCCATTGCCCAGCCGCTCTGCGATCTGTGTGATCGGAGTCCGCGGACCGAATGATTCGTATGCAAGCTGCAGGCCGTCTCGGACCTGAGAGTCAGGCACGAATGGAATGATCTGTTCCAAAAACGTGCGAGAACCAGTGACAGTGCTCGCCACTCGCTGCCGATAGGCCAAGGCACTTGCCACGGCAACCGCGATTGTACCCGCAATGGCCTCAGAGTGCGCATGAGTCACCTCGGCCGATGCGAGCGCCTGGCTGACTACCAACTCCAGATTGTCGGCATGAAATGCTCCGAGCGGCGCCACACGCATCGCTGCTCCATTTCCATAGGAGCCTTGTCCGTCAAACAATTCTCTCGCGGCCGATTGCCAGTGCTCTCCCCGCTGTAGCCTTGGGAAAAACTCGTAGAACATTGCAGCCCCGTAGATCCGCTTCGGATCAAAACGACTGGCAAAGCTGTGGGCCAGTTCATCCTGATTCACGTTCCCATGCTTCAGCAGCACCCGACACACTGAGAATGCCATTTCGGAATCGTCGGTCCAGTGCCAAGGCGGGACTCCAGGAGTGCGCACCGCGACATCTTCCGGGTGCCAGATAAACTGCTGCCCAAACGCATCGCCGGTGCACAGGCCTTCCAGGCTGTCGAGGAGCGCTTCGCGGATTGACACGATTCACCTTTCTTCACGTCGGCAGATGCACCTTCACCACGTCCAGCAACAACTCGTGCAGCGGGCCGTTCGATGCCAGCACGCTCGACTTCTCGATCGGCAGCGGGGTGCCGGCGCAGTTTGTCACCTTCCCGCCGGCTTCTTCGACGATGAGTCGGCCGGCCGCAAAGTCCCACGGGGAGAGTTGATACTCGAAGAAGCCGCCGTACCACCCTTCGGCCACATGGCACAGATCGAGGGCGGCGGTGCCGAAGCGGCGAATGCCGTGTACCTGCTGACGAAAGATGTCGCGGATGGCGTCCAGGGTCGCTTCCATCATCCGGCCGCGGTCGTAATAGAAGCCGACTCCAACGAGAACTTCGCTGAGCGAAGTCGACATCGCGACCGCGAGTCGACGAGCGTCAGCAGACGATGAGTGACGATCAACGAACTCACCGCCGCAATGCCAGGCCCCGCCGCCTTGTGCGGCGAAGTAGAGATCACCGCGCGCGGGGTTGAGCACCACCCCGCAGACCGGCACGCCGCGCTCGTAACACGCCACCGATACCGCGAAATGCGGAATGTTGTGCAGGTAATTCGTCGTGCCGTCGAGCGGATCGACGATCCACAAGTGATCGGCTTCGTCCCAGACGGTGACCGACATCGAGGCAAATGACTCTTCCGCGAGAACCAGATGTTCGGGATGCCGATCGCGAAAGACATCAAGGATCGCCCGCTCGGCTGACAGGTCGGCTTCGCTGACGAGGTCGGCCCCGGACTTCGAGCGGCCCAAGAGACCCGTATTGAATGTCTGCATCAACACCCGCGCCCCAGTTCGGGCGGCCAACAATGCAGTGTCGAGGAGTGGAGAATTTAGCACGATCAATGAGTATTGAGCATCGGTGAATCCGAATCGAGATGTTAACGAACACACGTGGACAACGCCTTCCCAATTGGCGAGTTCGCAGTCTCTGAATGTGTGCCAGAAGAACTGGTGAATTGCATGTCTCCCTCTCCCCCACTGAGAACACCAACTCTTGACAGCGTCTTGGATGTGGGGGAGAGGGCCGGGGTGAGGGGGAGAACTCAACTCACGCGGCCCTTGACCCTTCACCCTTCACCCTCACCCTCTCCCCCGCCGGATCGTCAACCTGCAAATCACATCAACCGCGGGGGAGAGGGAACCTGCAAACATTCGCAATACAAACACGCTGGCTGGCCACAATGTTGTCGCTCTTGGTATTTTACAATGGTTGAAGTCCTCAGCGCCATCACCTGGAGTTGGAACGTGAATCGGGCTTGCTTGTTGATCGCGATGTCTGCGTGCTTCATGTCCGGGTGCCAAGGAGAAGAGTCTGGCGATCAGTCCAGTGGCGGAGGCGGCAGCGAGCAACCCGTCTGGAAAGATCTCACGCTCGACGACTTCCAGACGTTTCAAGGCGAGGCAGAAACCTGGAAGGAAGCGAACGGCGAGATCGTCTGCAGCGGCCAGCCGCGCGGGTATATTTTTTCCAGGGAGGAGCATGGCGACTTCGTCTGGGAAGCCGAGTACATGTTGATCGCCCCTGAAGGTGAAACCGACCCTGAACGACTGGCTGCGGCGAACACGGGTTTCATGATTCACATACGGGAACCGCACAAGGTCTGGCCGGTGTCGCTGGAAGTGCAGGGGAAGCATGTCGAGATGTGTTCGATCAAGGCCAACGGCGGCGCGGCCGATCTGACGATCGACGACGACCCCGCCGCCCGCGAAGCCGCACGGAATCAACTGGGAGAATGGAACCAGGTGCAGATCACGTCTCGCGACGGCACACTCGAAGCCCGGTTGAACGGCGAACTGATCTGCACGAGCGAAGCGGGCGAACTGCAATCAGGCCGCATCGGGCTGCAGTCGGAAGGCTTCGACGTGCACTTTCGCAATCTGCGGATACAGGACACGTCCGAGAGCGCTGACTGATCGCTCATTGCGGCGAATTGCACACACAGGAATGTCTGGGCCACCCTTAACTGCGCGCGGGTCGCAAAAGTATCCACCTGCGGAGCTGGTGGAACACCACCTTGAGGCCGCTCCAGCCAAAGATCACGAGACTCGTCGCGGCGAGGCAGGCGCCGCTCAGCAGCGAGTAGGTTCCCAGGCACGATGTGGCGACGATGCCCAGCCCGCTGACGCCGAACCCGACGGCCACAAGGCTGAGCCAGATGGCATATTGTTTGGCCGCTTCTTCTTCTTCCTGCAGGATGAAGGCCTTCGAGGCGGTTTGCGACAGTTTACGCCACGACTCGAGCTGCCGGCGTTCTTCCGACTTGTCGCGGGATACGTTCTCCAGGCCCGTTTTGGATTCGTCGGATTTCAGGGAATCGAGAATCCAGTCCTCCAGTTCTTCCTGTGGCGCGCCGCCTGCCGCGGTTTTCGTCGCCAACTTCCTGACTTTGGTTGATCCGGTGGCCGGATGGCGTGCGTACCCATTGACTGCAGCCACAACCTGGCGTTTGTGTGCCGTTGAACTCCTGGGTTCCGACCGGCGCAATCGCAACAGCCGGGCCGACAGTATGAGAATCAAACCGCAGGTGGCAACGATGGCCCACGGAGTCACAGCGACCGATGTGCCGCCGGTCCATTCGTTGACGAGTTGCGGCAGCCACTGAGAGATCGGGTCGAACAATGTCGCGGCGTCATTCGAGGCCGACGATGTGTCGTGCATCGCCGCGCTGCTGACGGGAACGATCGTGAACTCAGGCGCAACCAAAGTGACAGATTCCGCATTCCAACTGGCCGACAAACCCATCTGACGGATGGCGCCCCTCACTCCGCCAGTGGCAGCATCCGGCGTCGGCTGCATCACGACAGGAGCGGTTTCGGGATACGCATTCCGATGATCAGGCTCAACCACCGTTTCGATGTCGAGCGAGTGTCGCTCCGCGGACGGAAGCACTTCCAACGGCTCAGGATACTGCCAGTCGCTTTCGACCGGCGCGATGCAGGCCCGCACTGTCGGCCTGGCGGCGACCGCGGGTGCGGCGATCACGCCCAGGAGGCAGGCAAGGCCCACCCCAATGGCACGGCAGGTCGAGGTCTTCATGGAAATTGTCTTGGGCGAGGGCGGTCGATATCGTACTCGAACCTACGTCAAGGAACCCGCAGAGTCGTTACGCATCGAACCAGGCCCGCGGGTCAAGGAAAGACAGTTGACGGTTACGCCGGTTGTAACGGGCAGCCGTCCGCATCAATCCTGTGTGCATCTCGAAAGTTGGTGGTCCCCTCTCCTCCGCTGAACGCGGATCTATGTCGTTGGTTGCGCCCAGCGGGGGAGAGGGAGAATCAGAATCCACCTACCTTCTTGACGCACACACGGCTCGAGACGCAAACACACATCAATCGGCGCCACAGTCGTTCCTTTCGAGCACGCCGATGCCTTTCTAAACTAGTTTCTCGCCGGCCTAAGTGTGGCAAGGCCGGAACGGACATCGGGGAGAAACTTCTTGAGCGTCGAACCTGTACAGTCTCGCTCGATGGAATGGTTGAACCGTCTGACCGACTGGTTCAACCCCATCCTGGTCAAGGAAGCGCGGCAGTCGCTCAAAAGCCGCGGCTTCGTCATGACCTTCATGCTGATGCTGATCGCCTGCTGGATCGTGTCGTTCTACTTCACGATGATCGAGGCGTCGAATTTGGAGTTCGGCACCGGGGGGCGTGACATTTTTCAATGGTATTACGCGGTCCTCTGTTCTGCGGTGCTGATTGCGGTTCCCTTCGGGGCCTATCGCTCGCTGCTGTCCGAACGGGAAGAGTCGACTTTCGATCTGCAGTCGATCACGACGCTCAAGCCCAGGCAGATCGTGTGGGGCAAACAGTCGAGCGCGCAGCTGCAGACGAAGATCTACTACGCGGCGAACGCGCCGTTCATCCCC
>JANNSB010000112.1:0-4050 GCA_031402175.1 Planctomycetaceae bacterium
CTGACAATGGGCAGCCGTTGCCGTTCGAGAAGCCCCGGCTGGAACGGGTCAAGACTGGCAACCTGCTGGCCTCGCCGTGGACATTCGCCCGGCATGGCGAGTCGGGAACCGAGGTGAGTGAACTGTTGCCGCATCTGGCGAGTTGCATCGACGATGTCTGCGTCGTGCGTTCGATGCTGGCCGACAATATCAATCACACCGGTGCCGCCCTGCAGATGTGCACTGGCGAGCAGGCATTCTCGCGGCCGAGCGTCGGTTCGTGGCTCACATATGGCCTCGGGACCGAGAACCAGAACCTGCCGGGCTATGTCGTCGTCTGTCCGGCGGCGGTCTTTCAAGGGGCGCAGTTGTGGGCGTCGAGCTTTCTGCCGAGCGCGTATCAGGGAACGCTGATCCGCGACCTGAATGATCCCATCGCCAATCTGCGCGATCCTTCCGGGAACGCCGATCATCAGCGATCGAAGCTCGATGCGCTGCGAGCGCTCAACGAGTTGCATCGCGAGCAGCGAACGATCGATGGCCCGCTTGATGCGCGGATCGCGTCGTTCGAACTGGCGTTCCGGATGCAGCGCGAGGCTCCCGAGGCGTTCGACTTGTCGCGCGAATCGACCGACACGCATGCGATGTACGGGACCGATCAGCCCGCGTCCGAACAGTTTGGCAAGCAGTGTCTGCTGGCCCGCCGTCTGGTGGAACGCGGCGTGCGGTTCGTGCAGGTCTTCGATGCGCCGGAAAACAACGCCTGGGACCATCACACCGGCATCCGCGAGCGCCTTCCGGCCCGTTGTGCGGCGGTCGATCGGCCCATCGCCGCGCTGTTGAAGGATCTCAAGTCCCGCGGTCTGCTCGAAGACACGCTCGTCGTCTGGGGAGGCGAGTTCGGCCGCACTCCGACAGCCGAGGGAGACAACGGCAGGGAACATCATCCCTTCGGCTTCACGATGTGGCTGGCCGGAGGAGGCATTCGCGGCGGCATGACGTATGGCGCGACGGACGAGTTCGGCTGGCATGCCGTCGAGAACATCGTCCACGTCCACGACTTGCACGCGACGATTCTGCACCTGATGGGCCTCGACCACGAACGCCTCACCTACCGCTTCGGCGGCCGCGACTATCGGCTGACCGATGTGTTTGGCAACGTGGTGGAGGCGGTAATTGCGTGAGAAGACAGTCGGCGATGGTTTCGGTTGTCATTGGTCACTTGTCATTTGGTTTGAATCCCTAAACCCCAAATGACGAAGGACAAGTGACCAATGACTCTTTCACAACTGCCTACTCCCTTTCCTCCTCCCTGTTTGCCCTTGATTCTCGCCGGGACTTGCGGTGAAAATGAGTATACGCTTGCTTCACGAAGGAATCGACGGCTATGACTGCGGTACATCCCACACCTCAACTGCTCGTCGCAGATGACGACGGGGCGCTGATCGAAACCCTACAGGTCGTGCTCGAACCGCACTTTCCCACAATCGCGGTCCATTCGGGCGAAGAGGCCGTCGAGGTGCTGCGGGAAGGCACCGTGCACCTGGTGCTGATCGACATGTATCTCGGCGAAACGACGGGCATCGAAGTTATCAGGTTCGCCAAGGAACTCGACGGCCGGCGGCCCTGCATTCTGATGAGCGGCGACCTGGATGAATCTGTCCGCCGTCAGGCCCGGCGGGTGCGAGCCGACCATGTCTTGTCGAAACCCATTTCCCGGCAGGAACTTTTGCGAATTATCCGCGGTTCCCTGGGAATCATCGGAGCCGACGAGGCGGATTTGATGGACCTGCCCTGACCTGCCGATACAATGGGAGAGGCTAGGGGTCGGGAACCGGAACTAGGAATAAGCCAAGACGGGCTGAGTGTTTCGTTCCTGGCTCCTAATTCCTTACTCCTCACCCACAATACAGCAACTGATTCGGAGATCAAACTCATGGTGACACTGACTGAGAAGGCTGCCGGCGAAATCAAGCGCGCCATGTCCGACGCGAAAATGACCGCAGGGACCGTGCTCCGCGTGGGCGTCGTCGGCGGAGGCTGCAGCGGTTACAACTACCGCTTCGGTTTCGACAAGGGCGACACCGTCGATACCGCCAAGGACTTTGTCGAAGACCAGTTCGGCGTCAGCGTCGTGGTCGACAAGAAAAGCGACCTGTACCTCGATGGCACCGTCGTCGACTATAAAGACGGGCTGGAGCAGCGAGGCTTCAAGTTCGAGAATCCCAACGTCACCAAGTCCTGCGGCTGCGGCAGCAGCTTCGCGGTGTAGTCGCCTTTCGCTCCCGCGAAAGCAGCGGCGGATGCTGGCGCATCGCACTCTGTTGGGAGATTGCGCCGTAACACCACGGTTCCGCGTCGCCTCCGCGTCGGGGGACAGACGCGGCTACTCCCTCCGCACGCTCGGCGGAGAGGCGGGATGGAGCTACAATCCGCTCATTCCATCCGCATCCGCTTCGTAGTGAAAGAGACCTCATGCGTCGACACACTCTGGCCGTTCTCGCGACCCTGGCGGTCCTGACGATTCCGGTGACCGCGTGGACCGTCTGGGACGATGCAGGCCCCGGCGCACAAATGACCAGGGCCGCCGCCGCCTGGCTGGCCTCGCTGACCCCCGAGCAGCGCACGACAGTGCTGCTGGCTTACGACGACGAATCCCGCGTCGGCTGGCACTTCATTCCGCTGGAATGGCGGAAGGGTCTGCAGGTCCGCGACATGACGCCCGAGCAGCGCGAACTGGCCACGGAGTTGCTCCGTTCTTCAGTGAGCGCGATGGGCTACCGGAAGGCCGAGAGGATCATGCAGTTCGAGAGCCTCCTCAATGAATTCGAGAAGGGCGCGGGGCGATTCCTGCGAGACCCCGAACGGTATTACTTCACGCTCTTCGGCGAGCCTTCTAACGAGAGCAAGTGGGGCCTGAGCATCGAGGGGCATCACCTGTCGCTCAATTTCGTCGTCGAAAATGGCCGCGTGAGTTCATCGACGCCGCAGTTCTTCGCCGCCAATCCAGCCGTTGTGCTGACGACGAACAATTCCGGAATGCCCTTTGGTGAGCGCATTCTCGCCAAGGAGGAATTGCTGGCCTTCACACTGGTGAATTCGCTGGATGACGCCCAGCTCACGTCGGCTGTGATCTCCGAGACCGCCCCCGAGGAGATTCGCGCTGCCGGCGAACCGCAGCCGCCACAGGATGCCGCCGTCGGAATTGCCGCCGGGCAGATGACCTCTGCGCAACTCTACATACTGCGGGAATTGGTCGAGGAGTACATCGCCGCCATGCCCGAGGCGGTGGCCGACGAGCGGCGGGCCGACCTCTCGCAGTGCGACAATGATGATATCTTTTTCGCGTGGGCCGGAGCGAAGAAACCGGGAATCGGACATTACTATCGCATTCAGTCCCCGACTTTTCTGATCGAGTTCGTCAACACCCAACCCGACGCGGCGGGCAATCCGGCCAACCACATCCACTGCGTCTGGCGGGACATGCGGGGCGATTTCGCGATCCCGATTGAGTAGCCGAGTCTGTCCCCAGACTCGGAGCGACCAAATCGAGTCCGCTTCGACAGAGCGATTGTTCGACCGTTGTCACCGTTTCCTTCGCGGCGGCCACCAATACCACGCAACGCTGCTCCGCCTCGCTCGGCGGCTGGGGACAGCCGCCGCTACAACATCCCGCCACGCAGAATGCCGCAGTGGGCATTCCCTACACGACGCAGGCCGTTTATTCTTTGCGCGATCCTGTGTTGCCACTGCTCCGCTGAAACTCATATTCCATGAAGACCGACGAACTCCGCGAGAAGTATCTCGATTTCTTTGTCTCCAAGGGCTGCGTGCGCCGGCCCAGCGACGTGCTTGTCCCCCGGGACGACAAGACGGTGCTGTTCACGCCGGCAGGCATGAACCAGTTCAAAAACCAGTTTCTCGGCATCGGGCCGATCGATTTCACGCGGGCCACGACCTGCCAGAAGTGCATCCGCACCGGCGATATCGGCAACGTGGGAGTGACGGCCTATCACCACACTTTTTTCGAGATGCTCGGCAACTTCTCGTTCGGCGACTACTTCAAGAAGG
>JANNSB010000113.1:0-2267 GCA_031402175.1 Planctomycetaceae bacterium
TGCGGAAGCCGTCCGCGATCGGTTCGAGCACGGCCACCGACTCCACATCGGTCTGGGCCTGTGAGGCGTCCATGCGTCCCGGAGTAAACGGGACTTCCACATTGTAGCCGGCGTTCTTTGCGGCTTTCTCGACGCCCGCGCAGCCGGCCAGCACGATCAGGTCCGCGAGCGAGACCTTCTTGCCACCAGGTGCCGCACTGTTGAATGCGCTCTGGATGCCTTCCAGAGTCTTCAGCACTTTGCCCAATTGGGTCGGCTGATTGACTGCCCAGTCTTTCTGCGGAGCCAGACGAATACGCGCGCCGTTCGCCCCCCCGCGCATATCGGAGCCGCGGAACGTGGACGCCGATGCCCACGCCGTCGAAACCAATTCTGAGACCGACAGACCCGAGGCGAGTACCTTGGCCTTGAGTGCGGCGATGTCCTTCTCGTCGACCAATGAGTGATTGACTGCGGGAATCGGATCCTGCCAGATGAGTTCCTCCGTGGGAACTTCCGGGCCGAGGTAACGCGCCCGCGGACCCATGTCGCGGTGCGTCAGTTTGAACCATGCCCTCGCGAATGCATCCGCGAACTGATCCGGATTCTCCATGAACCGCCGCGAGATCTTCTCGTAATCCGGATCAAACCGCAGGGCGAGATCGGTGGTCAGCATCGTAGGCCCGATCCGCTTCGACTTGTCGTGAGCATGCGGCACGGTGCCGGCCCCCGCGCCGTTCTTTGGCTGCCACTGTTGCGCGCCGGCCGGACTCTTCGTCAGTTCCCATTCGAAGCTGAAAAGATTCCAGAAGAAGTTATTGCTCCACTTCGTGGGGGTGGTCGTCCACGTGACTTCCAGGCCGCTGGTGATCGTGTCAGCACCTTTGCCCGTGCCAAAGCTGTTCCTCCAGCCAAGCCCTTGTTCTTCGAGGCCCGCAGCTTCTGGCTCGACAGATACATTCGTCGCAGGGGCCGCGCCGTGCGTCTTGCCGAAGGTATGACCGCCCGCGATCAACGCCACCGTTTCCTCATCGTTCATGGCCATACGGCCGAAGGTATCGCGGATGTCCTTCGCCGCGAGAATCGGATCGGGATTGCCGTCCGGACCTTCGGGGTTGACGTAAATCAGACCCATCTGGACCGCGGCGAGCGGGTTCTCCAGCTTGCGGCTGTGAATGTCGCCGTCCGCATCATCATCGGTCGCCAGCACGCCGCCATTCTTCTCGACTCCCTCCGAACCGTGCTTGTAGCGAACGTCGCCTCCCAGCCAGGTCATTTCAGCGCCCCAATAGACGTCCTGATCCGGTTCCCAGACATCTTCTCGCCCACCTGCGAAACCGAAGGTCTTGAAGCCCATCGATTCCAGGGCGACGTTGCCGGCCAGAATCATCAGGTCGGCCCACGAAATCTTGCGGCCATACTTCTGCTTGATCGGCCAGAGTAAGCGACGCGCCTTGTCGAGGCTGACGTTGTCAGGCCAACTATTGAGCGGCGCGAAGCGCTGCTGGCCCCTGCCGCCGCCGCCACGGCCATCACCGGTGCGGTAAGTGCCGGCGCTATGCCACGCCATGCGAATGAACAGCGGTCCGTAGTGGCCGAAGTCCGCCGGCCACCAGTCCTGCGAGTCGGTCATCAGGGCCGCGAGATCTTTCTTCACAGCCGCCAGGTCGAGGCTCTGAAACTCCTTCGCGTAGTCGAAGTCCTCGCCCATCGGATCAGACTTGGAAGAATGCTGGCGCAGGAGTTCGACCTTCAACTGGTTCGGCCACCAGTCGCGGTTCGACGTGCCGCCGCCGGCAGCGTGTTGGAACGGGTATTTAGCTTCGTTTGACATTGGGTTTCTCTTTTCGTGAGGGCCTGCCAGGACACAAGGATGTCTCGATCACGATGATCTACACACATGGGATAGCCAAGCCCGGGATGGGTGTTCGCAGTCCCCTGGATTCATGATGATATCGACGACGTCGGTCGTCGTAAAAGCGCAGGTCGCGCTAGTGTATTGTCGCTTAAATAAGGGAACTTAATTGGTGGTGATGGTGTCTGATGCTCTGAGCAGGGAGGATCAGACGATGCGTGTGGCCCAGGTGATTCCATTGACGGACGAACAGCGCTCGACGTTGGCGCGGTGGTCGCGGGGACGCCGGACTCCGGCGCGGCTGGTGCTGCGGGCGAAGATCGTGCTGGCCGCCGCGGAGGGGCGTGAGAACCAGCAGATCGCCGCCGCACTCGGCTGCACGCGGCGGACCGTGGGAACGTGGCGCAATCGGTTTGCCGCGCAGGGACTGGCC
>JANNSB010000114.1:0-4168 GCA_031402175.1 Planctomycetaceae bacterium
ACGCAAACCCTCCAGGTACTGCCGACACGCCCCCTCGTCGACAAACCGCCGTTCAAACGCCAACAGTGTACTGGGATAGTCCTCGACCATCCCCCACCACTACCTGTAGGCGCTGGTTGAGTCAAGTGCATACCTCTATTCTCCATTGAATCCGTAATCCGCTCACCCTATCGGCAGTGGCCTCTCCGACACTGTTGCGACGGGAAGGGTGATGATAAATTGCCCCCCGTCCTCGAAGTTGGCCGACGCACGAGATTGATCGACTGCCGCAAAGGCATGCGAATTGCATGATTCACCTCTTGTTCCCAACGCCGCAAGGAATCGGGACCAGATCGCGACTGAGTGAGAAGAGATGCATTTTTTTCAGGCATCTCTGCGATGATGCCAAGCATGGTGCTTGGCCGCGTAATGAGGCTCGCACGCAAGAAAGGACTAGCACGGAGACCTGAATCGACCCCAAGCCCAGCCGGTTGCGCTCATCGTCAGCTCCGGTGTGGAAACAAGTCAATCTCGTGGCAGGAAGCCACTCTGCCGGGATTATTTTCCGGCAACTCTCCGTTCGCATGCACCCCTCGTCAGAACTGAAGAATGCGGAGAGTAAATCGATGAGTTTTCCCACGGATCCCAAGAGCTTTGCCGATTACTGTAAAGCGAACGATGTCAAGCAGGTCGACCTAAAGTTCTGCGACCTGTTCAGCACCTGGCAGCACTGTACCTACCCGCTCGATTACTTCCTCGAGGGAGCATTCGATGGCGGCATGGGCTTCGACGGTTCGTCGGTTCGCGGCTGGCAGGCGATCAACGAGTCCGACATGCTCGCCGTTCCCGATCCGTCGACGGCACGGCTCGATCCGTTCTTCGCGATGCCGACCGTCAGCATCATCGCGGACATCTTCGATCCGATCACCAAGCAGGCGTACCACAAGGATCCCCGCAACATCTGCAAGAAGGGGGCGGCCTATCTCAAAAGCACCGGCATCGCCGACACCTGCTTCATCGGTCCTGAGCCGGAATTCTTCATCTTTGATGATATCCGCTACGGTTCGAGCCAGCGCAGCGGCATGTACGAAATCGATTCGTCAGAAGCCGCCTGGAATACCGGTCGCAGCGAACCAGGCGGAAACCTGGGACACAAGGTCGGTTACAAAGGGGGATACTTCCCGGTCGCACCATCCGACACGTTGCAGGACGTTCGCTCGGAAATGGTCGCCGAATTGATCAAGGTCGGCATCGTGGTCGAGGCCCATCACCACGAAGTGGCGACCGCCGGCCAGTGCGAAATCGACATGAAGTTCTGCGACATGCTGAAGATGGCCGACCAGTTCAACTGGTACAAGTACATCATCAAGAATGTCGCCAAGCGTTACGGCAAGACCGTCACCTTCATGCCCAAGCCCGTCTTCCAGGACAACGGCTCCGGCATGCACACCCACATCTCGTTCTGGAAGGGTGGCAACACGCTGATGGCCGGCGACGGTTACGCCGGCTTGAGCGAAACCGCCCTGTACGGTATCGGCGGTATCCTGAAGCACGGCCGGGCGCTGATCGCCCTGTCGGCCCCGACGCTGAACAGCTACCACCGGCTGGTGCCGGGCTTCGAGGCTCCGGTGACACTGGCCATGAGCCAGCGCAACCGGTCGGCTTCCTGCCGTATCCCGATGTACTCGAGCAGCCCGAAGGCGAAGCGTGTCGAGTTCCGTTGCCCCGATCCGGCGGCCTGCGGTTATCTGAGCTTTACGGCTCTGATGATGGCCATGATCGACGGCATCCAGAACAAGACCGACCCGGGCGAACCGCTCGACCGCGACATTTACGACATGACGCCGGAAGAGTTGGCTCTCACCAACGTCGCTCCGCGGTCACTGACCGAAGCCTTGGCGTCGCTCGAAGAGGACCATGCCTTCCTCTTGAAGGGAGACGTGTTCAGCGAGGATCTCATCAAGACCTTTATCAGCTACAAGCACACCAACGAAATCGACCCCGTGCGGTTGCGTCCGCATCCCTACGAGTTCGATCTCTACTACAACGTCTGACTCGTAGCGGAAGTCGCTAGACTTCCGCCAAAGGCAGATTTCTGATGCAGAGTGGAAAGACGGCTCCACTCAGCCCTCCCGGACGCCCGCGATCAGCCTTGATCGCGGGCGTTTGTTTTGGTCAGAACGTTGATCGAACACCAGAGTGCCAGTTCAATCTTTTTCAGATCCGCGAAGACCCGCGTCATCCGCCGAATCCGCGGTCCGTCGTTAGCGCATGCCAGTGTAACGCGACAGAGAATCGAGTAGTGCGATAAGATACGGCCCAGACACAGCGTTGCCGCTCACCTGCCTCTTTGATCGCTGCTCCGCACCATGACCCCATTGCTCGAGGAATTCATCGCATCGTTCTCGCGTGGCGATGCCGTGCTGACCTCGATCGTCGAAACGCGAGGGTCCACGCCACAGAAGCCCGGGGCCTCGATGCTCGTGTTTCGCGACGGCAGTCAGCGCGGCACGCTCGGCGGCGGATGCGTCGAAGCCGAGGTCAAACGCGAGGCGCTTGGCAAGCTGGAGACGGCAACCGGTTTCCTGCACACTTTCGAACTGAACCACGATTACGGCTGGGACGATGGATTGATCTGTGGTGGCCGGATGACGGTGCTCGTCGAACCCGCGACTCAGCCAGAAGTTCAACAGTACTACCGGCTGCTTCACGAATTGATCCAGCAGGGTGAGGGCACCACGGAAGCGATCGCATTGGAATCGACCCCTGGCGAGACGATTCCGCGGGCCGTCTATGGACCGAACAGCGATCTCGTGCTCACGCTCGGGATGCACCGGTTTCCGATGAAAGTAAAGCCGATTCAGGAGCGTCCCAGGTATGCTGTGGAAGAGGGAATCGCGCTCCTCCCGCAACTGCCACGCACTCGACTGATTGTCGTGGGGGCTGGTCACGTCGGGCAGAAAGTGACGGAACTGGCCGCTCAAGTCGACTTCGACGTCACCGTCGTCGATGACCGGGCCGATTACTGTGTTCCCGGCAGGCTCCCCGGCGCCAGCGAGTGCGTTGCCGGTCGCATCGAGGAGGTGCTGGATGAGATTTCGGTCGATCACCGCACCTATTGTCTGATCGTGACGCGAGGCCATCATCACGACGAGCAGGCTCTTTTCCGCCTGATTGATCGCGGGGCCGCATTCGTGGGAATGATTGGCAGTAAACGCAAGATTCGCCTGATTTTCGACGATTTAAGGCGGGAAGGGATTTCGGAGGAGCTGCTTTCCCGTGTGCATGCCCCGATTGGCCTCGAGATCGGTTCGCAAACCGTTCCCGAAATAGCCATCAGCATCGTGGCCCAACTGATCGCACATCGGAATCTGCCCTGATAAGTGGGGAAACACTTGAGCCCCGGGGGCGGCAAAAGAATCCGGAAAAGATCCATTCTCGGGGGCTTGACGAAACAACCGTGAGTCCTATCATACCCCTCGCCCCGGTCGAAACGGGGTCTTTTCGTCACTAGGTTTCCCGACTGCGGGTGGCCGTGCTTGACGAATGTTCTTTGGCAATTTGGTTGAAGTTGCGTTGAGTGAGTCAGCCCGTTGTATTAGCAAGGCTGGCTGGTCGTACTCGGACGCCATCACGGCACTCCGTTCGCGGAGGGTTGGGATGAGCGTACCGTTTTTTAAGGTCAACTCTTTGTTTCTGTTCTCATCGGCGCGAGCGAGAAATCGCGAGTGCCGTTAAGCAGTCAATTAAAGGGTTTGATCCTGGCTCAGAATGAACGTTGGCGGCGTGGATTAGGCATGCAAGTCGAGCGACAAGGCCCTTCGGGGCTGGAGGAGCGGCAAACGGGGTAGTAAGGCGTCGGAACGTACCCTTCACTCAGGGATAGCGGCGGGAAACTGCCGGTAATACCTGATAATCTCTGGCGAGCAAAGGTCAGCCGGTGAGGGAGTGGCCGACGTGGTATTAGGTAGTTGGCGGGGTAATGGCCCACCAAGCCTCAGATGCCTAGGGGGTGTGAGAGCACGACCCCCACCACTGGGACTGAGACACTGCCCAGACACCTACGGGTGGCTGCAGTCGAGAATCTTCGGCAATGGGCGCAAGCCTGACCGAGCGACGCCGCGTGCGGGATGAAGGCCCTTGGGTTGTAAACCGCTGTCAGAGGGGATGAAAGCGTAAGCTTGACAAA
>JANNSB010000115.1:0-5044 GCA_031402175.1 Planctomycetaceae bacterium
ATCCTCTTTTCGTCGATTATCGCGCACACATCAATTTGTCACTGAGAATAGCCATTTCCCAATTGCCACTATCCAATCGCTCCATCTTCTGCAGCAACAGGCACTTTCAGCATCATTCAAAGATGTGTGGTACAACGAGGGGCGTTGCCCCAGGCTACGGTGACAGGAGGCCTTTGGTCACAAGGAACTAACCGCCTAAAGCGCGGTGTATCGGCCCACCTTACGGGATTGTACGTCAGCCACCTTTAGAGTCGCTCACGCATCCGTCAGCGGCTGCAGCTGCAGCACCGCGTTCATGCTGCCGGAGCGAAAGCCTTCCAGGTCGAGCGAGATATAGCGGAAGCCGAGGGACTTGAGGCTGTCGACGATGGCCGCGCGATGTTCGCAGACCGCGTCGAGGCAAGCGATCGGCACTTCGATCCGTGCCAGGTCGTTGGCTTCCAGTCGCACGCGCAGTTCGCGGGTCGAAAGCAGTTCACGCAGGTACTGCTCGGCCTGATCGACGCGGGACACGCGATCGGGAGTCACGGCCACTCCGTAGGCGATGCGGCTCGACAGGCAAGGGGACGCCGGCTTGTCCCATACCGGCAGATCCCAGTGTTGCGCGAGTGCGCGAACATCGGACTTGTGCAGGCCGAGTTCGATCAGCGGGCTGCGGACGTTGTGCTCCTTCGCGGCCTGCATGCCGGGACGATAGTCGCCGAGGTCGTCGGCATTCGCGCCGTTGGCTATCACGTCGAAGCCGAGCGCCGGCTGCTCGCGCAGAATGCGTGTGTAGAGTTCGGTCTTGCAGAAGAAACAGCGGTCGGAGGCGTTGCGCAGATAGTTGTCGTCCGTGAATTCTTCTGTCGTGAGCACGACATGTTTGATGCCGATGCGCTCGGCCAGTTCGCGAGCCTGTTCGAGTTCGCCTTGAGCCAGACTCGCACTGACCGCCGTGACCGCGAGCGCATCGTCGCCGCAACCGATACGGGCCGCCTGCGCCACGACGGCGCTGTCGACGCCGCCGGAGAACGCAACAGCCACGCGGCCCCAGGAGTGCAGCCGATCGCTCAGCCGGGAAGCCTGCGCGGCGACATCGATATCGGTCGATGGAGTGGGTGAGTACATCAACCGACAGCATAGCACCCGTAGTGCCGGCTGTCCCAGACGCCGCGGCAACGTAAGTGGGCGATGTCTGCCAGCCGAAGTGCAACAGAGTTCGACGCGTTCCCCGCTGATCCCCGCGTCTGGGGACAGACGCGGCTACTGCCAGTCCGGAATCTCATCGACCGTCCAGTTGTCGGACGTATCGGTGGGGCGGTGGCGATTGAAGTCACCGCGATCCGCGGCTGCTTCCCCTTCGAGCGGCGCGGCAGCGTCACCCGGTGCAGACGTGGTGAAGCCCGCGGTTGCCGCGTCGACGCCGATGAACGGTTCGTCCGGCGGTTCGGGAACCAGCACATTACGACTGGTGGTCGGGAGGGGTGGCGGCGCGACGTGGGATGGGTCGCTCTCGAAGGACTGGTCGACCGGCTCCAATGGCAGCGGGCCGTCGCTGTTCGATCGGCGACGGACGGGGAGTGCATGCGTCACGGTGAATTGTCGTCCGTCCGCGGTCGTCAGCACGGCGTGTAATAGAAGCTCGGTTCCCTGAGGCACGCTCAACAACGGCACCTGCACGTGATACCCGACACTCACGAAACCGATATGCCACAATTCGCCGGCCTCTTCGGAAGTGAAGTCCCAGTGCCCCAACATTTGTTCGGATTCGGGGAGTGTGAGGTCGAGGGCTTCGACTTCGAGTTCGCCCGCCACTTTCACCGCCTGGCCATCGCTGTCGTGTGGATAGAGCACCAGCAGCAGTTGATCGACCCCTCCCTGATTGTCCACATCGATCAGCCCGGTCCGCCAGGTGTCGACGGCCAGAGCCTCGACTTGCGCGAGTGCATGAATCTGTTCCGGCAGCATGGCCGACGAGCCGCTTTGAGATTCGGCCAGTTGTCGATGGAGTTCGTCGATCTCGCGTCGCGCCCGCTGAAGTTCCTCATTGGAATGAGACAACTGGCCGCGGCAGTCGCGAATCGCACTCTCTTGACGGCGGAGTTGCGACTCGAGCAGTTCGACATCCCCCGCCGAGTAGCAACCGGCCAGACACAACGCCGCTGTTGCCGCGAGAAGTCGCAGGCAAGCGAAGGCCGGTGATCGCCGTTCTTGGCGGGAACGATCCATGCGACATCCTTGTCGATGGGAAAGAGTCCAGGCTTTAGCCTGCGGCTGGCAGCCTGAAGGCTGGACTCCAGGTCATGTGCCGTTCGTCGGCTCGATGGGAATTCTTTCGAGCACGCGGTCGATCAGGCCGTAGTCCCGGGCCTCTTCAGCCGACATGAAGTTGTCGCGATCGGTGTCGGACTCGATCTTCTCGAGAGTCTTGCCCGTGTGCCTGAACAGAATTTCGTTCATGCGGCGCTTGACCTTGATGAGTTCTTTGACGTGGATCTCGATCTCGGTCGCCGTGCCGGGCAGGGCACCGGCGATCAGCGGCTGATGGATCATGATGCGTGCGTTCGGCAGGGCGGCGCGCTTCCCTTTGGCACCGGCCGTCAGCAAGATGGCGCCCATGCTGCTGGCCTGACCAATGCAATACGTCGAAACATCGCAGGCGATGTACTGCATCGTGTCATAGATCGCCAGACCCGCGGTGACCGAACCACCGGGCGAGTTGATGTACATGTGGATGTCGGCCTTCGCGTCCTCGAACTGCAGGAACAAGAGCTGCGCGACGATCGAGTTGGCGATCTGATCGGTCACGGGGGTGCCGAGAAAAATGATCCGGTCCCGCAGGAGCCGGCTGTAAATGTCCATGGCCCGCTCTTCGCGGCCGGACTTCTCAATCACGAAGGGAACAAGTGTGCTCATCGAACTCCTCAAGCGAGAATATGACTCCGTTGTGTATCTGCGATTCGAGTGAAACGAGGATCACTCGGACTTGGCCGGTGGACTGAGCTTCTTCTTGGTCAGCACGACTTCGTCGACGAGGCCGTACTCCTTGGCCTGCATCGGCGAGAGGTAGCGGTCGCGGTCGGTGTCGCGGGCGATCACATCCAAAGGCTGGCCGGTGTGCTCGGACAGAATCCGATTGAGCGTTTCGCGCGTGTCGATAATCTCCCGGGCCTGAATCTCGATATCGGAAACCTGGCCCCCCACCTGACCATAAGGCTGATGGATCATCATCTTCGCGTGCGGCAGGATGCGGCGTTTGCCCTTCTTGCCGCCGGCCACCAGGATCGCGGCTCCGCTGGCGGCCATGCCGACGCAGTAGGTGGCCACGTCGCATTCGATGAACTGCATCGTGTCGTAGATGGCGAGCGTGGCCGTCACTGATCCGCCGGGAGAATTCACATAGAGGTGAATGTCCTGATGGCGGTTCTCGTACTGCAGATAGAGCATCTGCATGGAGATGACGTTGGCCGTGCCGTCGCCGATCGGGCCTTGCAGAAAGAGGGTGCGGTTTTCCAGCAGCAGATCCCCAATGGTCATCTGCCGCATCCGCTGATAATCCGAATTCGTGATCTCCAGGGGACCGGGGCGTCCCCCCTCCTCGGAATAGGCATCCATCATCACGTTGGCAGACTCCTTGATCGTCGAACTCAACAGTCTCGGCGGACTCGAATCATCCGAGGTTCCATACTCCGGGCATTGTACGCGCCTGGCCCCAAAATGGCTGCCGTGAAATACCCGATCCCGCCGACTGCGTCAATTAGAGCAGCGCAAGGGAGTCCAGCCTTTAGGCTGCCGGACAGGCTAACGCCTGGACTCCACCTAAACTCTTCGCCCATCCACTATATGGTGGATACACGTTGAGCCTGGAGCAGGGAGCAGAGAGCTCAGAACAAAGAGGTTGGATGCGTCGCGGAAGCTCGCCTCACCCTGTTCGCTGCTCACTACTTACTATTCGCTCACACCAGCAAGTGCTCGCCGTTGGGAAGGAACTGCAGTCCAGAACCAATGGCTTCGGGAGGCAACGCCTGAACCTGCAGGCGGATCCCTTCACCCTGCACCAGCCCTTCGGCCAGCAGGAACGACTCCATCGGATAGCCCGCATCACGAAAGACGAATGCATCGGGAAACGCATTCCAGCGGAGGACGTTGAGCTCGCCGAACAAGTGAAGCAGGCCCGCCACATCGAAGCGGAAATTCACCGGCAGCAACTGGCCGTCGTGCTGTCCCCCGAGGGTCTCGTTTTGGCCGAGAAACAGCGAAATTTCCCAGGTGCCGTTGGCCTGAAAACACTCATAACCGGCACGAGCAACCCCCGAGAAAGGCTCGAAGAGGTCGGCCACCTGCTGCAGCCAGCCTTTAAGCCATTCGGGCAACAGTCGCGTGCGGGCCGGGCGATCGACCCGGTCAGGCTGATGAGAGAAGGACTTCGGTCCGAAAGATGGGCGACTCAAGGGGCTTCCTCCAGGGAGTTCGTCGGGGTTTGGTCACAAGTCCCTCCCTGGTCGTAGTTTATCTACGACGTTGGACAGCGGCGGCCGGTTCCCGCAGAGGGAGCCTTGTCCGTCGCACACAACTGTATCGGGGGAAGAGCGTAGGGGTTTTCAGCCAATGTCCGGCAAGAACTGCCGCCCCGCAGTTTGCGCGACCGGCAGAACGGTCATGCCACCGATGCCACATCGCCCGGTCGGTCGGGAGGGGGCTGGGGGATTCAAGGAGAAGTGAACCGAATCGGGGAGAGGTGATTTGACAAGCGGGAAAGTGAAGATTGGTTAGTCGATCGCTCCTCAGTGCCAGGTGGCCCAGACATTCTTGTCTGGGCGAATCACCGGCGGGGTGGCGGGTGCGCACTGCGGAGCAGAAGCACCCGTAGCGCGCGTTTCGGGGGCTTCAGTTTCACGGTGCGCCCCCGCCACCCAGCCGGCCATGAGTGGCCGGGCCACGCTGCCGTCGATCATCGATTTCTGCGTCAGTGTTTAAGACTCAAACTCCTTCACCGTCTCCGCCACCGCTTCGCGGATCACATCCTTGTGTTCGGCGAACTCATCAGGCGTCACCGACAGGC